>CAYQTH010000047.1:0-11642 GCA_964420415.1 uncultured Macromonas sp. | reverse complement strand
TGATGGTCTGGTTGAAGGCGTGGCCCATGTGCAGCGTGCCGGTCACGTTGGGCGGTGGCAACTGGATGCAGAAGGACGGTGCTTGCGCTTGCGGGGCGCCCGTGCCACGGAAGCCAGCCGCGCCGTAGCCGCGCTTTTCCCATTCGGGGCCCCACTGGGCTTCCAGGGCGGCGGGTTCGAACGATTTGGACAGGGACTGCAGGCCGGGTTGGGCGACGGTGTCGGTCATGGCGGGTAGCGTGAAGGGGGAAACCGGGGCGACCTGGAGCGGCACCGGCGGGTGTCGGTCAAGGCTGCGTAGAACCAGGGGATTTTACGGGGTGCCCGCCGCCGTGGGATTCACGTTCGCAACGGATGTTCCAGCCGTCGGATCGTTTCCTTGACGATCCCGAACATCAGTGCCCGGTCAGGATTCGGGTGTTCGGTGAAATACACCCGGCTGGCGCCGATGTCTGCGTGGTCTGGCTCAAAGTGAAGCGGGATGCTGTGCTGGGCCAGCAGCGGGCCGCATGCCGCCCAGTCGCGCGTCCAGGCAGGCAAAGCCTGTGCCCCACTCCACAAGGTGCCCATGCTTTCGTAGCATTCCTCGATCTGGTGGTAACCCAGCAACTGTGCGAGATGCCGTTCCAAGGCAATGCAACTGCGGAAATGGTCTTGGTCACTGTGGCGCATGGTCATCTACCTCTTTTCTGCATTGGATGTGCAGGTTATCTTGGCATCCAGCCCGGCGGTGTTTTGCAGGGCAGGGGGCTACAGAGGCGCTGCAGTCCAAAAAGATTGCGCTATTATTCGCAGAAACAGCCTATTCCAACAACAACAAACGGCAAAGCAGGTGCATCTTGTCTTGATGGGCTCAGGCGGTGCCCCGCCCAATTCCTTGCGCGTCTTGAATACCCGGGAGAACGTGGTTGAGCCAATTGCCGCAGTCAGGTCCACTGTGATGGTCGCGAAAGGATGATCTTGCGTTTGTTCCAAGGCCTGTGGAGCCGGTTGTCGCTTTTGTCAAGGCTGTTGATCCTGGTGGTACTGGCCTTTGCCCTGACCACAGTGTTCACGCTGGTGTTGATCGTTCAGCAAGCTGCGCGCGATGTTCAGTCGGAGGTGGACAACAAGCTTGCACAGGAATTGAACAACCTTGGCATGGTTTTGTCGCCAGCGCTGGCATCGCGCAATGCCCAGTACGTGGTCAAGGCTTTGGACGAATACCGGCGTTCGGCTTGGGTGGTGAGCGTAGGGTTTCGCGATGTGACCGATGCAGTGGATTTTCAACAGGATACGCCCGCGCCTCTCACCGCCCCTTTGTGGTTTGCGCGCTGGTGCGGCACACAGCCTGTGACCGCTACACGCCCTCTGATGGTAGAGGGTGAGTATTACGGCATTATTTCTCTCAGACTGTCGCCGCACCCGACCATCAACACCACCTGGCGGTATACCCAACGGCAGTTGTTGTTCTACGCGTTGACCTTCCTGTTGGTGTTGACGGGGATATTTATCGTGTTGCGCAATGGCCTGAGGCCACTGGGCATGCTGGCGGCTGGTACCCGCTCCCTCGGACAAGGTCATCTGGCTGTTCGCTTGACGCCTGCGGGCAGCTCCGAGTTGCGGACCTCGATTGAGGGGTTCAATCGGATGGCCAGCTCCATCGAACGCATGGTGCAGGAGCTGCAAGACAGTGAAGCTGCGATGGCACGCAGCAAAGAGAATCTGCGGGTGACGTTGCAGAGCATCGGTGACGGCGTGATCACCACGGATGCCCGTGGCCGTGTCACCATGATGAATCCCGTGGCAGAGGTGCTCACAGAATGGAGTCAGCACGATGCCCTGGGCCGTTCGGTTGAAGAGGTGTTCCACATCGTCAATGAAGCCACGGGTGGCATTGTGGAGAGCCCGGTGGCCCACGTGCTGCGTGAAGGACGCATCGTGGGCTTGGCCAACCACACCCTGTTGATCGGCCGCGATGGTGCGGTGCGCCCGATTGCCGACAGTGGCGCACCCATCCGGCTGACCGATGACGGTGAACTCATCGGCGTTGTGCTGGTGTTCCGCGACCAGTCCGAGGAACACCGCCGCGTCAAAGCCCTGACCGAGAGCCAGCAGTTGTATGCCTCGCTGGTGGATGCCACTCCGGTGGGGATTTTCCAGGTCGATTTGGCGGGCAAACCCACGTACTCGAATACCCAGCTGACCGAGTTGCTGGGGTATGACCCAGTGCACACGGGTGTGACTTTGGGAAGCAGTGAGCGGCTGACAGACGCAGACAAGCAGCAACAGCAGCAAGCGTTCATGCTGTGTATCAACGAACGCCGTTTGGTCGTCACCGTCCATCGGCTGATGGTGGGTGGCCAGGTGCGCTGGGTCAACACCCGTTTGATGCCTATGCTCGACGCCGACAACCGTGTCACGGGCTGCGTCGGTACGATGGAAGACATCACCGCCGAACGTGAGCACGCTCGCAAGATTGAGCACCTGTCGCGCCTGTATGCCACGTTGAGCGAGATCAACAGTGCCATCGTGCACAGCAAGGACACGCACACCCTGTACCCCGAGGTGTGCCGGGTGGCCCATGACGTGGGGGGCTTCATTGGCGCTTGGGTGATCGTGGCCGACCGGGATAAACAACGGGTGACTTTGGAAGGTGTCGTGGCCAAGGACCCCGATTTGGTCCGCCGCGATGTGGCAAGAATGAGGCTGGATGCAGCCGATGCCCAAAACTCCCTGTCGCTGCAGGTGCTGCTGCAAGGGGAGCGCCAGATCAGCAATGCCTACCTGAACGAAGACCAGCACCGTGCGTTCCATGACAACGTGCGTCAGCTGGGAGGGCGGGCGTTGCTGGGCACCCCCATTAAACAGGATGGCCGTACCGTGGCTGTGCTGGTGTTGCTGGCCGAGGAAGAAAATTATTTCTCCGATGACCTCATCACGCTGGTGGATGAAATCGCAGAAGACATTTCGTTCGCGCTGGACAATTTTGAGCGTGAACGCCAGCGCCAGCTGGCGGAGGCGCGGCTGCAGGACAACGAAGAACGCTTGCGCCTGGCCTTGATGGTTTCGCACCAGGGAACTTATGAAATTGATTTCGTGAGTCAGAGTGCGCACATCGACGCGGTGTATGCCAAATTACTGGGCTTGCCCGAGCAAGCAGTGACCATGCCCGTGGACAGTTATGTGGCGGCGCTGGCCAGTGTTCATGATGCATGGCTGGCCAGCCACACCTGGCCGCCGAAGGAACCCACTTTTGGCATGGATGGCGAGTATGTGTCACCCACTGGGGTGCACCGTTGGCTGAGTTGGACCGGCGCAGTGGTGGCTTGGAGTGCCAATGGCGCGGCGGCACGGCTCATAGGGACGGTGACCGACATCACCGAGCGGCATGCCACCGAAGACCATCTGCGCATGACCGCGCTGTTGTTCGACAACAGCCGTGACGCCATCATCATCACCGACCGCCAGGGCGACATTGTCACGGTCAACCGGGCTTTTACTGATGTGAATGGTTACAGTGCGCCAGAAGTCACGGGACGCAATCCCCGTTTGCTGGCCTCGGGGCGGCACGACGCGGCGTTTTTCCGCGAAATGTGGCAACAGGTGATGGCGGCCGGGTTCTGGCAGGGCGAATTGTGGAACCGGCGCAAAAACGGCGAGATTTATCCCAGCCTGACCACGGTGTCGGTGGTGCGGCGCCCAGATGGTGTTCCTACCCATTTCCTGAGCATGTCGGCCGACATCACCCGGCAAAAGGAATTCGAGGCTCGCATCTCCCGGCTGGCCTACCGCGACTCATTGACCGATTTGCCCAACCGCGCTTTGCTGCGCGACCGGGTGGAGCGGCATCTGGTCATGTGCTTGCGCGAGAAAACACCCCTGGCTGTGCTGTTCGTGGACTTGGACCGTTTCAAGACCATCAACGATTCGTTGGGGCACAGCGTGGGCGATGGTTTGCTGATCGAATTCGGGCAACGCATGGTGCAAACCGTGCGCGATACGGACACCGTGGGCCGACTGGGCGGGGATGAATTCCTGATTGTGCTGCCTGGTGCCGATGCCACTGCTGCGGCACGCGTGGCGAACAAACTGTTGCAAGAGCTGTCGCGGCCTTGCGTGATCAACGGACACTCACTCGTCGTCACTCCCAGTATCGGCATCAGTCTGTGTCCCAAAGACGGTCAGACTTTCGACAGCCTGCTGAAGGCCGCCGATGCGGCGATGTACCAGGCCAAGGAGATGGGGCGCAACAATTTCAGCTTTGCATCGGAGCAGGGAAACCAGGCGGCCATGCGGCGCCTGGTACTGGAGCACGCGATGCGCAAGGGCATGGAACACGGTGAATTCCAGTTGCACTACCAGCCCAAGTTCGACATCCAAGGCTCGCGGCTTGTGGGACTGGAGGCCCTGTTGCGGTGGCGCAGTGCTGAGTTGGGGCCGGTAGCGCCGGCCGAGTTCATCCCGATGGCGGAATCCACCGGTTTGATCGATGCTTTAGGCACTTGGGTGATTCGCGAAGCGTGCCGCCAAGCCCGCGCTTGGCAAGATGAGGGGTTGTCGCCGGTGCGGATCAGCGTCAATGTGTCTGTGCGTCAATTCAACCAACGCAACATCACGGCAACGGTGGAACAAGCCTTGCACGACACAGGCCTTACCGGAGACGTACTGGAAATCGAAATTACCGAAAGCCTGCTGGCGGGTGACAGTGCATACGTTCTTGATGTCATGCACGAGTTCAAGTACCGGGGTATTCAGATTGCGGTGGACGATTTTGGCACTGGCTATTCCAGTCTGAGTTATCTGAAACGCTTCCCTATCGACCGGCTCAAAATCGACAAATCTTTCATCGACACCATTGCCCAAGATCCGGATTACCGGGCCATTGCCGGTGCGGTGGTGGTGCTCGGACACAGCCTGGGCATGCAGGTGATTGCTGAGGGCGTGGAGAGTTCGGAGCAGCTCCAGATACTGCAAGACCTGGGGTGCGACGAAGTACAGGGTTACTTGCTGGCGCGGCCACTGCCAGCCGACGAGGTGGCTGGTCTGTTGGCACGGAAGGTGCCTGTGTGAGAACCTGGTTGATCCATGGCCTGGCCGCGGGGGCATTGCTGTGGGCCGCGGGCGCGGTAGCACAAGGCACACTGGAAGACGCAGCAGAGGACGGTAACTTCATTGCTGAAAGCGCCCCGATTTCAGTGCGCAATACCTTGCGCTACCAGCACGCCTGGCGCATGCAGCAGCCCGACCCGTTGATTGCCAACAACGGGTCGGTGGACCAGGGCGATGCGCTGTTCGACCGCCACGACGCCATTGCACAGCGTGTGGATTGGCTGGGTGAAATGGACTGGCTCTGGCGCGACGGCATGGGCTTGCGTGTCAGTGCGGCGGCGTGGTTCGACGGTGCTTATGGCGGCCAGGGGCGCTCCAATCCGGTGGCTTTGCCCAGTGCGGCCCCCAGCTACGCGAACAACCAGTTCACGCCTTATGTGCGCCGCTACTACCGTGGGCCGTCTGGCGAGTTTCTGGACGCTTTTGTGTTTGCCAACTGGGCCGTCAGCGACACCGCCTGGAGCGTCAAAGCCGGGCGGCATGCGGTGGTGTGGGGCGAATCGCTGTTTGGCGGCACACACGCCATCACCTATGGACAAACGCCCGTGGATGGCATGAAGGCCGTGGCCAATCCGGGCGTCTCGGCCAAAGAAACGGCACTGCCTATCCACCAACTGTCGCTGGAGGCGCAGTTGACGCCCGAACTGGCGCTGCTGGGCCAGTACCTGCTGGAGTGGCGGCCGAACCGCGTGCCCGAGGGCGGCACATTTTTTGGCGTGGCCGATGCGGTGCTGATGGGGCCTAACGTGAACCGGGCGGCAGCGCAGGAAGGCCGGGCGGGGGACTGGGGGCTGGCGCTCAAGTGGCGACCTATGTGGCTGGACGGTACGTTGGGTGTGTACGCCCGCCGTTTCGACGACAAGGCGGGCTGGCTGGCCCAGGTGTATACACAAGGCGCCACGCGGGCTGTGTACGCGCGCGGCATCGGCCTGTGGGGCGTCAGCCTGGCCAAGAATGTAGGCGGTGTGGCGCTGGGCGCGGAAGTGTCGCGCCGCATAAACGCGCCGCTGACCAGTGACACCGCCCACAGCGCCCTGGACACCTACGAAGGTGCACGCGGCAACACTTGGCATGCTTTGCTCAATGGCGTGCTGGCGCTGGGGCCATCGCGGCTGTACGACTCGGCCACGGTGTCGGGGGAACTGGCGTGGTCTGGGCTTGACAAGGTCACCAGCCACCCGGAACTTTACCGCTCTGCCGCCACTTTGGCGTCTTGTTCCACCCAAACCTTGCTCAAAGGGTGTGCCAACGGCAGCTATGTGGGCGCGTTTCTGGCGTTTACCCCGGTTTGGCTGCAGGTGCTGCCGGGAGTCGATCTGGAAATGCCCGTGTTTTACGGTGCGGGACTGCGCGGCAATGCGCCCACCAACGGTGGTGGCAGCGAAGGCGCAGTGACCTGGAAGGTGGGGTTGACGGCCAAAGTGCAAGCACGGCACCAGATCGACCTGTCCTACAACGGGTACGGGCAAAAAGTAGCGGTTGATGCCACATCCCCCTATGGTTCGCGCATACTGGGCGCGCCCTACAAAGACAAGGGTTGGTTGTCTCTCACGTTCCAAACGGCGTTTTGAGCATGTCACAGATGAAACTTGTCCAACGGTTGCGCTCCTGGTCATCGGCATGGGTAACGGCGGGGTTGCTGCTCTCCGGGGTGCCTGCGCTGTCCTGGGCGGCACTGAGCGCGGCGGAAGTGGCGCAACTGGGCAGCAGCCTGACCCCATTCGGTGCGGAAAGGGCCGGCAATGCCGACGGCTCTATTCCTCCATACACCGGCGGTTTGCCCGTCAGCACCCAGCCTGCGGGTTTTCAAAAAGGGTCGGGCCGTTGGGTGGACCCTTTCGCAGCAGACAAACCGCTTTATTCCGTGACGGCACAAACGGCAGACCGTCATGCGCCCCGGTTGTCTGAAACCGCCAAGGCCCTGTTCAAGCGCTACCCTGGCTACCGCATGGACGTGTACCCCAGCCGGCGCAGCGTGGCTTACCCAGACTGGGTACTGGACAACACCCGGAAGAACGCCACACGGGCCAAAACCACCAACGCAGGCGTGACCCTGGAGGACGCCCATGGCGGGGTGCCGTTTCCCATGCCCAAGACGGGGCACGAAGCCATGTGGAACCACTTGTTGCGCTACAACGGTCTGGGCTACCAGTACACCGGTCGCAACTGGTACGTGACACCGGCCGGGCTGGCGGTGAATTCCGGTGCCTTGCGGGTGGACTGGCAATCCCTCTACCAAGATCCCGCCCAAAGCGCCGATGACACCCGCAAGGCGGGCAATTACTTCTCGCAGTCCGTGTATGACTTCATTGGGCCAGCGCAAGCCGTGGGCAATGCCACGCTGTACAACGACACCCTGGACCCGGTGGCGCAACCGCGCCGGGCCTGGACCTATTCTGCCGCCACGCGCCGCACACGGGTTGCGCCCGATGTGTCCTATGCCACCCCCGTGGCCTCCCAGGGCGGGGTCATGAGTTACGACGAGGTGTACCTCTTCCAGGGTGCGCTGGACATGTTCGACTACAAGTTGCTGGGCAAGCGTGAGATGCTCATCCCCTACAACGGCTACGCGCTCAGCTTCGGCTCCACGTCCAAGGCACTGCTTACACCGCAATACCTCAACCCCAATTTTGTGCGTTGGGAACTGCACCGCGTCTGGGTGGTGGAGGCCACGCTCAAGCCGGGCAAAAGCCACACCGTGTCGCGTCGCATGTACTACTTCGACGAAGACTGGAGCGGGGCTGGCATGAGTGATGGTTTTGATGCGGCAGGCCGTCTGGCGCGGGGCCAGTTCCTGTCATCCGTGCAACTGTACGACGAGCAAACTCCTGTAGCCATTACTTACTGGGGGTACGACCTGAGTTCCG
Source organism: uncultured Macromonas sp. (assembly GCA_964420415.1). Lineage (GTDB taxonomy): Bacteria > Pseudomonadota > Gammaproteobacteria > Burkholderiales > Burkholderiaceae_C > CAYQTH01. The sequence goes on along the minus strand of CAYQTH010000047.1, from coordinate 3,684 downwards.
GCCTGTATGCGCTGGTAAGCCATTTGGGCGACCCAGGGTCCGGTTTGTGGTCCAAGAACAGCGTGTTTTCACCCCTGGTGTTCACCCCCGACGCATTGCCCACCCGCAGCCAGCGGCGTTGAGTTTGTTCGGGCAGAGGGGGCTGCCGTGCCGTGCGCCGCGATAATGCCGATGGTGAACAGCCATAGCCGGGAGAAACGCCATGCACCCTGTACTGAAAGGGACCCAAACCGAGCAATGCCTCAAAAAAGCCTTTGCGGGTGAGGCCCAAGCCAACCGCCGTTACCTGTACTTTGCAGGCCAGGCCGACATTGAGGGCCAGATTGATGTGGCTGCTCTGTTTCGTTCTACTGCCGAAGGCGAAACCGGCCACGCCCTGGGGCACCTGGAATTCCTTGAACAGTCGGGCGACCCCATCACCGGTCTGCCCATAGGCACCACGCGCGACAACCTGGCTTCCGCCATAGCCAGCGAAACCTACGAGTACAGCAACATGTACCCCGGCATGGCCAAAACCGCGCGCGATGAAGGTTTTGAGGACATTGCCGACTGGTTCGAGATTTTGGCCAAGGCCGAGCGTTCCCACGCCACCCGCTACCAGCGCGCCCTGAGCGAGCTGGAAGACTGAGCCCGCTGTGCAACTGACTGGGAAGATCACCGCCGACAGCTTGATGACGCTGGAGGCCTACAGCCGCTGGCGCCCCGTGCACAAAGCCGAGCTGATGGCGTACCGCCGCCTGCGCACCGTGCATTTGGGTCAACACTTCAGCGTGCAGTTCGAGGACGAGCGCACCATGCGCTACCAGATCCAGGAAATGCTGCGCGTGGAAAAGGTGTTCGACCCGCAAGGCATACAAGACGAGATTGACGCCTACGCCCCGCTGGTGCCCGACGGCCACAACTGGAAAGCCACCCTGCTGATTGGCTACCCCGACGCCGTGGCACGCGAGCAGGCCCTGACGCATTTACGCGGCGTGGCCAGCCGCATGTACGTGGAAGTGGCCGGTCAACCGTGCGTGTACGCCATTGCGGACGAGGACTTGCAGCGCGAAGATGAGCAGAAGACCGCTGCGGTGCATTTTCTGCGGTTTGAGCTGACGGCGGCAATGCGGCAGGCGCTGAGAGCGGGGGCTGCGGTGATGCTGGGGTGTGACCACCCGTATTACACGGAGCGGGTGGGGGTGGCTCCAGAAACATTGAATTCGCTGGTGGGGGATTTGGGGTAAGAAGTGTGTGTTTCAGATGTTGTGCGTCAGTTTCAATATGGCCGACCCCGCCAAGCTTCCCACTCAACCCCCAATCCTGCCTCAACACACAACGCTTCCCCACTCACCGGGTGCCGCACCTCCAACCGGCTGGCATGCAGCCACAGCCGCTGCACTCCCAATAACCCTGCCACGCTGCGGTTCAGCGCCCCCTTGCCATGCGTGGCGTCGCCCATGATGGGGTGGCTGATGTGCTTCATGTGCCGGCGCAACTGGTGGCGTCGGCCGGTCAGCGGTTCCAGTTCCACCAGCGCGCAGCGGGTTTGCGCAAAGTCCCCTTGCGGCAGCGGCAGCTCGTACCGTTCCAGCGTGCGGTAGCGGGTTTCGGCCGGCTGAACTTCTTCGCGCTGGGTGCGCATGTCGTCGGGCATTCGGCGCAGCGGGTGGTCTATGTGGCCTTGCTCGGGTGGCCAGCCGCGCACCACGGCGTGGTAGGTTTTGCGCAGGCCTTCACCTTGTTCAAAGGCTTGGCCCAGGGCACGGGCCACGTCGGCATTCAAGGCAAACAGCAGCACGCCGCTGGTGCCTTTGTCCAGCCGGTGCACCGGCCACACAGGGCGGCCCAACTGGTCGCGCAGCAGTTGCAGGGCAAAGCGGGTTTCGCCGGCGTCCAGCCCGGTGCGGTGCACCAGCAGGCCCGGCGGTTTGTTCACCGATGCCAGATAATCGTCCAGGTAAAGGATGTCGAGCATGTTGTTCCTATTGTCTCCCGCGAAGGCGCTGGATTACGAAACCCCGGCGCACACCGCCACCCACACCCAGCCGCTGTTCGTGCCGCAGGCCACCGAACTGATTGGCGTCCTGCGCGACAAAACCCCGCAAGACATTGCCACGCTGATGGACCTGAGCGACCAGCTGGCTGGCCTGAACGTGGCGCGCTACCAAGCCTGGCGGCCCAAGTTCACCGCCAAAAACGCCAAGCAGGCGGTGCTGGCTTTCAATGGCGACGTGTACGAGGGCCTTGACGCCAAAACGCTGGACGAAGCCGCGCTGGCCTGGCTGCAGCACCTGTGCATCCTCAGCGGCCTGTACGGCGTGTTGCGCCCGCTGGACCTGATGCAGCCCTACCGCCTGGAAATGGGCACCCGGCTGGCCACGCCCAAGGGCAAGAACCTGTACCAGTTCTGGGGTACGCAAATTGCCGATTATTTGAACCAGCGTGCCGCCGCCGAAACCGTGCCGGTGGTGGTGAACCTGGCCAGCGAGGAATACTTCAAGTCCGTCGACAAAAAGGCACTGAAACCGCGCGTGGTGACGTGTGTGTTCGAGGAATTCAAGGGCGGCAAGTACAAGGTCATCAGCTTCATGGCCAAGCGCGCCCGTGGCCTGATGGTGCGCTATGCCGTGCAGCACAACGTGCACCGGGTGGAGCAGTTGCAGGGCTTTGACCTGGAGGGTTACCAGTACGTGCCCGCTGCGTCTGAGCCCGACCGCCTGGTGTTCCGCCGCGAAGGCAAGGCCTGAGCGAGCCCTTGTCCCACCATGGCCCCGCTTACAGCACATGCACCGCAGCCGAACTTGGCCGGGCAACCGCGCCAGATCGACTTGGGCGACACGGTGGTGGATGTGCTGGTGAGCCTGAGGCTGCCGCGCCTGGTGCTGCTGGGCAACTTTTTGTCGCCTCAGGAGTGTGAGGATTTGATTGCCACGGCACGCCCGCGCATGCAGCGTTCGTTGACGGTGCAGGAGCGCACCGGCGGGGAGGAGTTGAATGCCGACCGCACCAGCAGTGGCATGTTCTTCCGCCGGGGTGAAACCGGGCTGGTGGAGCGCATCGAGGCGCGCATTGCCCGTCTGTTGAACTGGCCACAGGAAAACGGCGAGGGCCTGCAGGTGCTGCATTACCCGCCTGGTGCCCAGTACAAGCCGCACTACGATTACTTCGACCCCAACCAGCCCGGCACGCCCCGCATTCTGCAGCGTGGCGGCCAACGCCTGGGCACGTTGCTGATGTACCTGAACAGCCCCGTGCGTGGCGGCGGCACCACCTTCCCCGACATCGGGCTGGAAGTGAGTCCGCAGCGCGGCCACGCCGTGTTCTTCGGTTACGACCAGCCGCATCCGGCCAGCAAAACGCTGCATGGCGGCGCCCCGGTGTTGGAAGGTGAAAAATGGGTGGCCACCAAGTGGCTGCGTCAACGTGAATTTGTTTAACCTGCCATGAACAACCCCACCCACCACCAGCCTGAAGACTCGCAACTGGGTAAGTCTTCCAGCTATGCGGACCACTACGACCGCAACCTGCTGTTCCCGCTACCGCGCCTGCCCAAACGGCAGGAAATCGGCATCAACGGCACCTTGCCTTTCATGGGTGCCGACCTGTGGACGGGTTATGAACTGAGCTGGCTCAACCCGCGCGGCAAGCCGCAGGTGGCCATTGCCCATTTCACTGTGCCGTGCGAGTCGCCCAACATCATTG
>CAYQTH010000046.1:0-11747 GCA_964420415.1 uncultured Macromonas sp. | reverse complement strand
CGCATCTGCATCGTGGCCGACTACGACTGCGACGGCGCCACCGCCTGCGCCACCGCTGTGCGCGGCCTGCGTCTGCTGGGCGCCCCGCTGGGCTTCGACCGCGTGCGCTACCTGGTACCCGACCGAGTGGCCGATGGCTACGGCCTGACGCCCAGCATCGCCCAACGCGTAAAAGATAATGGCGCCGACGTGCTGGTGACGGTGGACAACGGCATCGCCAGCGTGGACGGCGTGGCGCACGCCCGCGCCCTGGGCCTGCAGGTGCTGGTGACCGACCACCACTTGCCCGCCGTCATCAACGGTGCGGTGCAGCTGCCGCAGGACTGCGTCATCGTCAACCCGAACCAGCCCGGCTGCCCCTTCCCCAGCAAGTCCATTGCGGGCGTGGGCGTGATGTTCTACGTGCTGCTGGCCTTGCGCGCCGAACTGCGCGCGCGCGGCGCCTTCACCGCCCAGAACCAGCCGCGCATCGACGCCTTGCTGCCCATGGTGGCCCTGGGCACGGTGGCCGATGTGGTGAAACTGGACGCCCACAACCGCCGTCTGGTGGCGCAAGGGCTGAAACGCATCCGTGCGGGCGCCCTGCCGCCGGGCATGGCTGCTTTGCTGCAGGTGGCCAGCCGCCGCCCCGTCGCAGCCAGCAGTTTCGACCTGGGTTTTGCCCTGGGACCGCGCCTGAACGCCGCTGGCCGCCTGGCCGACATGGGCCTGGGAATCGAATGCCTGTGCACCGACGACCCCGGCCGCGCCATGGAACTGGCGCAGCAGCTTGACCGCATCAACCAGGAACGCAAGCACCTGGAAAGCGACATGCGCGACCAGGCGCTGCAACTGGCCGAACAGCTGTGGGACGAGGCCGACACCCCGCCGAGTGCGCTGGCCCTGTTCGACCCGGAGTTCCACGAAGGCGTGGTCGGCATCGTGGCGGCGCGTCTGAAAGACAAGCTGCACCGCCCGACCTTCGTCTTTGCCGCCAGCCAAGCGCCGGGGCAGGAAAGCACGCTCAAAGGCTCGGGCCGCTCCATCCCCGGCTTCCACCTGCGCGATGCGCTGGACCTGATCGCCAAGCGCCACCCCGGCGTGCTGCTGCGCTTCGGCGGCCATGCCGCCGCCGCTGGCTGCACCATTGCCGAAGAGCACTTCGACACCTTCGAACAGGCGCTGCAACAGATTGCCGCCGAATGGCTGGACACCGCCACCCTGCAACGGCGGCTGGAAGCCGACGGCGCGCTCGACCCGCAGTACCGCCGCGTGGACCTGATCGACACCCTGCAGCAGCAGGTGTGGGGCCAGGGCTTTGCACCGCCGGTGTTTTGCGAGGAAGTGGACATCGTTTCGCAACGGCTGGTGGGGCAAAAGCACCTGGCCATCAAGGTCAAGCATGGCGGCCAGGTGGTGGATGGCATCTGGTTCGGCCACGCCGAGCCATTGCCCACCCGAGTGAAACTGGCCTTCCGGCTCGACGCCGACGAATGGCAGGGCCAGCGCCGCGTGCGCTTTCTGGTGGAAGGCGCGGAGTTGTGAGCACACCCCGTGCCTTGCGGCCTGTCAACGTGCCGCCCGGCATCCATCTGGTCTATGCCGACGACGCCCTGCTGGTGTTCGACAAACCAGCCGGTCTGCTCTCCGTGCCTGGCCGCGGCCCCGAGCACGCCGACTGCCTGAGCGCCCGCGCCCAAGCGCTTTACCCCAACGCGCTGGTGGTGCACCGTCTGGACATGGGTACCTCAGGCCTGCTGGTGCTAGCGCGCAGTCTGGCAGCACAGCGCACGCTCAGCCACGCCTTTGCCAGCCGCCAGGTGCACAAGCGCTACGAGGCCGTGGTAGCGGGTCAACCCGACACCGCGCAAGCCGATACCGAGGGCTGGAGCGACATCCACCTGCCCCTGATCGTGGACTGGCCGAACCGCCCCAAAAGCAAGGTGGACTTTGACATCGGCAAACCCAGCCACACGCGCTGGCGCGTGCTCGGCCCCGGCCCGTGTGCGCTGCCCGACGGTCGCCCCAGCACCCTGCTGGAACTGGAACCGGTCACCGGCAGGTCACACCAGTTGCGTGTGCACCTGCAGGCCATTGGCCATCCCATCCTGGGCGACGAGCTTTACGCCGACGATGTGGCGTTGAATGCCGCCCCGCGCCTGCTGCTGCACGCCTGCAACATCGACCTGCCCCATCCCGTGACGGGGCAGCGTTTGCACCTGCAGACCCAGACCGGTTTCTGACCTGGCGCGCGCATGGTCAATCCAGGACTTGGTTCGCTGTCACGGCCTCACGGGAGGCCTTCAGTCCCAGCGAGAGAAACAGCGCACACAACGGGAAGGCAAAGGCAAACGTCGTGGCCAGCGACAGACCCAGCTTGGTGTCATCACGGAACACGAAATCGGTCAACGCGGCCACCACCGATGGGCCCGCGCCAATGCCGAACATGATCATCACGAACAGGTACAACGCCGACACCCGGCCGCGCAAAGGCGCAGGCGTGGCCAATTGCAGCGAAGACGCTGCAATGCCCATGATGGGACCAATGAAAAAGTTGATGAAAAAGAACATCGTCAGGAAGGCCTCGGGCGTGTGCAGCAGCATGCCCGTGACCCCAATGGGCAGCGCGATCACGGCGCAAATGGCGTACCAGCGCATTTGCGCATCGCGCACCCCGCGCGCAAACCAACGGTCTGCCACTTGCCCGTGCAGGATCGCGCCCAGCAAGCCCCCCAGCAAACCCACCAAACCCAGCCAAAACCCGATTTTCCCCGGCCCCCAGCCAAAGCTGCGTGCCAGGTAAGCTGGTGCCCAGATCATCATGCCCGTCATGGCGATGTTGCCCAAGGTGAAGCCAACGTGGTGGCAAACGATGAACCGCTTGCGGCTCTTGAGGAAACCGCCAAACGTCAATCCGCCATTGGCCGCATCCTGTTGGGGTTTGACGGCGAGGCGTTTCGGCTCACGGAACGTGAACATGAGCAACCCGAGCAGCACGCCGGGAGCGCCCACCGTCAGAAACACCATTTGCCAGGAGCGCACCTCCCCAATAATGGGCAGCAGAATGCTTTCGTGTTCGGCCACCGCACTGACGATGAAGCCCCCCAGCATGAAAGCCAGGCAGGAACCGAACAAAGACCCGAGCGAAAACACGGCCAGCGCGGTGGTCAGCCGCTGTGGCGGGAAGCTGTCGGCCAAGATGGAGTAAGCCGCTGGGCTCAAAGAGGCTTCGCCCGCCCCCACACCCACCCGTGCCAGGAACAATTGAAAGTAGTTGCGTGCAAAACCGCACGCCACCGTGGCCACAGACCAGATCGTCACCCCCCAGAAAATGATTTTGCGGCGGCTGTAACGGTCCACCAGCCACCCCAGCGGCAGCCCGCACAGGGCGTAGAACGCCCCAAAAGCCACCCCTTGCAACAGCGACAACTCGAAATCCGAAATGCCCAGGTCACGCCGTATTGGGGCCACCAGCAAAGAAATCACCAAACGGTCGAGCAAGGACAGCAGGTACAGCACAAACAGCACCGCCACCATGTACCAAGCCACCCGAGGCGACGGGTAAAGCGACAACAGCCGCTCTTTGGCATTGGCCACAGGGGTGCCGGGCGTGGTCGCCACAGGGGTATCCCCAGCAATGGGGGAATTGGATGTCATGCTGTTTGTCTCCTCGTTGAACCTGACATGGTTCTTATGCGGGCCGAGTATGCCGCAACAGAAAGTGCGACAGCGCGGGGATGAGTATCAGGGCGCCGAGCATATTCCAAACGAACATGAAGGTCAGGAGTATCCCCATGTCGGCCTGGAACTTGATGGGCGACCAGGCCCAGGTCACCACACCGGCGGCCAGGGTCACCCCCACCAGCGCCACCACCTTGCCCGTGAAGTGCAACGCCCCCGCATAAGCCTCGCGCAACCCCTTGCCTTGGCGCATGAGGTCGAGCTGCACACTGAGCAGGTAGAGCGCGTAGTCCACGCCAATCCCCACCCCCAGTGCGATCACCGGCAGCGTGGACACCTTGACCCCAATGCCCAGGAACACCATCAGCGCCTCGCACAGCACCGACGTGACCACCAGCGGCACCACCGCCACCACCACCGCGCGCCAACTGCGGAAGGTGATGTAGCACAGGATGACCACCGCCAGGTAGACCAGCCCCATCATGGAACGGTTGGCCTGTTGCACCACGATGTTGGTCACCGCGTCAATTCCCGCGGAACCGGCCGCAGGCAAGAATGCCAGGCCAGGGCGGTTGTGTTCGGCAGCAAATTCTTCCGTGGCCGCCAGCACACGGGACAAGGTGTCTGCACGGTGGTCGGTGAGGTAGGCCACCACCGGAGTCACCGAGCAGTCGCTGTTGATGATGTCGGGGTTGGCGTCCTGGGCCCGAAGCACTGCCGTGTTCACCAGGCCCTGGCTGTGCGAAACGGTCTGCCATTTGGGGGAGGCTTCGAACAGGGCCGAGGTCAAGCGCGTCACGCCATCGGCCAGTGAGCTGGCCGCCTGCACCCCTTCGATCTGGAGCAAACCCCAGTGTAAGCGGTCAATCTCCATCACCGTTTCGACTTTTTCACAGCCGCCCTTGTCGGTTTTGACGATCACCGCGAACTGGTCGCTGGACAAGCCATAGCGTTCGGTGATGTAGGCGTTGTCGCGGTTGTATCGGGAATCGGGGCGCAGCTCGGGCGCGCCGGCATCCAAATCGCCAATTTGCAGTTTCAAACTCACCACAAATCCCGCCACGGTCAACACCAGCGCGGTGAGGATCGCACCGGCGGCCCAGCGGCGCTGGGTGAATTTTTCGAGCCACAGCCACATGCCGCCCACGCGGGCTTCTGCCAGCAAGCTGCGCTGCGCTGCCGCCGGGCTTACCCCCACAAAAGACAACAGGATCGGCAACAGGATGAGGTTGGTGAACACCAGCACACCCACGCCCATGCTGGCCGTCAGCGCGAGGTCACGGATCACGGGGATGTCAATCACCATCAGCACGGCGAAACCCACCACGTCGGCCGCCAGTGCCGTGAGCCCGGCCAGGAACAGGCGGCGGAAGGTGTAGCGCGCCGCCACGTATTTGTGCGTGCCCCGGCCTATGTCCTGCATGATGCCGTTCATCTTCTGCGCGCCATGGGACACCCCAATGGCGAACACCAGGAACGGCACCAGCACCGAATAGGGGTCCAGCTCGAACCCCAGCAGGCTCACCAGCCCCAACTGCCAGACCACCGCCACCAGCGAGCAGCTGAGCACCAGCACGGTGCTGCGCACGCAGCGCGTGTAGCCGTACAGGATGACGGCCGCGATCACCGCCGCAAAGGCAAAGTAGGTCAGCACCTCGCGCAGGCCTTCGATCAGGTCGCCCACCAGCTTACCGAAACCCACCACGTGCACTTTGATCTTGCCTGGCTTGCCTGGAATAGCTGTGGTTTCCTTGCTGCGCAGCTGGGCCTCAATGTCGCGCCCCAGTTGCCCGTAGTCGATGCGCTCCCCCGTATCGGCGTAACGGTCGAGCAGCGGCGCCACGATCATGGTGGACTTGAAGTCGTTCGCCACCAGGTTGCCCACCAGCCCGGCGCGGCCGATGTTGTCGCGCAACGCGGCCAGCGCCTCGGGTGAACCGTTGTAGGTTTCAGGCATCACCGGCCCGCCACGGAAGCCTTCTTCCGTCACCTCAATCCACCGCACCACCGGCATCCACAAGGACTTGACCTGCGGCCGGTTGACGCCGGGCATCACGAACAAGGTGTCGTTCACCTGCCGCAGCGCGTCCAGGTATTCGGGGTCGAAAATGTCCCCTTCGGTGTTTTCCACCACCACCCGCAAGCTGTTGCCCAGCCCCTTGAGCTCGCTTTTGTTGGCAAGGTAGTTTTGGATATATGGGTGAGACTGCGGCAGCAGCTTGTCGAAACTGGCATTGACCACCAGCTTCGTGGCGGCCCACACAAACAGCAGCGTCAGCAGCAGGCACACCGCGATGATGCGACGCCGGTTGTTGAAGATGAGCCGCTCCAGCACCGAGCCGGAACGGACATCGAACTGTGCCGGATCGGTGACCACAGGATTGGCATTTTCTTGCCGGAAATCGACCATGTGCTTACCTCGAAGTGTTATCAACCGCTGCGCCAGGTACGGCCTGCACCTTGGCGCCACGCGCGCCGACGAACGCCAGACGACCGCGCCTGTCTGCCGTCACGCCGTACAGTGGCATGGGGGGCTGAATCCGGGTGCCTTGGATCTGATCAGACTGAGGTGACAGCATCAACGCCTCCCCGCCCATGGTGACCAAAGCCATTCGGTTGTCTGGCAGCAAGACGCCGCCCGTCAGGGTGCTTTGTGTGCCCGTGTTCAAGGACACCCAGGTCAGGCCACCATCGCGGCTGCGCACAGCATTACCGCGCAACCCAAAAGCCACCACATCGTTACCCTGCCCGGTCACGCCAAAAAACGTGCCAGCATAGGGCGTCGGCACCCGTGCATAGGTGCCCGCATCTCCTGCCGCACTGAGCAACGGCCCCTTCAGGAGGACCCCTTGTTCCGCGGCCAGCCACAACGCATCCCCCACCGGTAGCGCCGCGTACACATGCATGCCTTGCGGGTTGTCGAGCCGGTCGTTCCAGACCTGCCAGCTGCGCCCGCCGTCCGACGTGCGCAATGCCAGGTTGTACGCGCCCACGGCCAAGCCGTTGCGTTCGTCCTCGAACCACACCGCCAAGAAAGGCTGGCCAGGGCCATCTTCCTTGTAGCGCGCGGCGTCGGCCAAACCACGCAACGCGGCTTCGTCTCCAGCGTCGGCCTTGGTCTGGTAATGCGCTGTGAGCATGCCGGGCAGTTGCCGACCATCGAACTGGCGAACCCAGGTGGCCCCGCCGTCGGCGGTGTGCAGAATCACCCCGCCATGTCCTACCGCCCAGCCGTGCTGCGGTGTGGGAAAACTCAAGGCCACCAAGTCGGTCGAAACCGGCACCTGGGCCTGTTGCCATTTTTCACCATCGTCGGACCACAGCATCACGCCACGCCGCCCGCAGGCCACCAGTCGACCGCTGGGCGTTTGCGTCACCGCCATCAGCGGCGCTGAGGCGGCAATGCGGCTGCTTAGCGCCGGGGTATCCAAAGGATCGGCAAAGTTTGAGCCTGTTTGAGCGCTGGCCGGGAACACCGACCCAGCGCACAGGAGTGCCGCCACAGCCAAACGCTGGAATCGCGCAGGCACATGCACGGGCCCTGCCCGCCAGGTAAGTGCTCCCTTCATGCTGCCCCCTGCTTAGCGGCCACTGCGCGCTTGCAGCGCTTCGGGCGTGAACATATTCTTGGCAAACGGTTTGCGCATCACGCGCCAGCCAAATTCCAAGTCAGCATAGTTCTGCGAGAAAGAGTAGACCCCCGTGGCCAGGTCGTAAGCCCAGTACGTTTTCGACAGCGGCGTCTGTTCGTCGTAGAGCTGCACATTACCCATGGAGATGCCCTTGTAGAGCTTGCCCGCGCTGTCATACAGGTCGCCCAGACCGGCACCGGTCCAGTCCTCATCGAGGTAGTACACGCGCTTGCTGTAGAGGTGGCGGAAACCCGGTTTCAGCGTGGCTTCCACCACCCACACGCGGTGCAATTCCCAGCGCACGGCGTCCGGGTTCACGTGGTTAGGCGTGAGCGCCTGGTCAGACTTCACCTTGAACATCAGGTCGTAGATGTTGTAGGGGATGAACATTTCACGCTTGCCCACCAGTTTCCAGTCGAAACGGTCCATCTTGTTGAAATAGAGTTCCGCATCGTCGTAGGTGGTCACACCGCCTTGCGAGGCAATGGGCGTGTCATAGGCGATGTCCGGCCCCAGGCGCACCCGGCGCGTGCTGGCCGAATAGGTGTAGGCACGGCGCGGTGTGGCCTCCATGTCGATGGTTTCGAAGTAGGTGGTCGCATCCCCCACGCTGCGGGCCGGGCCGGTGAAATGGTACGCGTTGTTCTGAATGAACGCGTCCGTTCCCTTCACCGATTCGGCCGTGGCTTCCGGGTTGTGGAAATTGAAATTGCGCGTGAGCTTGATTTCACCCGACAGAACCAGCTTGCCCGTGTTATCCACGTAGAAGTTGCGCATGTGGTCTTCCGCCGCCACGCCGTTGTAGCGCGCCATGTGGTTCCACATCACCTCGTGGCCCGTTTTGGGGATCGGAAACAGGATACCCCCTACAGCGCCTTCCACAGCCAAGCCGTTCTTGGTCACCTTGGCCTGGGTGGCGTTCTTGGCGGTTTTCTCCAGGATGTAACTGGGGAAGTTGACTGTGCGGCGCGAGGGGTACACGTCAATGCGGTACGACGCGTGGCGCTTGAGCATGGCTTTGTTCGCCTCCGACAGCTTGTCGGCGTACTTGTCCATGTTTTGCGCAGTGATGGAGAACAGCGGCTTTTCGTTGGCGAACGGGTTCACCCACTTGCCACTGCCCTTTTTGAAGCCAGGTGGGTTGGTACTGGTGGGCAGCCCGCCGTCGTAAGCGGGAATGGTGCCCTCTTTGTTGCCGGCTTTCTCGGCGCCGAAAGCCGTCAGTTGGTTACCGAGTTGCCTGGCTTCTTCAGCCGACACGGCGGCCTGTGCGCCCAGCGGCAGCCAGGCGGCCAAAGCCAGCGCGATCACATGCGGTGTTTTGCGGATCATGCGTATCTCCTTGGTGAATCTTGTGGTTTGTCAGAACGTGGTCTGGTAAGTGAAGGACAGCCAGCCCTTGTCCTTGTACGGCGCGCCCAGAATGCGGCCATAGCCTGCGGGCGTGGTGCCCACGGCGGTGCGCGGACCCACCTTCTGGTCATAGCCGGTGTAGGCCAAATCAAACAGGTGACGTGCGTTCACCGTGGCCGACACACCGATCTTGTAGGTGGTAAAGCCTTCGCTGCCGCCGCCGTTGGTGGGCGCGTTGCCACTGAGGTTGCGCGAGACGAAGATGGGCATCGACACGTCCACGCTCGGGAACAACTGCGTCCAGCTCGGTGTGAAGGACAGTCCCAAACTCACGTAATCCTTGTCAGCACACCCGCGGATATTGGCGCCTTGCCCGTCGGTGAAAGTGGGGCCGCAGAACGCGTTGTAGCCTTCGGCCTTGTACAGATTGGCATTTTTCTTGATCTTGTCCAACCGCGAATAAGCCAGTTCCCCCGCCAATGCGGCTGACGAGAACCAATCACTGGGTCCGAAGGTTTTCACCGTGTTCAGCACCCCGTGCCAGGTGCTGCCAATGGCCCCTTCAAAGCGCCCGCTTGGCCCAGCCGAAGCCGTTGGCACACTGTTGAGCGGCTGGTTGGATCGGTGCGACAGCTCTGCACCCACCGACATGCCGAACAAGTTGGTACCCATGGACACCCCCACCAAGCGGATGTTCTTGGCGTACACCGATTTAGTCGCAAAAATGTCAGGATCCCCCGCTCCGGTCAGAGGCTGGGCCGCCCAGGAACCTTTGTCGTCGAAGCGTCGAACGTAGAAACCCAGCGTGCCGTCGAACCAGTCAGGCCGCCAGCGTACGCCCAAGCCAATATCCCCACCATCCCCCTCTTCAGAGGCTCGGCGGTGATCGGTTGGACCATACTCGATGGAGTCGGCACCGGCAAAGAAGGTCCCCCCTTCCGGCAGACGATTGGGACGCCATTCGTACAGATACTGGCCCATCAGCGTCAGTTCGGCCGAAGGCTGGAAGGTGGCGGACAGTTGCCCAATCGGCAGGGCGGTTTCTTTGGCCGAAGCTCCCGGGTTACCCGTGGCCTTGCGCAAATCGGACGGGGTTTGGGAATAGGCAATGGAGTGCGTGCTGCCGAACAGACCCTCACCCCAGATCACCACATGGCGGCCCGCGCGCACATTCAGCGGCATGTCGTTCAGGTCGAAATTGCCATACACGTAGGCGTCCAGCCATTCGCCCGACGGGCCAGCGTAATGGCGTTTCACGTAATCGGAAAATTCGCCTGCACCATAGCTCGTCCCCCCTGCACTGGGTGAAGCCGCTCCTGCTGGCAGTGCGCTGGCTGGCGCCACCACGGGCCGTTTGCCTTTGTAGGCATCGTCGTACCACAGCGCAGCCGACACGCGTGCGCCAAAGCGGTTTTGGTAGCGCAGTTCGAGCTCGCTCAGCAAGTCCACGCGGTTGGCGATGACATCCCCCTTGTCAAAGAGGTAATCGCTCTCGTCAAAGGTGTAAGCCGGGCCGGGCGCTGCCAACCCAATTTCGCCCGACGGGTTTTGCATGCGCAAGCCGAGGTTGTAACGCAAGGTGTTGTCCCAGCGCACCACCATGTCGGGGTTGCCCGTGTCAAGTTCGAACGCATGCCCCTGGGTTGCCAGTGCCGGCAACATGGCCACAACAGCTATGCCCAGCACCCTGGTCCGGCGCCGCGCCCCCGAACGGGGAGATGGCTTGAATGCTTTTGTCTTCACTTGTCTTCCTCTCTCTTTGGGGTCGAGGGAGATTGCACAAGTGCCCTCTCCCTCAAGTAACCGCAGCACGAAAGCTGCGGGGCCATCGGCCCGCTGATGCGGACCTGATTTTTGTTATTGAGGAAGATCGTAAAGGTCGTTTTGTAAGTTAACAGTAAAGGTTTTCCTTATTTGTTGAAAAAAACTGACGCGAAACTGACAATCAACTTTCCCAGGCAATTTTTTATGCCGTACCAGGCTCAATCCAACAGTTCACGCAGCAAAGGCAAGACATGTTCAGTGGCCAGCCGACCCTCCTCAATGGCTTCGGTGCCCCGGTGAAACTCCAAGGCCATGAGGGACGGCAAACGGGGCCGCACCACCACATCGGCCGGTTCCCCCGCCAGTCGGCTGCGCGTGATGCGCACCTGCATGATGTTGAGGCTGGAGGTGAGCACCTCCAGCATGGAAGGGGTGTCGCCCCGAGGCTGTTCGGCATGGGAGTGGCGGCTGACGAGTTGCCAGCTCAGGTCCACGGCAATCACCACATCGGCGCCCATGGCGCGGCAGAGCGACACCGGCACCGGGTTGACCAGCCCGCCATCCACCAGCCACACCCCGTCGTGCCACACCGGCGTGAAGAGCCCCGGCAAGGCGATGGACGCTCGCACAGCCTCAGTCACGGAACCATCACGCAGCCACACTTCACGCCCGCTGGCCAGTTCGGTGGCCACGCAGCCGTACGCCTTGTCCAACGCATCCATGCCCCGGTCTTCGAAGCGTGCTCGGAAAAAATCGACCAACTTGGCTCCGGCAATCAGGCCGCCCGCCATTTTCAGGTCGAAGAGCCCGAGCACGGTTTGCCATTTCAGCTGGCGCACCCAGGGCTCCAGCCGGTCGAGCTGCCCGGCAGCGTAAGACGCCCCCACCAGCGCACCGATGGAGGTGCCGCACACGATGTCGGGCACGATGCCCGCCTCCTCCAGCGCCCGAATGACACCGATGTGTGCCCAGCCCCTTGCGGCACCACTGCCCAGGGCCAGTCCAATGCGGGGGGACGATTGTTTTTTGCGCATAAAAAAACCACCAGCCGTTGAAGGTCTGGTGGTCATTGTGCGCTGAATTCAGTTCAGATCAGCGGCACGCCCGTCTTGCCCTGGATGAATTCCCGCGTCACGCCTGGCGCCAGTTCCACCAGCTTCAGGCCTTCAGGCGTCACATCCATCACGCCCAGGTCGGTGATGATGCGGTCCACCACCGCTTTGCCGGTGAGTGGCAGGGTGCATTCGGGCAGGATTTTCAGGTCCTCGGTGCCGTCTTTCTTCTTGGCCACGTGCTCCATCAGCACGATCACGCGCTTGACGCCCGCCACCAGGTCCA
>CAYQTH010000045.1:0-11771 GCA_964420415.1 uncultured Macromonas sp. | reverse complement strand
CTGCGCCCGCAGGACGTGGGCCTGGCGCGCGACTGGATGTGCACGCTCAACCGCGCAGGCAGCCGCTTTGGCAAGCTGACCGGCGTGCAGGCCATGACGGACGTGACCGGCTTTGGCTTGCTGGGCCACCTGGTGGAAATGGCCGACGGCGCGAACCTGACCGCGCGTCTGCACTACGCCGCAGTGCCACGCCTGCCGGGCATTGAGCACTACCTGGCAGAAGGCTGCGTGCCCGGTGGCACAAAGCGCAATTTCGACAGCTACGGCCACAAGATCGGTCCTATCCGCCCCGAGCAACAGCAACTGCTGTGCGACCCGCAAACCAGCGGCGGCCTGCTGCTGGCGGTAGCGCCAGACGGCGAACCCGAATTCCTTGCAGTAGCCACCGAGCTGGGCCTGCACCTGCAACCCATAGGCGAACTGGTGGCACGCGGCGCCCACGCCGTGGAAGTGTTGTGATGCGCCCAGACACGGCCGACTACCGCCAGATATTCCTGAGCGGCGCGCCGCTGATGGACACGCGTGCGCCGGTCGAATTCAACCGCGGCGCCTTCCCCGGCGCGGTCAACCTGCCGTTGATGGACGACCACGAGCGTCACCTGGTGGGCACTTGCTACAAGCAGCAGGGCCAGCAAGCCGCGATTGCGCTGGGCCACCAATTGGTGTCCGGCACCATCAAAGCGGAGCGTTTGGCCGCCTGGGCCGACTTTGCCCGCCAACACCCGAATGGTTACCTGTACTGCTTTCGCGGCGGCCTGCGTTCGCACACCGTGCAGCAGTGGCTGAAAAGTGAAGCTGGCGTTGACTACCCGCTGGTGCAAGGCGGCTACAAAGCCATGCGCACCTTTTTGCTGCAAACCACGCTGGACGCGGTTCAGCAATGCGGCTGGCTGGTGCTGGGCGGGTTGACGGGCACAGGCAAAACCGATGTGCTGGCCCAACTGAGCCACGGCATTGACCTGGAAGGCCACGCCCACCACCGAGGCTCCAGCTTCGGCAAGCACGCCACACCGCAACCCACCCAGATCGACTTTGAGAATCAGCTGGCGGTGGACCTGCTGCGCCGCCGCGCATCAGGCAACAGCCTATTCGTGCTGGAAGACGAAAGCCGCCTCATCGGCGCCTGTGCCCTGCCGCTGGAATTGCATCAGGCTATGCAGCAAGCCCCACTGGTGTGGCTGGAAGACACGCTGGAGCAGCGCGTGGAACGCATTCTGCGTGATTACGTGGTCCGCTTGTGCGACGAATTCGTGACCCTGCACGGGCCGGAACTGGGCGTGGAACGCTTTGCCACCCAGTTGCTGCAAAGCCTGGGCAACATCCGCAAACGGCTGGGGCAGGAACGCCACGCCCGCTTGCACACACTGATGCAGTCCGCCCTGCAGGCGCAAGCCCAGCAACAGGAGTTGGAACTGCACCGTGCCTGGATCAGCGCCCTGCTGCAGGAATACTACGACCCGATGTACGCCTTCCAGCGCGACCAGAAACACGAACGCATTGTGTTCAGCGGTGACCAGGCCGCCGTGACGGCCTACCTGCAAGACGAAGCCAACCGTCAGGTCGGTATGGACACGGGCTGTTCGGCACCTGCCAGCCGCGCATAGCCTTCCACCAGCGCCAGCAATTCTTCTTCCGAATAGGGCTTGCCCAGGTAGTGGTCCACACCCATGGACTGGGCGTGGTCGCGGTGCTTGTCGGCCAGGCGGGAAGTGATCATCACCACCGGCAAATCGGCCCAGCGCGTGCTGGCACGCAGTTGCTGCACGAACTCGAAGCCGTCCATGTGCGGCATTTCAATGTCGCATAGCACCACCACGGGGGCCTCTTCGCGCAAACGCTCCAGGGCTTGCAAGCCGTCTGAAGCCAGGGCCACACGGTAGCCTTCACGCTTGAGCAGGCGCTGCGTGACACGGCGCACGGTGATGGAGTCGTCCACCACCAGCACCAGCGGCGCTTGCGCGTTGCCCGGCGCACCCGCCAAGGCTGGCGCGGCGCCTTGCACGCCCTGCGCTCGCTGGGCACGCCCCCAGGCACGGGCCGCTTCGCCGTACAACGAGGCCAGCGCCACGGGGTTGTAGATCAGCGCCACGGCGCCGGAGGCCTGCACGGTGGCCCCGGCCAAACCGGGTAAACGCGCCAGTTGCGGCCCCAGCGGCTTGATCACCACCTCCTGGTGCCCCAGCACTTCGTCCACATGCCAGGCCACGCGCTGGCCCGCCGTGTAGAACTCCAGCACCGGCCAGTTGCGCGCCTCGTGGGCTTGGGGGTCGGTGCTTTCGGTGGACAGGGCCAGCAAGGCCCCCGCCCAAAAGAAAGGCACGGTGCCGCTTGCCGACTGCCACTGGCCGCTCATGTACGCGGCGGTGAGTTCGGGGGCGGGGGCGCGGTGCACGGTTTCCACCCACGGCGCGGGCACGCCAAAGGTGAAGTCGCCCACA
This sequence comes from uncultured Macromonas sp., assembly GCA_964420415.1. Classification (GTDB taxonomy): domain Bacteria; phylum Pseudomonadota; class Gammaproteobacteria; order Burkholderiales; family Burkholderiaceae_C; genus CAYQTH01. The sequence continues at coordinate 9,333 of CAYQTH010000045.1, read as the reverse complement.
CGCAGCATGACAACCTGGGTCACCGCCGTGCTCAAGGGCACCACCAGTTTGAACCCGGCCCCGCCTGTGGTGGGCTGGAAATAGCCGATGTGACCGCCCAGCCCCAGCACCTCGTTGCGCACGGCGTCCAGGCCAATGCCGCGCCCGGCCAGTTCGGTGACTTCGTTGGCCGTGCTCAACCCGGCGTTGAACATGCTGCGGGCCGCGTCTTCGGGGGTAAACGGCGCTTGTGGCGCATGCAGGCCCAGGGCCACGGCACGTTCGCGCAGGCGGGCAGTGTCCAGCCCGGCGCCATCGTCGGTCAGGGTCAAGGCCAGGTCGTTGCCGCTTTGCTGGAGCAGGATGGCAACGCAGCCTTCGGCGGGTTTCCCCGCACGCAGCCGCTGCTCCGGCAGTTCAATGCCATGCACCACGGCGTTGCGCAGCAAATGTTCCAGCACAGGGGTGAGGCGTTCCAGCACGCCACGGTCCACTTCGGTGTCGGCGGCCAGCAGGTCCAGCCGCGCCTGCTTGCCTTGCGCCTGGGCCGTTTGCCGCACCACGCGGTGCAGGCGTTCGGCCAGCGAATCGAATGCTACCAGGCGGGTACGCAACAGGTCGCGTTGCAGGTCGCGCGTCTGGCGGGCCTGGGCGGCCAGGTTGCCTTCGGCGCCTTCCACCGCCCGCTTGAGGTTGTGCTGCACCGTGGCCACGTCGTTCACCGACTCGGCCAGCAGACGCGTGATTTCCTGCACACGGGTGTAGCGGTCGAACTCCAGCGGGTCGAATTTGGCGTCGGTCTCGCGGCTGTGCGCCAGGCGCGACTGCATTTGCGTTTCGGTCTGCAGTTCGAGGTCGCGCAACTGGCTGCGCAGGCGTTCGATGTTGCCCGACATGTCCTGGAAGGACTGGCGCAGCACCCGCATGTCGGCTGCGAGCCGGGTGCGGGTAAGCATCACGTCGCCCGTCTGGACCATGAGCTGGTCGAGCAGTTCGGCGCGCACGCGCACGGTGGGTAAAGGCCCGGCGGGGGCCGCAGGTTCCGGAGGACGCACCGGCTGTTGCAAACCCATTGCCGGTGCCAGCGGCTGGCGGGCTGTTTCGGGTGCCTGCCGCTGCGCGCCCTCCACGGCCAATGGCTGCCCTTCGGCAGACGCAGCGAACCCGGCACGCAGGTGGTCAAAACGGGCCACCAGCGCGTCCAGCGCCTGCAGCAGGGGTTGCACCGCTTGGGTGGCGGGCTGTTCGGGCAAGGCCAGCACGTCGCTTTCGAGCTGGTGGGCCATGTCACCCAAACGCAAGGCCCCGGCCAAGCGCGCGCTGCCCTTGAAGGTGTGCAGGTTGCGCAGCACCTCGGCACGGGCGCTGCTGTTACCGGGGCGGGCGGCCCATTGGCGCAAGGCGGCGGCCAGGCGCGGCAGCAGGTCTTGCGTTTCGTCTTCGAACACGCTGAACAAATCGGCGTCGAGCTGGTCGATCACCGCGGCAACGTCGGCTGGGCTGGCAGGCGCGGCCTCTAGTGTGGCGTGCCCGGCAACGGCAGACACCGCCGCCGGTTCGGCCACCGCTGCGGGAACAGGCACAGGGGCCGTGGCCACCTGCGCCAAGGCGTCCAAGGTATCGGGCTGGGGCTCCTTGAGGAAACCGGCGGCAAACTGGTGCAGCAAATGGCGCGCTTCCTCTGCCGCCTGCACCAGGCGCTGCGCCTCGCTGGCCGGGATGAACTGCCCCACGGCCTCGCGGCCCAAGCCTCGGTCCAGCGCATGCTCCAGCGCCCGCGCCAAGGCCGACAACCCGCTGTACCCCACCGTGGCCGAAGCCCCCGCCAGGGAATGCGCCAGCGCAGCCACCTCTTCCGGCAACGGAGCGGGGGGCAGCAAGGCCCATTCAGACAACGCGTTACTCAGGCGCCGCGACCACTCGTCGGCCTCGTTGAGGTAAACGTTGTAAAGCTCCAGGTCGATGCGCAACGGACCTATGACCTTGACCGCCTCGTCCAGCAGCGGCGGCTCGTCTGGCACAGGTACGGGTTCTGGCACAGGTTCTGGCACGGGGGCGGGCTGTGGCTCGGCTGACGTGGCTGCGGCAGGCACGCTCAAGGGTTCGAGGCGGCCTTCCAGACGCAAAGCATCGGCGCAACGCCGGACTGGGGCACTGGCACCCGCTTCGGCCTCGCTCTGCCCGGCCACCAGCCCTTGCACCCATTGCAACAGGTAGGCGTGGACCTGTTGCATCCAATCCAGCCATTCAGCCGTGGCCGGACGCTGTTCAGCCAGCCACACATTGAGCAACTGCTCCATGGCCCAGGCAGCTTCACCCAGGTCGGCCAAACCAACCATGCGGGCGCTGCCTTTCAGGGTGTGGAAACCGCGCCGCACGGTGGTCATGTCGGGCAAGCTGGCAGGCGTGGCGCGCAAGGCGGCCAGGGCCTGGGGCATCTGCTGCAGCACCTCGCGTGCTTCGTCGGTGAAGATGGACAGCAGTTCTGCCTCGTCGTCTTCATCTCCGTCCGCAGCGGCCGCCGCAGTAACAGGGACTGCACCCGCATCGCTGGCCTCAAAGGGTTTGGCCAGGTCTGGCTCGGGTGGCGGGCTCTGCACCACGGGAATCTCTGCGGCGCCTCCGGTCACCGGAGCAAGCAAGGATTGCAGCAACCCGGCACCGGCATCAAAAACAAACTGCTCGCGCGCCAAGGCGGGTTGCCGCGCAAAACTTTCCAGCAGCCAGCCCAAAGCGCTCAGGTTAGGCCCCAGGGTCTGCGCGGCCTGGGCCACCTCTTCTGCGGCGGGCGGCACGGGCTGCATGCTCCAGGCAGACACGGTGTCATGCACCCGTTGCAACGCTTGCCCGGCTGCAGGCAGTTCCAGCAGGCGGGCCACGCCGCGCATGGCCTCCAGGCGCTGCGGCAAACCGGCCAGCAAAGCGGCATCGGGGGCGCGGAAAAACCCGTCCAGCGCGGCTTCCAGCGCCTGGCGCTCAGACTGCAACTGCGCCACCAGGTGCCCCAGGGTCTGGCGTTCGCTCAGGCGCTGGTAGACCTCGGCCATCCAGGGTTCAGGCTCGGGCGCAGCCTGCCCTTGCAGGGTGTGCTGCAAGCGCTGCGCCAGCGCCGCAAAGCGGGCAGGCCATGTGCTGTCCAGGGGTTCAAAGTCGTCCAGCGCCGCCCCAAGGAACAGCAGGCTGTTGGCCACTTCCAGCGCCAGCGCACCGGGCGGGCGTTCGGCCGGGGTGTCCTCCAGCCGCTGCGCCACGGCTCCCCAGGTGCCAGCCAGTGCGGCGGCTCCGGCGTGCAAGGCCGACAACACGGCGGCCAGTTCGCGCAGGTGCATCACGGCTGCCGCCTGAGCGCTGGCGTCGCCTTCGGTCCAGCGCGACCAGGCCAGTTGAGCAGCCGCCACGACCGCCTGCAACCGTTCCAGGTCTTGCGGATCGTACAAACCCAGCAAGGGGGTGTGGTAGTCGCACGCCATGGCATGCGCCCAGCCATACGCCTCGCGCAAAGTCAGCAGGTGCGGGCTGGCCGCTTGCGCCGCATCGCCGTCAGGCTGGGCCTGGGCGGCAAAGAAACACAGGTCTTCGGTCAGTTGCTGCAAGCCCTGTGCATGGCCCTGCGCGACGCTGGCGTACTGCAACAAAATGCGCGACGCTGCCCGCTTGACAAACACATCGTCGGGCAGCAGCCCCTGCGCCACGGCTTCGAAATACGCGGCTGCGGCCAGCCAGAAGCGGCGCAGCGACTCGTCTTCGCTGCCACGGCTCAACCCGCCGCTCAATTGCGCCAGCGACGCCGCAGCAGCCGGGTTCAGTTGCTTGACCACCAGCAACACCAGCTTGTCCAGGTGCGCACGCACCTGGGGACTGGGGTGGTAGGTCTTGCCAGGCGGAGGGGTCACCGCCCGTGCGTTCAACGGGTCTTGTTCACAGAGCCACAAGTCAGCCGGGTGCACACGTTCGGCACCCGCCAGTTCCTGCCAGATCCGGTAAACCGGAAACAGCGCCAGGCCGGGCAGCGGGCGTTCCCGCATCACACGGTCCAGGTAATCGGTCAGCGCACGTGCGCCCTGCTCCACCTGCTGCGCGGCTGCGGGCTCCGCAGTGGCAGGACGCTGCACCAGCCGCTGCAGCAGGGCCTCCAGGGCACGCAGGGTCAAAGCGGCGGCGCCCAGGTTGACCATTTCCAGCGCACCGGCTGCCTGGTGCACCCGCTGGCGCAGCATGCGCAGGGCCGTGGTGTCCACCTCGGCCAGGTCGGTGGCGCGGGCGGTCACGTTGTCGTCCACAAAGGCCCGCACAACGGGCACGGCTTCGTCCAGCGTGCCGCGCAATTCGTCCATCACCCAGGCCAGCGGCCCCAGGTCGCGTGGCACAGCGTCCCCTGTTTTGGCGGCAGGCACTGCGGGCGGGGTGGTGTCACTCACGGCAAGGGCCTCAAGCAATCTTGAAACGCGCCACGGACTGGCGCAACTCGTCGGCCACACGCGTCAAATCGCGCACCTGCTGCACCGTGGAACGCGTGCTCTCACCAGTCTGCTCGGTGACCGCAAAAATGTGCTGGATGTTGCCTGCCGTCTGGCTGGCCAGATCCGCTTCGCGCGCGGTGGACTGGGCAATTTGCTCGATCAGCTCGGCCACCTGGCGCGAAAGGTGGTCGATGTCGGCCAGCGCCGCACCCGCGTTGTCCGACAGGCGCGCACCGGCCACCACTTCGCGGGTAGACAGTTCCATGGCCAGTACCGCGTCCTGCGTGTCGCCCTGAATGGCGCGCACCAGCGCCGCGATTTGCCGTGTGGCGTCGGCCGACCGCTCGGCCAGGCGCTGCACCTCTTCGGCCACCACCGAAAAACCCCGCCCGGCTTCACCTGCGGAAGCCGCCTGGATGGCTGCGTTGAGCGCCAGCACGTTGGTCTGTTCCGTGATGTCAGAAATCAATTCGGTGATCTCGCCAATTTCCTGCGACGACTCCCCGAGCCGCTTGATGCGCTTGGCGGTTTCCTGGATCTGCTCGCGGATGGTGTTCATACCTCCTATGGCGTCCTGCACCGCCTGTGCGCCGGACTCTGCGGCCAAACGGGCCTGGTTTGCCTCGTCGGCCGCGCTTTGCGCCTGGACCGACACCTGGTTGATGCGGCCGGACATGTCCAGCACCGCCTGCCCGGTTTCGCGGATTTCACGCAACTGTTCGTTGGAAGTGGCCAACAGTTCAATGGACGTGTTCTCGACCTGCGCGGTGGTACCGGTCACCCGTTGAACCACACGTTGCACTTGCCCCACCAAGGTGCGCAACTCTTCCACCGTGTAGTTGACCGAATCGGCAATGGCCCCGGTAATGTCTTCGGTCACTGTGGCCTGCTGGGTCAGGTCACCTTCGGCCACGAGTTGCAATTCGTCCATCAGGCGCAAAATGGCGGCTTGTGTGGCGTCATTGATGCGCTTGGCCTCTTGCTCCAACTGTTGTGCCTGGGCACGCCGTTGCTCCAGCTCAGTCAACGCTTTCACGCGCACGCGTTCCACTTCGGCTCGGCCACGGCGGCCGGTATACCACTGCTGCGCCGCCAGCAACAAGGCAAGCAGCGCAGCCAGCACCGCCCAGCCCAGCGCCTGCGGTGACATGGTCCAGGCCGGCACCTCGGCCACTTGCGCAGTTCGCAGCGCCCTCACGCGCTCGGTCAGCAACCGGCTGTCGTTTTGCAGCTTGAGCTGTGTCTCTTGGGAGGCCGTCACCTCCGCACGCAGGGTTTGCAATTCGTTGGTGGCCAAATCCAGCCCTCCAATCGCTTGCCCCAAGGACTCGCGCAATGCCGCCAGACGGGCCGGCGGCATGCGTCCATCGGACAAGGTTTGCATGACACTGTTGAGCTGAGTGCGGGCGGCCACCAGCGCCTGGCTGGCGTCAATGGCCGACTCGGCATCGGGCGACCCATCCACCTTGAGTGCCATCGTCAGTTTGGCCAGCTGGTCGGTCTGGTAAGCCAGCTGGGCCAGGTCGGCACTCCAGCGGCTGGCCGGTGGCTTCTGCCACGACTGCCACAGCGCCGCGCCCACCGCAAACAACACACCAGCCAGCAGCAACGCAGGCAGCAAGCGGTTGCTGAGCCAGTGTTTGGGCAATGCCACCCCGGTCACCTGCGGCCCAGGCTCTGGTGTCTTGACCGCCAACGTCACCAGTGACGCCGCACCGAACTCCGACTCGGTCAGGGTTGACTCCATCTCGCTCAAAGACGAATAGTCCTGCAGGAAGCTGGAGGCAGGCGGCGGTGTTGGCGGTCCTGCCTCGGGCACCGTCCGGTCACGCCGGGCCTGCCAGCGCTGACGAAATTTCTCAAGGATCGGGGTTTTCATGTTATCGGGCCCACTACCGCAAAGGCTGGATGACGCGGGTCCAGGAAATCAGGACACTGGGCCAACACGGCCAAATCGAGTTCGTACCACAGCGAACCTTCGGCATCGCGCCAGCCCTGCCGCAGCGCCGGGTGCGCCTCTGGTTGTGGCTCGGCCATCCAGTGGTCATTGCTGCCACGCAAACCCAGCAGACGGTCCACACACAACGCGGCCCCCACGCCCAAAGCAGGGTTCAGGCTGACCCAATACACAACGTCCTGGTCACCCCCAAGCGGCCTGGCCTGGGCCTGCAGGCCCAGCAACTGCACCCAATCGGCCACCACGGTCAACCCGCCGCGCAAACTGGCCACACCCTGCACCCAAGGCTGTGTGTGTGGCAAACGTTGCAAGGCCGATGGATTGAAAATTTCGCCCGCTTGCGCCAACGGCACCAGGGCGCGAACCCCTTGCCACGCCACGCCCAGCCAGCCTGCGGCCAGAGGGCGTTGCGCCGAGTCGGCCAGCTTGCGCGCCAGCTCGGTCTGGAATTGCTCAAGGGTGATGCGCTCTACCATCTTCAGGCCACCGCCTCGATTTTTGCCAGCAGCACGTCCGGGTTCACGGGTTTGGTGATGTAGTCGCGCGCACCCTGGCGCAGGCCCCAGACGCGATCGGTTTCCTGCCCCTTGCTGGAGCAGATGAACACCGGCACCTTGCCGTACTGCGGGTGGCGGGCAATGGTGCGCGTGAGCTGGAAGCCGTTGGTGCCAGGCATGACCACATCCATCAGGATCAAGTCTGGCAACTGGTCATCCAGGCACTGCAGGGCCTGTTGTGCGTTTTCAGCGGTGCGGACCTGGTAGCCATGGCGCGTGAGCAGGCTTTTCATGAACACCAGCTCGGTACGTGAATCGTCTACCACCAAAATATGCTTGACCACTGGCATAACCTGTTCCTGGCCTTATGAAGTGACAGGCGCCACAGCGTCGGCACGTCCAGCAGCCAGCCGGTTCACCGTTTGCAGCAACTGTTCCTGGGTGAAAGGCTTGGTCAGGTGTTCCTGCGACCCCGCCAGGCGGCCGCGGGCAATGTCGAACACCCCGTCTTTGGACGACAGCATGACCACCGGCACACGGGCATGCCGCGCGTGGCGCTTGATGATGGCGCAGGTCTGGTACCCGTCCAGGCGCGGCATCATGATGTCGCAGAACACCAGGTCAGGGTCAAAGTCGTGGATCTTGGCCAAGGCCTCGAACCCGTCCTCGGCCAGCAGCACCTGGTGGCCGCCCTGCTCCAGAAACCGCTGTGCGCTGCGCCGCACGGTCTGGCTGTCATCCACCACCAGAATCTTCAGCTGAACATTGCCGTCACCCATCGCCAGGCTCCTGTCAGCGGGTCACTGGGAAATCTCAGCCCTGGTTCAGAGCTGGACCATTTCAAAATCTTCCTTGCGCGCGCCGCACTCCGGGCAGGTCCAGTTCATCGGCACATCGGCCCATGCGGTGCCGGGCGCAATGCCATGCTCCGCATCCCCCTCAGCCTCATCGTAAATCCAGCCACAGATCAGGCACATCCAAGTCTTGCTTGCACTCATTTCGATCAAACGCTTGTCATAGAATGAACCCATTGTATCGGGGCCGCACAACCCCACTCTACGCATGCCGCCCACCTTCGATCCGCCCCCGTCCAGCGCCCCGGCCGACGACAGCTCCGCGCCCGCCTCTTTGCCCTGCGTGATGAGTTTCAACGCCAGTGACCCCAGCGGTGCTGGCGGTTTGGCGGCCGACCTCACCGCCATGAGCAGCGCCTCCTGCCATGTGCTGCCCGTCACGGCCTGCATTTATGTACGCGACACCCGAAGCGTGCACGACCACCACGCGCTGGACGAAGAAACCGTGGACGACCAGGCCCGCTGCGCACTGGAAGACGTGACCGTGCAGGCCTTCAAAGTCGGCTTTGCAGGCAGCCCTGAGAACCTCAGCACCATCGCGGGCATCCTGTCCGACTACAGCGACGTGCCCGTGGTGAGCTACATGCCCAACCTGTCCTGGTGGGACGAGGTGGACCAGGAAAACTACCTGGACGCCTTTGCCGAACTGTTGCTGCCGCAAACCACCGTGCTGGTCGGCAACCACAGCACCCTGTGCCGCTGGCTGCTGCCCGACTGGACCGAAGACCACGCCCCCGGCCCACGCGACGTGGCACGCGCTGCCGCCGAGCACGGCGCGCCCTACACCCTGGTCACCGGCTTCAACGCCCCCGACCACTACCTGGAAAGCCACCTGGCCACCCCCGAAACCGTGCTGGCCACCGCCCGCTACGACCGTTTTGAAGCGACCTTCAACGGTGCGGGTGACACCTTGTCAGCCGCTTTCGCCGCTCTCATTGCTGGGGGCATGGACCTTCAGGCTGCCTGCGCCGAAGCCCTGACCTACCTGGACCAGTGCCTGGACGCCGGTTTCCAGCCGGGCATGGGGCACGCGGTGCCAGACCGTCTGTTCTGGGCCCACGACGACACCGAAGACGAACCCGACGCCGAAGCTGACCCAACCAACGTGCTGGCCAGTTTCCCACTCGGCGACACCCACCATTGAACCCGGCGGCACCAGCCGCCCTCCCAGCTCCAGCCATGACCGACCGCAACCAAGCCCTGTTCGACCGCGCCAAGACCCTCATCCCCGGCGGTGTCAATTCGCCCGTGCGCGCCTTCAAGGCCGTGGGCACCCCGCCGTGCTGGAGGCCGTGCTGGCCGCTGCGCGCGACGGCTTCTCCTTCGGCGCCCCGACCGAACGCGAGGTGGAACTGGCCGAGGAAATCATCAAACTCGTCCCCAGCATCGAGATGGTGCGCCTGGTCAGCTCCGGTACCGAAGCGGGCATGAGCGCGATCCGCCTGACGCGCGGCGCCACCGGCCGCAAAAAGATTTTGAAATTCGAAGGTTGCTACCACGGCCACGCTGATGCCTTGCTGGTGAAGGCTGGCTCCGGTCTGGCCACCTTCGGCAACCCCACCAGCGCGGGTGTGCCGCCCGAGGTG
>CAYQTH010000044.1:1749-12193 GCA_964420415.1 uncultured Macromonas sp. | reverse complement strand
AGTATTGGCCAGATGACGCACCGGACCGTACACGCAATCAGCCACCAGCATATGGCCTTCGCCAACCAAGAACTGGAAGCCTTCGGCTTTGCCGCCCTCGAACGGTTCACCGTCGATCTTGCCTTCGAAGTCGATGGTCACGCGGTCGCCGTCTTGCGCGGCTTCGTTTTGGGCACGCTGGACAAACGTACGGCGTTGCTTGCGCAAGATGTCCAGGGTACGGTCAATGGCAGCATCATTGACCTCAGAAGTGAGTTTTTCCACCTCCACCGCCGACAGGTCGTTGATCTTGACTTCCGGGTACACCTCGAAAATGGCATCGAAAGCCACCTTGCCTTCGGCTGCGCCTTCCTTTTCGGTGATGCGAGGCGCACCCACAATGCGCAATTGCGCTTCGGTGGCGGCGGTGTTGAATGCCTGGCCAACCTGGTCGTTCATGACTTCATACTGAACGGAATAGCCGTAATTCTTGGCCACCACACTCAGCGGCACTTTGCCAGGACGGAAACCGTCCATCTTGACCTGGCGGGCCAGTTTCTTCAAACGGGCATCCACTTCCTTCTGGATGGCTTCCAACGGCAGCTCCAGCGTGATCTTGCGTTCCAGTTTCTCCAAGGTTTCGACGTTCACTGCCATGGTTTTCTCCTAAATTGAGGGGCAGGCCAGCTGGGCAGCCGGCACACTGCATGTACGGTCAAATGTGGTTGGTGCGCGGGGCCGGACTCGAACCGGCACGCCCGTGAAGGCGTCAGGACCTAAACCTGGTGCGTCTACCAATTTCGCCACCCGCGCGGTCTGGTTCGTCACGGCCTAGCGGCCAGACGACAAACCGGCAATTGTAAGGGCAGGATACCCGGCCCAAGCGGATGCCGCCTCAGAACAGTTCAACGATGCTGCCGTCTGATGAACGGAGGGATTCAGCAAACTCGGGCTGCCGCTCGTAGCAGCGCACCTGGTTGCGGCCTTGGTCTTTGGCCATGTAAACCACCTTGTCGGCACGCTCGAAAGCTGCAGCGGGGGTGTCGTTATCGCGCACGCGGGTGCAACCCAGGCTGATGGTGATGGTACCCACCTGTGGGAACTGGTAAGCCTGCACATTGCACCGGAATCGTTCAAACACAGACAAGGCCGCATCTTCCGATTGCGCCCGCAACAGCACCACGAATTCTTCACCACCAAAACGGTACAAGCGATCATCGTGCCGGAAGGAACTGCGCATGATGCGGGCGACAAGCAACAACACTTCGTCACCAATCAGGTGCCCAAAACCATCGTTGACCCGTTTGAAATGGTCGATGTCGATCACCCCCAGCCAATATTGACCTGGCGGCTCAATCTGGCGCTGGTCGTCAAGCACCCTTGGCGCGGCCTGGACTGAATTCTGGCGCGTGGTTTTGAAAAAAGTATCGTCGAAGGATTTGCGGTTGAGCAGTGAAGTGAGTGAATCGCGCTCACTGCTGTCCAGCAGATTGAGGAAGTTACGGAATATTTTGGCCAACCCTTCCACCAGCGGTTGAGCCATGCCATCTGCCAGCGACTTGGCTCCCGCATGGTGCGCATCCTTCGCCAACCGCACTTCAATCAGCAACGTGGCTTCGACTTCCGTGACCACAGGCACAAGCAAAACAGTGGCGATACCCTCTTGAAAGCTCAGAGTCTGACGATTCTGCACACACGCCAAACGTTCAGGAAAGTCTGACAGCAGCGGACAATCTTCCAAGCTCACCCAGGTCGGCGTTGAACTGGGTGCAACCATGTCGGCTGTCAGGTGCGCACGGGTAAAGCAATGGAGTTGTCCAGCCGCCTCCACCACTTCAATCAAACTCACCGATTCAGGCCGCACCAGCGAACGCAACACCTCGACCAGCACACTGTCAGTGGTGTCTCTGTCTTGTGTGTGCGTCAACCTCGCCACATGTTCAATGTGGAGCAAAGGGTCGTGCATATGGTCGGTTCCAAGTGAATATTTTTAGCTTATTCAGATTAACAAAAGAGTCTTTCAACACCAATAACATTTAGATACATGTCTCTTTAACGAGACAGACTATCTGGCTGTTTCACTCTGAACCAGGCCGCATACATGGCGGGCAAAGCCAGCAGCGTGAGTACCGTGGCCACCAGAAGCCCCCCCATAAGCGCCACGGCCATGGGCCCCCAGAAAACACTGCGCGAGAGGGGAATCATCGCCAACATGGCGGCGGCGGCCGTCAACACTATCGGGCGCAAGCGCCGAACCGCTGCATTGATGATGGCATCCCAGGCATTGACACCTCGTTCGCGATCTTGTTCGATCTGGTCGATGAGGATGACAGAGTTGCGCATGATCATGCCGGACAGCGCAATCACACCCAGGAACGCCACGAAGCCCATCGGCCGGTCAAACAGCAGCAAGGCCAGCGCCACCCCCGGAATACCCAGCGGGCCGGTGAGGAAAACCAGCATGGCCCGACCAAAGCTTTTCATCTGGAACATGAGCAGAGTGAAGATGATGAAGAGCATCAGCGGCAACCCCACCACAATCGAGTGTGCGCCTTTGCTGCCTTCTTCTGTGGCACCCGCCACTTCAATGCGGTAATGGTCCTGCCCTTGTTGTTTCCAGGCTGCCTCCAATTGACGGATACCTGGCAGCAATTCGTTGGTCACGGTGTCGCCCTGCATACCTGCCACGATGTCACTCTGAACCACAATGGCGTACTGGTTGTTCTCGCGCCACAAAACCCCTGGCTCCCATTGCAGCACCGAGCGAGCAATCTGCGACAGTGGAATGCGCGCTCCGTTGCTGGCGGGGACATAGATGCGGTTCAGATCGTCCAGCGTCTGCCGCTCTGTTTGTGGCTGGCGCAGCACGATGTCGATCAGCTTGTCGCCTTCGCGGTATTGTCCGACGGTGGCGCCGGTCAAGGCAATGTGGCTGGCCTGCGCAATGGCTGCGCTGCTCACCCCCAAGGCACGTGCCTTGGCCTGGTCAACGTCCAGCCGCACCATCTTGATGGACTCGTTCCAATTGTCATTGACACCTCTGGCATGGGGATTGGCCTGCATCAATGCCTTCACTTCGTCGGCGCGGCGCCTCAGTTCGGCCGGATCGGAACCGATGACCCGGAACTGCACCGGGTAGGCCACCGGCGGCCCATTAGGTAACAGCTTGACCCGACCGCGGACCTCCGGAAACTCCTGCGCCAGCAAACCGGGCAACTCTTTCATCAGGCGCTCCCGGCTCGCCAGACCGTCTGTCAGCAAAATCAATTGCGAGGCATTGGATTGAGGAAAAGTCTGGTCCAGGGGCAGGTAAAAGCGTGGCACCCCCGACCCCACCCAGGTGGTCACAGTCTCAATGCCTTGGAGCTCGGCCATGCGGGCTTCAACGCGTTGCGTAACAGCTTGGTTGGCCGCAATGTCGGTTCCTTCCGGGAACCACAGGTCCATCAGAATCTCTGGGCGTACCGAGTCGGGGAAAAACTGCTGTTGCACTTTGCCTATACCCACCACTCCCAGCACAAAGGTGAGCAACGTGACGGCAATGGTACGACCGCGGTACCGCACGCACATCTCCACCGCACGTCGGAAAACCTGGTAGAACCGGCCGTCATAGACATCGGTGGCATGTCCTGCGGGAAAAGGTTTGGTCTTGAGCAGAACGAAGCCCAAGTAGGGCACAAAAAGCACGGCCACGATCCAAGACAGCAGCAGTGCAGCCGTCGTGACAGCAAAGATGGCAAACGTATACTCGCCCGTGACCGACTTGGCCATGCCAATCGGTAGAAAACCCACAGCAGTCACCAATGTGCCCGTCAGCATAGGCATGGCGGCGACATCCCAAGTCGCGGTAGCGGCCTGCATCATGTTGCAGCCTTCTTCCAGCTTGCGCACCATCATTTCCACGGCGATGATGGCATCGTCCACCAGCAGTCCCAAGGCCACAATAAGCGAACCCAGCGAAATTTTGTGCAGCCCGATGCCCCAGTAGTACATGGCCAAAAAGGTCAGCGCCAACACCAGGGGGATGGTGATGAACACCACCAAACCCGGGCGGGTGTCGAGTGTGAAACGACGCCAGCCCCGGCCATTGGGGTTGCGGTGCAACCCCAGACTCAGAAAGCTGACTCCGATCACAATGACCACTGCTTCGGTCAAGGCCATGACGAACTCATTGACCGATGACGACACAGATTTGGACTGGTCTTGCACCGCCACCAGTTGCATACCCGCTGGCAAGGTGGGACGCAGTTCGTCCACCAGCCTCTGCAGTTGCCGTCCCATCTGGATGATGTCGCCACCGGACTCCATAGCAATGCCCAGCGCCACGCTGTCCTCCTGGTTGTGACGCACTTTGATTTGCGGTGGATCGATGTAGCCTCGCTGGATATGTGCAATATCGCCCAACCGCAAAGTGACCCCGCTGGCTGCGCGGATGGGCATGGTCCGCAAGGACTCAACGGAATCGAACGCACCGTCTACCCGCACCTGAACCGTGTCTTGGCTGCCACGCAAAACACCTGCTGCTGCCACAGCATTTTGCTGCGCCAGCTGGTCGAACACCTGGCCCATGTCCAGGCCAAGTGTGGCCAGTCGCTGGCGCGACATGTCGATGTAGATTTTTTCGTCCTGCACGCCGAACAGAGCCACCTTGCTCACATACGGCACGCCCAGCATGTTCTGGCGGATGCGGTCGGCTTCGCGCTTGAACTCGGCAGGACTGAAGCCCTTACCTTGCAAGGCGTACATCATGCCAAATACATCACCGAATTCATCATTGAAGTAAGGACCTCTGACCCCTGGCGGCAAGGTGTGGTTGATGTCGCTGATGCGTTTGCGAATGATGTCCCAGTTTTGCTTCTGCTCTTTGGGCGGCGAGGCGTCGGACACCTGGAAAATGACCACCGTTTCACCAGGCTTGGAGAAACTGCTGATCTTGTCACTGTAGGGGGTTTCCTGCAGCGTTTTTTCGATTTTGTCCGCCACCTGATCGGCCATCTGCTGGGCCGTGGCACCGGGCCAATAGGCCCGCACGACCATGACGCGAAAGGCAAAAGGCGGGTCCTCGTCCTGTCCAAGCTGGAAATAAGCCGCGGCGCCCAGCAGCAGCAGCACCAGCATGAGGTAGCGTGTGATGGAGCGGTGTTCCAGCGCCCAGCGCGACAGGTTGAAGCCTGCGCGCGGTGTTTCGGTGCCGGGCGTCATGGGTGCGGGCTCCCTGTTTTGGTGTCGGCAACAACAGGCTGGTAGCGCGTGACTTTGAGCCCTTCGGTGAGCACGTGGGTGCCGGTCGCCACAACTTCTTCGCCAGCTTGCAAGCCATTGACGATGCTGGCGAATTGCCCATCCATTCGGCTCACCTGCACCGGGCGTGCTTGGACCACACTGGCTTTCGCATCAAACACCCAAACCGCGCTGTCCGGTCCGTTCCGCCAGATGGCCGACATGGGCACACGCAAGTCATCTGATGCGGTGCTTGGCGTCACCAGGGGCAGAATGACCGTGGCGGTGGACCCCAAAGCCAGAGCAGGATTGCTGACCAAGGCAGCCTTGACCACGAAGGTGCGCGTCTGCGGATCCGCACTGGGAGACACTTCCCGGACCTGCGCCTCCAGTTCAGCCGTCTGACCCCAAGGCTGAACCTGCACGCGCTGCCCCGCCTTGAGCAGGCTCACTTGGTCCTCGGGCACAGAAAAAACCACGTCTTTGGGACCCGTGCGGGCCAAACGCACCACTGTGGCGCCAGCGTTGAGTACCTGACCAGGTTCGGCCTCGGTGACCACGATCACACCATCGGCATCGGCCAGCAAGCGGGTATAGGCTGCCTGGTTGCCTTGCACAAGGGTTTGCGCCTGGGCCTGCTTCAAACTGGCTTCTGCGGCCTCCAGTGCCACCTGGTGCCGTTGCAATTCGGCCGAACTGATGAACCCTTGGTCACGCAGGGCCTGGTAGCGTTTCAGGTCAGCGGCAGCCAAATCACGTTGGCTCTTGGCAGCCGTCTGCTGCGCAAGAGCGGCCTGGGCTAGAGATTGGTAGTCCTGCGGATCGAGCACCGCGAGCAATTGCCCAGCACGCACAGACTGCCCCACTTGGACCAAACGCTGCTGCAATTTGCCGGTCACCTGGAACCCCAGGCGCGACTCGGTGCGGGCACGGATCTCGGCAGCATACTGCTGCGCCACGACATCCTGCCCCGGACTGACCGTGTAGAGCTTGACCGCACGCACTGGGGTGTCGGGCGGGTCCGGGCGACTGCAGGCAGATAATGCCAACATGGCCGCAGGCACCCAAAAAACAAGAACTGACCGGAACATAAAAAGGCTTTCCGACGCTGTGTTAGGTAAAAGTACGAAATCCTAACCGAAGCATTTTGTTACGTCGCCATAAGGCTGTGGCACCATCGTCCACATGAACGGTACAGAGCACTACGAGAATTTCCCCGTCGCTTCCTGGCTTTGCCCACCCAAACTGCGCCAGCCTGTTATCGCGCTGTACCGTTTTGCCCGCACTGCCGACGACTTGGCCGACGAAGGTCGAGCCACAGCACAGGAACGGCTGGAGGCTTTGCAACATTACAGAAACTGTCTGAACCGGGCCTTGCAAGGCAACACCTCTCCCGACATGAGGTGGTCCGACGTTTTTATCCCACTGTCCAGGGCCATTCAACAGCACCTGCTACCTACGGGGCCGCTGCATGCCTTGCTGGACGCTTTCGAGCAGGATGTGCGCTATACCGCCACTGGCCGCTGGTACTCAGACGAAGCCGAATTGCTGGACTACTGCACCCGCTCTGCCAACCCGGTGGGGCGGTTGCTGCTGCACCTGTACGGGATGGATGACCCGGAATCACTGCGCCAGAGCGATGCCATATGCAGTGCGTTGCAGCTCATCAATTTCTGGCAGGACCTGAGCGTGGACCTGCCACGGCAGCGGCACTACCTGCCGATGTCGCTCCTGCGCCAGCACCAGATCAGCCCAGAAATACTGCTGACACAGCCCGTTTCGCAGATAACGCTGTTACCGCGCGCCCAGGCCATGATCACAGTCCTGGTTCGACAAGCACGGGAGCTGATGCTCATTGGCACGCCACTGGCCTTGCGCCTGCCTGGCCGCATGGGTTGGGAATTGCGGCTGGTGGTGCAAGGCGGCTTGCGCATTGCCGAGAAAACCGACCGGCTGGGCGCAAACATCTGGCACGAACGCCCGCGGCTGCACGCCAGCGACATGCCCCGGCTGCTGTGGCGTGCCTACCGCATGGGCTGATTGCTACACTCGCCGCTCAGCCGCCCAGCCCCACACCGATGACCACCGCCTCACCCGCTGCCCCCGCGTCTGCCGCTTCCGGCAGCAGCTTCTACTACGCCTTCCTGTTCCTGCCCCCGGAACGGCGTGCTGCCATCACCGCGTTTTACGCCTTCTGCCGCGAAGTGGATGACGTGGTGGACGAAGTGAGCGACCCCGGCGTGGCCCAAACCAAACTCAACTGGTGGCGCCAGCAAGTCACCCAGCACTGGCCGCCCGCCAGCCAGCCGCCCGAACACCCGCTGCTGCAGTCGCTGCTGCCGCACGCGCAAACCTATGGCATCGAATCCCGGCACCTGTTGCAAGTGATCGACGGCTGCCAGATGGACCTGGACCAGTCGCGCTACCTCGACTTTGCCAGCCTGGAACGCTATTGCCACCTGGTGGCCGGAGTGGTGGGCGAGGTGGCGGCGCGCATTTTTGGCCAGACCGACCCGCAAACCACGCGCTATGCGCACCTGCTCGGCCTGGCGTTTCAGCTGACCAACATCATCCGCGACGTGGGCGAAGACGCCGTGCGCGGACGCATTTACCTGCCCATCAACGAACTGCAGCAGTTCAACGTGAAAGCACACGAACTGATCAAACGCGGGCAAGGCTGCGAGCCCGATTTCAACGACCGTTTTGCCGCGCTGATGCAGTTTCAGATCCAGCGCGCGCTGCAAACCTACGACGAGGCCCTGGCCTTGCTGCCCAGCGCCGACCGCAGCCTGCAAAAGCCCGGCCTGATGATGGCCAGCATCTACCGCACCCTGCTGCAGGAAATTGCCACCGACCCGCACCTGGTACTGACCCAGCGAGTGAGCCTGACGCCTCTGCGCAAGCTTTGGCTGGCCTGGAAAGTACAGGCCCTGGGCCGGCTGTGAAGGCATCCGCCCGCCCCAGCGGTTTGCGCGTTGCCGTGGTGGGCGGCGGCTGGGCCGGGTTGACGGCAGCCGTGCGAGCACAACAGGCGGGTTGTCAGGTCACGCTGTTCGAAGCATCGCGCCAGTGGGGTGGACGTGCCCGCACTTTGCCCCTGGTCCAAGCCCACGGCGCAGCCACGCCCGGCCTTCCGCTGGACAACGGCCAGCACATCCTCATCGGCGCCTACACCGCCACCTTGCAACTACTGCAGGAATTGGGTGTGGAGCTGTCACAGGCGCTGGAACGCCTGCCGCTGGCACTGCGCTTCCCGGATGGCGGCGGCCTGGTCATGCCGCGCTGGGCCCAGCGCGCCCCTGCTGCACTGGGCTTGCTGGCGGCCAGCTTGACCGCCCAGGGCTGGAGTTGGCGCGACAAACTGGCCTGGCTGCGGACCGGCCACCAGTGGCAAACCCAAGGGTTCACTTGCGCGCCGCAACTGACCGTCGCACAACTGTGCGCCGAACTGCCGCCACGGGTGATTCAGGACCTGCTCGACCCGCTGTGCGTGGCGGCGCTGAACACCCCGCTGGCACAGGCCGACGCGGCCACTTTCCTGCGCGTGCTGCGCGATGCACTGCACGGCCCCGGCTGGGGCCATTACCGCGCCAGCGACCTGTTGCTGCCCCGAACCGACCTGGGCGCGCTGCTGCCCAACCACGCGGTAACCTGGCTGCACAACAACGGGGCCACATTGCAACCCAGCACCCGCGTGACCACGCTTGACCTTACCGACGATGGACGCTGGCACCTGAATGGCACCACCGGGCATGAACACCTCTTCGACCACGTGGTGCTGGCTTGCCCCGCGCAAGAAGCGGCCCGGCTGGTGCGGTCCAGTCTGAGCGATGCGGCCGCAACTGACTGGGCCAGCTTGGCCGAAAGGCTGACACACACCGCCATTGCCACGGTCTACATGGAAGCTGAACCCGGCTGGCGCTGGCCAGTTCGCCACCCCATGCTGGCTTTGCGCAGCGGGCAAGCCGGGGCACCGGCGCAATTCGTCTTCCACCGCGGCCAAACACCGTTGGCCCAGGAACGGCTGGCCTGGGTGGCCAGCGCCTGCGAAGGCACGGCGGCTGAACTGGAACAGCGCATCCTGCACCAGGCTCGCCGAGAACTCGGGCTGAACGCCCCCCATGTGCTGCAAACCGTGGTCGAAAAGCGGGCAACGTTTGCCTGCGTGCCGGGTCTGGAACGCCCGGTCGCACACATTGCCCCTGGTTTATGGGCTGCAGGCGACTATGTGGCCGGGCCCTACCCGGCCACGCTGGAAGGCGCCGTGCGCAGCGGCGAACAGGCGGTTCAGCAGCTCCTGGCCAACAAGTGATCGCACAATTGCTGAAGGTCTGCCACCGTGATGTGAGGGGTTTGTTCAGCGCTGGGCCAGCCGTGCCCGCCACGGTTGACCCACACGGTTTGCATGCCCACGCCCAGGGCCCCCAGCACATCCAGCACGGCGTCATCGCCCACATGCAGCACCTCGTGCGGTGCCAGGCCCACACGCTCGGCCGCGGTGCGGAAAATGTGCGGGTCGGGCTTGCCCACACCCACTTCCCTGGCGCTGACCTTGTGCTGAAAAAACCCACCGACCCCAGCCAGATGGATGTCGGCATTGCCATTGGACAGGGCCACCAGAGGGAACAGACCGCTCAGCCGCTCCAGCGCGGGCCGCACATCGGGGTACAGGTGCACGCGCTGACGTTCGGCGAAAAACACCTCGAAAGCAGGCTCGGCCAGAGCAGTATCGTCGCCGGCCTGTTGCAAGGCACGCCGCAGGGTTTCGCGCCGCAGCCAGCTCATGTCGTGCTTCATGTGCGGGTGGTCCTGCTCCACGCTGGCTCGCAATTCCTGGCGGACGGCGGGTTCGCGCACACAGGCGGCCGTGGCAGGCGCATGGGCTTGCAGCCACGCCTGCAGCACCCCTTCGGCCCGTTCGATGGTGGGCCAGATGGGCCAGAGTGTGTCGTCCAGGTCCAGGGTGATGGCCCTGATGCGTGCGAAGTCCAGCATAGGTGGGTGAGAATAGCGCATGAGCTTCCGCAAAGAACCCCCACACACCCATGGCCAGGCGGCCAAAACGGGCATTCTGCTGTGCAACCTGGGCACCCCCGACGCGCCCACGGCGTCTGCGCTGCGCCGCTACCTGGCGCAGTTTCTGTCCGACCCTCGGGTGGTTGAAATCCCGAAACCCATCTGGTGGCTGGTCCTGCACGGCATCATTTTGCGCACCCGTCCGGCCAAATCGGCCGCCAAGTACGCC
>CAYQTH010000044.1:0-1727 GCA_964420415.1 uncultured Macromonas sp. | reverse complement strand
TACCTGGGGGAACGCGGTCACACGGTGGAGGTTCGCTACGCCATGCGGTACGGCCAACCCGCCATCGCCACCCAGCTGGACGAACTCAAGGCCCAGGGCTGCACACGCATCCTCATCGTTCCGGCCTACCCTCAGTACAGCGGCGCCACCACCGCCAGTGTGATCGACGCCGTGGGCGCCTGGGCCAGCCAGGTGCGTACCGTGCCGGAACTGCGTTTCATCAACCGCTACCACGACGACCCTGGCTACATCGACGCCCTGAAACACACGGTACAGCAGCACTGGATGCAGCATGGCCGCCCCGACAAGTTGGTGATGAGTTTTCACGGCGTCCCGGAACGCACCCTGCACCTGGGCGACCCCTACCACTGCGAATGCCTGAAAACCGGCCGACTGCTGGCCGAAGCCCTGGGACTGCGCGCCGAGGAATACCAAATCACCTTCCAGTCCCGCTTTGGCAAGGCGAAGTGGCTGCAACCTTATACCGAACCCACACTGGTCCAGCTAGCGCAGCAGGGCACGAAGCGGGTGGACGTGATCTGCCCCGGTTTCAGCTGCGACTGCATTGAAACCTTGGAAGAAATCGACCAGGAAGCCCGCCACGCTTTCCTGTCGGCGGGCGGCCAAGCGTTCCACTACATCCCTTGCCTGAACGACAGCGCACCCTGGTTGCGCACGTTGACCAGCCTGTGCGAACAGCACCTGGCAGGCTGGCCTACGCAGCCAGCACCCCCTGAAGCTGCGACGCAAACCCGGCAACGCGCCCTGAGCCTGGGAGCCAAGGTGTGAAAGCCCCTGCCGCCCCCACAGAGAAAACCCGGCTGGACAAATGGCTCTGGGCCGCGCGCTTCTACAAAACCCGCAGCCTGGCTGCCGACGAAATTGACAAAGGCCGGGTGCGGATCAACGGTCAGCCTGCCAAAGCATCGCGCGAGCCCAAGGTGGGGGACGAAATCGAGTTCAAGGCGGGCTACAGCACCCGGACCGTGGTGGTGCGTACCTTGAGCAGCGTGCGCGGCCCGGCCCCGCAAGCCGCCCTGCTGTACGAAGAAACCGCCGCCTCGCTGCTGGCCCGCGAACAGGCCACCGAACAGCGCCGCCTGGCGCCCGAACCGGCCCACGCGCTGACCCAGGGCCGCCCCACCAAACGCGACCGGCGTGAACTGCAGGACTGGGACACGCGCTGGAGCGCCAGCCTGGACGATTGACGGCACTCAACACAAAACCAGCGTGATGTTTAAACACCACGGCCAACGCTAAACCACCCCAGGCTATTACAATCTGGCCCTGTCAGGAGAGAGCCCCCAGTTACTGGAGGCCGCCGAAGGCGCAGGCGACCGTCAAACCACGGTCCTGAACGCTCAGGCAAAAGGACTGGCAACCACTGTGCATTCCGCCCGGAATGGACGGTGTACCTCACTGGAGAGAGGCCGCCCCAGCAGGCGGTCCACCGAAGGAGCAAGCGCGGCATCACCCGTGTGAATCTCTCAGGTAAAGCGGACAGTGGGGCAGCGCACGGATGAACCGTGTCCCGCCCGTAAAGGGTTGTCTGCCCCGAAAGAATGTCATGTCCGCTGACACCACTGGTCTGTTGACCACGCCGCTGAATAACCTGCACCTGGAACTCGGTGCCCGCATGGTGCCGTTTGCCGGTTACGCCATGCCGGTGCAGTACCCCGCTGGCCTGATGGCCGAACACCAACACGCGCGCACGGCCGCGGGTCTGT
>CAYQTH010000043.1:0-12327 GCA_964420415.1 uncultured Macromonas sp. | reverse complement strand
AAGTCGTGTTCAAGGCCGACGACAAAATCGACAACGTGATTCTGGACAAGAAGGAGTGCACCTACTCCTACTTCGCCGACCCGATGTACGTCTGCATGGACGCCGACTACAACCAGTACGAAGTCGAAGCCGAGAACATGGGCGATGCACTGAACTACCTGGAAGACGGCATGGCCCTGGAAGTGGTGTTCTACGACGGTAAGGCCATTTCTGTCGAACTGCCGACCAGCGTGGAACGCGTCGTCACTTGGACTGAACCCGCTGTCAAGGGCGACACCTCGGGCAAAGTGATGAAGCCGGCGAAGATCGCCACTGGCTTTGAAGTGGCCGTGCCACTGTTCGTGGCCCAGGACGACAAGATCGAAATCGATACCCGCACGGGCGAATACCGCAAGCGCGTCTGACTGTCATTCACCATGACACCCGGAATGGGCTCCCCGCGAGGGAGCCTTTTTTACGCCTGTTTCAGCGCACAATGGCAAGGTGACACCTACACAAGCGCGCCATGAATACCCAAAACAACAACCACACCCACGACATCCAGTCGCGCCGTCTGGCCGATGCCTTGGTCGAGATGCACCTGACCGCTGACGACCCGCAACGCCTGCAGCCTGACGCCTATCGCCTGGCCTTTGCCGACCCGGAATTCCTGCTGCGCCGCGAAACGCGTGGCATAAGGTTCCAGCTGGAACTGCTCAAACCCGACTTGGAACAACAAGCGCATGGCATTGAAAACACCATTGTGGTGTTTGGCAGCGCACGGTTCCGCGAACCCGCCGAAGCCGAACGCCAGTTGCACAAGGCCCAGGCCAGTGGTGACGTGCAGGCCATACGCCGCGCCCAGGCCCTGCTGCGCAATGCGCACTACTACGAACATTCGCGTCGTTTCGCCCAAATGGTGGCCGACTACAGCCTGAGCTGCCCAAAAGAAGACCAACTCTACATTGCCACAGGTGGCGGCCCAGGCATCATGGAAGCCGCCAACCGGGGGGCGCACGACCGAGGCGTGCTGAACGTGGGGCTCAACATCCTGCTGCCGCACGAACAGGAACCCAACCCCTATATCAGTCCGGAACTGTGCTTCAAGTTCCATTACTTTGCGCTGCGCAAGATGCATTTCCTTATGCGCGCCAAGGCCCTGGTGGCCTTCCCCGGTGGCTTTGGCACGTTGGACGAACTGTTCGAGGTGCTGACCCTGGTGCAATGCAAGAAAGCCAAACCGGTACCGATTTTCCTGTTTGGGTCGGATTACTGGAAAAGGTTGCTGAATTTCGACGTACTGGTCGAAGAAGGCGCCATTTCACCCGAGGACCTGTCCTTGTTTGAGTACGTGGACGAACCCGAGCAAGCCTGGGAAGGCATCAAGCGGTTCTACAACCTGCCCGACACCTGCCCATGTAGCGAGTGATCAAGGCGTTGCGGGCTGCCAACCGCCTCCCAAGGCGCGGTACAAAGCCACGCGGTTCTGCGCTCGCGCTTCCTGCACTTGCAGCAGCGCTTGCTGCGCCGCAAACAGGCCGCGCTGCGCATCCAGCAGCTCCAGTTGTGACGACACCCCCTGCTGTACCCGCATATCGGTCAGGCGCAAGCGTTCGGTTTCGGCCTGCACCAACGCCTCCAGCGCCCGCAACTGCTGCTGCAGCGTCGCCAGTCCAGCCAGCGCATCGTTCACTTCACGGAAAGCCGTTTGAATCGCCTTTTCGTATAGTGCCAAGGCCAAGCCTTGCTCGGTCTGAGCAACATCCAGCCCCGCCTGGCGCGCGCCGCCGTCAAAAATGGGCAACAGCACTTGAGGCGCGAACAGCCAGCCCGTGGCTCCGGCCTTGAACAAGCCAGACAATTCACTGCTGGCCATGCCCACCCCGGCTGTCAGGCTGATGTTGGGGAAAAAAGCGGCCCTGGCAGCTTCAATACGGGCATGTGCCGCCTGCAGCCGAAGTTCGGCGGCTCTCACATCTGGCCGCGCCAACAACACCGTCGAGGGCAAGCCCACAGGCACCTCGGCCACGGCGTTGAATGCAGGGCCTGTGACCTGCAATTCCGCATCATCCAGCTTGCGGTCCAGAGATCGCCCCACCAACAGTGCCAGTGCGTTGCGGTTCAGGGCGTGTTGCCGTTCTTGCTGTGCGAGTGTGGCGCGTGCCGACTCGACCAAAGTTTCGGCCTGGCGCAGCACCAGCGCGTCGGCAACACCCTGGGCATGGCGCAACCGGGTCAAACGCAAGGCGTCTTCCCGGCTGGACAGCGTCTGCCGCGTCAAGGCCAATTGGCGTTCACTGCCCTGCCAGCTGAGCCACCCTGACGTGACAGCAGCCACCAGCGTCATCTGGGCATTGTGGCGCGCCTCTTCGGTTGCCAGGTAGTCAGCCCAAGCGGCTTCTTTCAAACTGGCCAAACGGCCGAAGAAATCCACCTCCCAGGTGTTGACGACGAGTCCTGCGGTGTAGGCCGCACTGACAGCTTCACCCGCACCGCTGGCACGCCGCTCACCCGAAGCCCCAAGGTTCACGGTAGGCGACAAAGCGGCCTGCCGGATCTGGTGCTGGGCACGCGCCTGCTCCATCTGCAGCACAGCCACCCGCAGGTCGCGGTTGTTGTCCAGCGCCTGCTGCACCAGGGTACGCAAGGTCGGCTCGGTCACGAACGATGGCCAGGGCAGGTTCTTGGTGGCTGCACCTGCCGTGCCCAAAGACCCGTTTTGGGTCCACTGGTCGGGCATGGGCAGATCCGGACGCAGATAAGGCATCGGAAACGAGCACCCAGCGAGCAGCCCCATGGCCAGCACAGCGCCTGCAAGCGCTGGCAAAGTCGATACAGGCTTATTCATGTGTGCGCTCCCCGTTTTGCTCCAGCAGGCTCGTGTCGCGTGCCTGATCTTGGTGTTTGAACGCAGCCCAGCGCCGGACCAGCACAAAAAACACCGGCACAAACAGCAGCGCCAGCACCGTGCCCGTCAACGTACCGCCGATGATGCCGACACCGATGGCATTCTGACTGGCCGAACCCGGGCCGCTGGCCAGTACAAGCGGCACGACCCCCAGCGTGAACGCCATGGAGGTCATGACCACAGGTCTGAAGCGCAAGTGAGCGGCCTGCAGCGCCGCCGCCACCACGCTTTTGCCCTCAGCCTGCAGGTCTTTGGCAAACTCAATGATCAGAATGGCATTTTTGGCCGACAGACCGATGATGGTCACCAGCGCAATCTGGAAATACACATCATTGCTCAACCCAAACACATTCACGCCCAGCACCACGCCCAGCGCCCCCAGTGGCACCACCAAAATCACTGACAACGGGATGCTCCAGCTCTCATACAACGCCGCCAGACAGAGAAACACGGCCAGGATGGCAAACCCGTAGAGCACGTAAGCCTGAGCGCCCGCCAGCCGTTCTTCACGCGACTGCCCCGACCACTCAATCCCATACCCAGGTGGCAGCTGGCGCACCAGACGTTCGACCTCTGCCATCGCATCCCCCGTGCTGTACCCTGGCGCGGCCGCACCACCGAACCGCACCGAAGGGTAGCCGTTGTAGCGCACAGTCTGCATCGCCCCTTTGACCCAACGGGTGCTGGCAAACGCGGCCAGCGGCACAGATTGACCCGCCGCATTCAGCACGGTGAGCCGCAACACATCTTCCGGCTGCATGCGTGCCGCGGGTTCGGCTTGCAGAATGACGCGTTGCATGCGTCCGTCGCGCGGGAAGTCGTTCACGTATACCGAACCCAGCGCGGTGGAAATGGCGGTGTTGATGGCACCAAACCCCACCCCCAGGGCCGCCGCCCGGTCGCGGTCAATGTCGACCTGCAATTGCGACGCATCATCCAGCCCTTCGGTGCGCACCCCTGTGATGACTTTGCTCTGGCTGGCCAGCCCCATCAACTGCTGACTGGCGACCAAGAGAGCGTCATGCCCTTGGTTGCTCCGGTCTTGTAAACGCAAGCTGAAACCGGCACTGTTGCCCAGTTCGGGAATGGCCGGTGGGCTCAGCACGAATGAAAACGCATCGCGCAATCCCATGAGGGCCCCATTGGCACGGGCCACAAAATCAGCGGCCGATTGCGTGCTCAAATCACGCTCATGCCAGTCCTTGAGCGTCACGAAGGCCGCTGCCGCATTCTGGCCTTGGCCAAACAGGCTGAAACCCAGCATGGTGAATATGTTCTTCACTTCGGGCTGCTGCAGCACATAGTCTTCCACTTGCTGGACCATGGCCAGCGTGCGCTCTTTGGTCGCACCTGGGGGCAATTGGACGTTCACAATCACCACACCTTGGTCCTCCTCGGGCAAGAAAGCCGTCGGCAGCCGCTGGTACATCAGCGCCATGACTCCGATCAGCGCCAGGTAAACGACCAGCATGCGGCCCGAACGCTGCAGCAGCCGCGCCATGCGGCTTTCGTAGGCATGCCCGGTGCGGTGGAACAAGCGGTTGAACCAGCCAAAGAATCCGCTGCTGGCCTCGTGCATGCCCAAGGGGATCGGTTTAAGCAAGGTGGCGCACAAAGCCGGGCTGAGCGACAAGGCCATGAAAGCTGAAAACGTGATCGACACCACCATCACCACCGAGAACTGCCGGTAGATGTTGCCAATCGACCCGCTGAAAAATGCCAACGGAATGAACACCGAAATCAGCACCACGGTGATGCCAATCACCGCGCCCGAGATCTGCCCCATGGCCTTGCGGGTGGCCTCTTTGGGCGACAGCCCTTCTTCACGCATGATGCGTTCGACGTTCTCGACCACGACGATCGCATCGTCCACCACGATGCCAATCACCAGCACCATGCCAAACATGGTGAGCACGTTGATGGAAAAACCAAACGCCAGCAATGCACCAAAGGTGCCCAGCAACGCCACCGGCACCACCAGCGTAGGAATCAGGGTGTAACGCCAGTTTTGCAAGAACAGGTAGGTGACCAAAAACACCAGAACAATCGCTTCCAGCAGGGTGGTCACCACCTGCTGGATGGAAATTTTCACAAACCGCGAATTGTCATAAGGGATGTCCCACTGGGCGCCTTTGGGGTAGTACGGTCCCAATGCCTCCATGCGCTCGTGCAGGGCTTTGGACACCGCCATGGCATTGCCATCTGGCGCCAGGTTCACGGCCAGACTCACGGTGGGTTGACCATTCATGCGCCCTGTAAAAGCGTAGCTCTCGCCCGCCAATTCGACCCGCGCCACATCCTTCAAGCGCAAGGCCGCGCCGGACGCCTGCGCACGCAGGATGATGTTGCCAAACGCTTCCACGCTGGTCAGCTGCCCCGGCACCACCACTGTCACGGCCATGCTTTGACCATCCGGCGCAGGCAATTCACCCAGTCCACCTGCCGTGACCTGCGCATTCTGGGTACGAACCGCTGCAATCACTTCTTCGGTGGAGATATGAAACGCTTGCAGCTTGCGTGGCTCGAGCCAGATACGCATGGCCCGCTGTCCCTGGTGCTGCTGCACCAGCCCCACTCCAGGAATGCGTTGCAATTCAGGCACCAGGCTGCGTGCCACGAAGTCACCCAGGTCGTACAAAGACACGCTGGGATCGGTCGACGTGAGGGTGACGAACGCCATGGTGGCCTGGTTGGCCTGGTCCACCCGCACCCCTTGCTGCACCACCGCCGAGGGCAAACGTGGATTAGCCCGCGCCAGGCGGTTCTGCACATCCACCTGAGCCATGGCCAGATCGGTGCCCGGCTCGAAACTGAGAGACAAGCTGCCACTGCCATTGGCCTGGCTCACAGCTTCCATGCTGACCAGGCCGTTAGCGCCGTTCATTTCTCTCTCGATCACGGTCAATACCGTGTCCTCCAGGGTTTTAGCTGTCGCACCAGGATAGGCCACTGACACCTGGATGCTGGGCGGCGCAACTGCCGGGTACTGAAACACCGGCAAACGGGTGATGGACACCGCTCCCAGCACCATGATGAAAATAGCGATCACCCATGCGAAGATGGGCCGCTCGATGAAAAATTTCGCCATGATCGGTGTCCTTAACGGGCGGCATTCTCTGCAGTTACAGGCCGGTGATCCGCCTGAGTCGCGCCATTGGGTGCCTGCCACGGCACCGCTTTCAGCGGTGCGCCAAACATCAGCTTCTGGAAACCATCAGCCATCACCTGTTCCCCTGACTCCAGCCCTTCCAATACCACCCACTGCCCATCCTGCTGCCCACCTACTTTCACTGCACGTTGCGTGGCCTTGCCGTCTTTCACGACCATCACGCTGTCACCTGACGGTAAACGCGACACGGCTTGCTGCGGCAGCAAAACGGCTTGCCTGGCCTGAGCCTGCTCCAGACGCACGCGCACATACAAGCCCGGCAACAAACGTCCGCCTGGGTTGGGCACCTCGGCACGCAAGGTCACCTGGCCACTGCCGCCGTCCACCGTCAAATCACTGAACAGCAGCTTGCCCGCCTGCGGGTGTTCGCTGCCATCTTCCAGCTGCACTTTCACGACCGCACCTTGCCCGCTGCGTTTGTAGCGCCCCGACTCTATGGCCTTGGTCAGCCGCATGGCCTCACTGGCCGACTGCGTGAAATTCACATACAGCGGGTCAATCTGCTGCACCACCGCCAGGGCAGTGGCATCGCCCTGCCCGACCAGCGCCCCCTCGGTCACCAGGGCCCGCCCAACACGCCCGCTGATAGGGGCTGTGACATCGGCATACCCGCGCTGGATACGAGCCGTCAACACAGCCGCCTGTGCAGCTTGAACCTCGGCCTGCGCCTGCTTCCAGGCGCTTTCTGCATTCACCCAATCCAACTCGCTGACGGCCTTTTCCTTCACCAGCGGACGGTAACGGTCCAGGGCCACCTTTGCCTGCTGCGACTGGGCTTCCGCCCTGGCTTGCTGAGCCTGCGCATTGGCCAGTGCGGCCTCATAAGGCGCAGGGTCAATACGGAACAGGGTTTGACCTGCTTTGACATCGCTGCCCTCACGGAACACCTTGCTCACCAGAATGCCTGGCACGCGGGCACGCACTTCCGCCACCCGCGAAGCTTCCAGGCGCCCTGGCAGTTCGCTGACCAGGCCCACATCCTGTGCCTGAGCAGTCACCACCCCCACTTCCATGGCAGGCATGCCGCCCGGAGTTGTGGCCGATGCCCCGCCTTCACGGCCACAAGCCGCCAGCAGCAACAACATGGACACAACGCCAAGCACCCCAGCACCCCGCACTGCAGTGGGGCGAACAGAGGCCAGCCGAACCGGCTGAGGCACAGAAATTTTTGACAACAATTCAGACATGACAACCCTTCGAGAATGCCGACTTTGACGCCAGGCAGCTTGAGGTGTAATATACATACATTCTTGAATGTATGTATGAATAATAAAAATATCCCTGTGTTTTTGGAGACAACATGGCTCGCCGCACGAAATCTGAAGCAGAGGAAACCCGCCACCGGTTAATGGACGCAGCCGAGCAGCTGTTCCTGGAGCGAGGTGTTTCGCACACCAGCCTGAACGACATTGCTGCCGCTGCCGGCGCCACACGCGGTGCGATCTACTGGCACTTCACCGACAAGGCGGACCTGTTCCACGCTCTGATGGAGCGCGTCACCCTGCCCATGGAGCAGGCAGTGCGGGCAGCTTCTGAAAAGGCCCAAGGTGAATGCTCACCGCTCCACCATATCCTGCTCGCCATACAGACGGCGCTGCACACCACGGTACATGACCCCAGAACGCGGCGGGTGTTCGAAATTGCTACCCACAAGATCGAACGAGTGGGTGTGATGAGCAGTGTGGGCGAACGGCAACTGGCCTGCCAGCGCAGCTTTATCACAGCGATTGAGTCAGCACTGGCCGCCACTGCCGAGCAAACCGGCCATACCCTGCCAATACCCACATCCGTGGCCGCCATGGGTCTGCAAATGCTGCTGGACGGGCTGATCAGAAACTGGCTGGTCGATCCCGCAGCATTCAACTTGGAGATGGTGGGCCTGCAGACAGTACAAACTTACCTGCGCGGCCTGGGATTGACCCTGCCCGAACTCAGCACTGCCGCCTGAAACAGAGACGGAAGAGTCCCCCGCCTCTACTGCAACGCTCAGGGCACATCGTCCAAGCCAATCAGCTGCACCGCCTCGCCCTCAGGCAGCGCCTCGACCTTCTTGAGCGCCCGCCCCATGGCGCGGCTGCGCACTTCGGCGCTGTCCAGGCTGTTGAGCACGGTTTGGGTCTGGGCTTTGACCTTGGCCAGCACGTCGCCGAACTTGCCGAATTCGGTTTTGACCGCACCCAGCACCTGCCAGACTTCGCTGGATCGCTTCTCCAGCGCCAGCGTGCGAAAACCCATTTGCAAGGCATTGAGCATGGCCAGCAGCGTGGTTGGGCCCGCCAATGTCACGCGGTGGTCGCGCTGCAGCGCCTCCACCAGCCCGTGGCGCCGCAGCACTTCGGCGTACAGACCTTCGGTCGGCAGGAACAGCAGGGCGAAATCGGTGGTGTGCGGCGGCTCCAGGTATTTTTCCGCGATCGACTTCGCCTCCATGCGGATGCGCGCCTCCAGCGCCTTGCCTGCCGCGTCGGCTGCCACCGGGTCCGCCCGGCCCTGCGCCTCCAGCAAGCGTTCGTAGTCCTCGGTGGGGAACTTGGCATCGATGGGCAGCCACACGGGGGTGCCATCTTCGCTTTTACCTGGCAAACGGATGGCAAAATCCACCACGGCCCGGCTGCCCGGCCTGGTGGCCACCTGCACGGCGTACTGGTCTGGCGCCAGCACCTGCTCCAGCAAAGCCTCCAGCTGCGCCTCGCCAAACATGCCGCGCGTTTTCACGTTGGTCAGCAAATGCTTGAGGTCGCCCACCCCGGCCGCCAGGGTCTGCATTTCACCCAGGCCCTTGTGCACCTGCTCCAGGCGCTGCGCCACGTGCTGAAAGCTCTCGCTGAGCCGGGCTTCCAGCGTCTTGTGCAGCTTTTCATCGACCGTGGCCCGCATCTCGTCCAGTTTGACGGCATTGCTCTGCTGCAGCTGCGCCAGTTGCGCTTCGAGCGTGGCGCGGACCTCACCAAGGCGGCGCGCATTGGCTTCGCTCAGGGCCTGCAATTGTTGGGTCAGGGTGTCGCCCAGGGTGCCGCGCAACAGCACCAGCTGCTGGGCAAAGGCGTCGAGCTGTGCGTTTTGCGTGCGCGTGGTTTCGGCGCCCTGGCGCAGCAGGGCTTCCTGGAAGGTAGCCAGCGATTGTGCGGACTCCTGACGTTGGTCACGCCCAGCCTCGTTCACTTCGCGGCGCAACTCGCGTTCCAGCCGGTCCAGCCGTTCGGCCAGCGCTGCCTGCCCCTCGGCAACACGGCGCCGGTGCTCCCACTGCTCTGGCGACTCCGGAGCGGCCCCCGGCTTGCGCCACCACAGCGCCAGCAAGCCCGCGCCTTGCAGCACAGCCAAAACCAGCAAAGCGTAAAACATACCGTTGGACATGGTGAATCAGGCCACAGTCAAAAGGCATCAGACCTTGAGCAGTTCCACTTCGAACAGCAGGGTGGCGTTCGGGGGAATCACGCCGCCAGCGCCGCGGGCACCGTAACCCAGTTCGGAAGGAATCACCAGGCGGCGCACGCTACCCACGGCCATGCCCTGCACACCTTCGTCCCAGCCCTTGATCACATGACCGGCGCCCAGCGGGAACACAAAAGGGTCGCCCCGGTCTTTGCTGGAATCGAATTTGGCGCCCGCAACGCCATCGTTGTAGAGCCAGCCGGTGTAGTGAACGGTCACGCGTTGGCCTGCTTGCGCAACAGCGCCCTCGCCCACAGTGGTGTCTTCGTATTGCAGGCCGGAAGGAGTGGTGTGCATGGGGGTTTCCTTAAAAAAGGAGGCAGTTTATCGGATCGCTGCTTCGGACCTCTTGATGATTTTGCTGCGCCGCAGCAAAACACTTGTAATTATTCAGAGCGTCCCTATAATTAGACGATGTGTTGCAGTGCAACAAATTGAAGATCGGCTTTGCGGTCGATCTTCAGTGCCCACATCGTCCCCCGTTCCACACAACTGGAGAATGCAGATGCTGACCCCCGAACAAATGCTTGCTGCCCAAAAAGCAAACTTCGAAACCATCTTTGGCCTGACCCAAAAGGCTTTCGAAGGCCTGGAAAAACTGGTCGAGTTGAATGTTCAAGCCAGCAAAACCGTTTTGGGCGAGTCGGCCACCAACGCACAAGCGCTGATGAGCGTGAAAGACGCGCAAGAATTGTTGAGCCTGCAAGCCGCCTTGATGCAACCGCTGGCCGAAAAAACGGCGGCCTACAGCCGTCAGCTGTTCGAGATCGCCTCCGGCACGGGCAGCGCCCTGGGCAAAGTCGCTGAAGGACAGGCCGCCGAGGCGCAATCCAAGGTCATGGCCTTGGTCGACAGCATGGCCAAAAATGCCCCAGCAGGCTCTGAAACCGCTGTGGCCATGATGAAAACCACGATGGCGTCTGCCACCCAAGCCATGGAGTCGGTGCAGAAAGCTGTGAAGCAAGCCGGTGAACTGGCCGAATCGAATTTCCACTCGGTGGCCAGCACTGCTCTGCACGCCACCAAGACCGCGCCCGCCAAGAAGCGCTGACCCGGCTGCAAAAGTTATCTCCTCGGAACTCTTCGAGATCGGCTTCAGGGTTCCTTACACCCCGCCTGGGCGGGGTTTTTTTCATCCTCGCGGCACCGGACGGCGCTTGGCCTGCAACTGCTCACGGAGTTTGGGCATAGCGGCTCGCATGGCTTCACGGCCCGCGGCGATGGAACGCTGGCGCGCAGCAAAGTCAGCGCTGCCCACGCCTGTCAAGGCCGGGCGCACCACCACATCGGCTTCGGCCAGCACGTAGCGGTTGATGCTCTGCCCCATGATGGTGAAAGTGGCCAGCACCACACGCCAGGCTTCGCTGCTGGCCGCACTCTCTGGCGCACTGGATATGTCCACGGCAATCACCAGTTCTGCGCCCATGTTGCGCGCTTGCTCCACCGGGACAGGCGCTACGAGTCCTCCATCCACGTAATCACGCCCGCCAATGCTCACCGGCGTGAACACGCCAGGAACGGCACTGGACGCGCGCACCGCAGTCCCCGCGTCGCCGCGCTGGAACAGCACCCCTTTACCGGTCGCCAGGTCTGTAGCCAGAATACCCAACGGCAGCTTCATGTCTTGCAAACTGCGCCCTTGCACCTGCCGGTTCACATAGCGCGCCAGCGCCTCGCCTCGCAACAGGCCGCGATTGAAGATGGGCAGGGTCCAATCGGCAATCGCCGCTTCCTCCATTTGCAACGCAGCCGCCATCAACTCCGCTGAACTCATGCCGCTGGCGTAGAGGGCCGCCACCAGGCTCCCTGCGGAGGTGCCGGTCACCAGATCGGGGCGGATGCCGTGTTGCTCCAGCACCTCGATTACCCCCACATGGGCAAACCCTCTTGCCGCCCCGCCGCCCAAGGCCAAACCGACACGCGGGCTGCGCCATTGCGGGGGCTCCGGCTCGGGGACGCTGGGCAGGGACGGCTCACCGAAAGGTGGCCGCAAACTGCCACAGGCGGCCAGAGCCAATGCCAGCCCGACCACCCCCAACCCAGCAACTCGCCGGGTCATAGCAAGGCCCCCACTTCCCACGGGCATTTCAAGCTGTTTCATGAGTTTTCAAAAATAAGAATGATTTTCGTTTGTGTTGTTATAATGAACCATCGGCGCAAACCGCGCGGTTTTTTCACATTGTCCACCTATGAAACTCCAGAAAAGTCTGACCCATCTGATCGCCGCAGCGGTCGCCAGCACCGTCTCTCTGGCCGCTCTGGCACAAGACAAAGTGCTCAACATCTATTCCGCGCGGCACTACCAAACCGATGAGGTGATGTACGACACCTTCACGCGTGCCACGGGCATCAAGATCAACCGCGTGGATGCCGACGACGCCGGGATTGTCGCCCGGTTGCGGGCTGAAGGCTCCGCCTCCCCCGCCGACGTGATTCTGCTGGTGGACGCCGCCCGCATGGCCTCGGCCGACAGCCAGGGGCTGTTCAAACCCATCAAGTCGGCCAAGCTGGACGCTGCCATTCCCGCCCACCTGCGCGCCACGCCTACACCCGAAGGCGTGACCTGGACCGGCTTCTCCACCCGTGCCCGCGTCATTGTGTACGACCCGCTGCGCGTCAAGGCCGCCGATGTCGCCACCTACGAGCAACTGGCCGACCCGAAGCTGCAAGGGCTGCTGTGCACCCGCTCGGGCTCGCACCCCTACAACCTGTCGCTGTTCTCCACCGTGGTGGAGCGGCTGGGCGACGCCAAGGGCGAAGCCTGGCTCAAGGGCATGGTCGCCAACATGGCACGCGCACCCAAAGGGGGTGACACCGACCAGATCAAGGCCGTGGC
>CAYQTH010000042.1:0-12435 GCA_964420415.1 uncultured Macromonas sp. | reverse complement strand
CTCTCGGTGGCGGACTTCGAAGCCATCTTGACGCAGACCCACGCCAGCTTGGTGCGCCAGTACCAGGCCCTGCTGGCCACCGAGGGCGTGACGGTGGAGTTCACGTCGGAAGGCATCACGCGGCTGGCGAACATCGCCTACGAGGTGAACGAGCGCACTGAAAACATCGGCGCGCGGCGTTTGTCCACGGTGATGGAGCATTTGCTGGACGAGGTGAGCTTCGATGCGGCCAAGCTGTCTGGCCAGACCGTGACGGTGGATGCCACTTACGTCGATGCCCGTCTGGGCGCATTGAGTCAGAACGAGGACCTGTCACGCTATATCCTGTGACGCTGCTCCCCTGAAGGGCTGGGCGGCCTGGGTATGATGGCCGCACAACAACTTCAGGGAGCAATCATGTCCGTCCGCTTGAATGGACTGGCGTTGCTGTGTGCCGCTTTGTTCGGCATGGCGGCGCAGGCCGAGGAAATCTACCGCTGCAAGGCGTATGGCGGTGGCACCTTTTGGTCACGCGAGCATTGCCGCGAACGTGATGCGCTGGTGGACCGCATTGCCAGTGTGCCTGGCGGCATGGGGTTTGAGCGCCAGGTGAAGCTGGCCGAGCAGGGCGCCCGTGCCACCGAGCGCGATGTGGCGCGTGCCAGTACTCTCGGCCGCAGCGAACAACAGGCGTTGCAAAGCCAGGTTCGAGCCGAGGCACGGCAACGCAAAAAGTGCCAAAAACTGCAGTCGGAACTGGGGTTGCAGGACAGCCGGGCCCGCCAGGGCTTGAGCGCCAAACAGCGCGCTCGCTGGCAGCAGCGCCAGGAGCGTCTCCAAGCGGAGTGGTCGCAGGCTGGCTGCTGAGACAACGAGCGGGAAGGCGTCAGAGTTCGGCCAGCGGAATACCTGCAGCTTGCTCGTCCACCTGTATTTGCTTCAGCAATTCGGCCAGGTCGCGGTGCAGACGGCCCAGCGTATCGGGGGGCAGTTGTCGCAGTGCGTCCGGAAGCACACCTTCATAGGGGCCAGGGGCATTCTGCAACACGGTCAAACCTGCTGGTTCAATGTGCAATTGAACGCTGCGCCGGTCCTGCGGGGATTTTTCGCTTCGGACCAATTGGCGTTGGAGCAAAGCACGCACCAGGTTGCTGGCTGTGGATTGGTGGATATCCATCACCCGTGCCAGGTCTGTCACCCCCACCCCAGGCTGGCTGCGGATCACGTGCAGCGCCCAGACCTGGGCGCCGCCAATACCCGCCCGCTTTTCCACTTGCTGGAAATGGTTGCGCACGGCGTTGAACATCACGCGGAACTGGCGCAGTACCTGTGCGGGCAGTTGCGCGTCGGTGTCGCTGGTGGCGGTGGCCAGGGGGAGTGAGGATGGCTTGGGCACGGTGGGCGGTGTCGGGCAATGCGATGCCGCCCATGATGCACCAAGCTCAGGCCGTGCGCAGCAGATCCTGGCGGATTTTTTGTGCCAGCAGGTCATCCATGGTGTAGAAACCGATGGCGCATTGCGCCAGTTCCTGCAATGCGAAGGCTGCGCCCGTGCCAAACGCTTCCCGGCGGATGGATTCGTGGATCAGGCGTACAGTTTGGTGAGGAAAGCCGAATATCACCTCGTGGTGGCCCACAATGCCGCCCATGCGCAGGGAGGTGACCTGGTCGGTGTCCAGGCTCAGAGATTCGGCGATTTTGCGGGCTGTGCCCGAGACCTCCGGTTTGTCGCGAAAGTGTTGTTCCACGATGGCCACATCGGCAAACGGGGCGATGTTGCGCAGCAGCCGTGCGGCCAACAGCAGGAAGTTGATACCGAGCGTGATGTTGGGTGAGCTCATAACGCGGGTGTGCTGGCCCAGGTTCTTCAAGTACGCCAGGTGGGCGTCGCCGTAGGCCGAAATGGCGCTGACCAGCATGATGCCGCGCGATTGAAGGTGCTCACCGTAGTTGTACACGTTGTCAGGCAGGGAAAAGTCCACCAAGGCGTCAATGGGGTGCTCATCCAGCCATTGGCCCAAGTCGATGCCGGTGTAGCCCGCCACCGGGATGTGTTCATGGCCCTCCACGTGGGCTGGCCCACTGTTGGTGCGGCGCATGACCCATTGCACGGCGTAGCGCGGGTCGGTCGCCAGCACGCTGGCCACGGCCTTACCGGCCTTGCCATAACCCATCAAGCCAACTCTTAGCATGGATGTCTCCTGTTGTGGTGTTGCTGTTTGGCAACTGGGCTGCAATTATATTTGTGCAAAATAAATTTGCATAAAACCATGCCGTAGACTGAACCCTGTGCCGCATTCGATCTGGCTTCAGGCTTTAACGCACCGCTTCGTGCCATGCATTCCGATCCACCCATCGTCGAGTCCCTCAAGACCGAACTGAGCGACCGCCACCTGTGGCGTACCCGAGCGGTGGTGTTGGCGTTTGGGGCCTTGTCAGGGTTGGGGGTGGTGGTGCTGACCTGGCTGGCAGAACATGCGCTGGCCTTGTTCCGCTGGGCGTCTGGTGGTGTGGTCTGGTTGCCGCTGCTGTGGACCCCTTTGTGCACGGTGGCCATCGTGTGGGTGACCCGACGCTGGGTGCCGGGGGCTGCGGGGTCGGGTATTCCGCAGGTGGTGGCGGCCCTGCACCCGCAGGTGGAACCGGCACACCGCGCCTTGTTTGTGTCCGTGCGGCTGACGGTGGCCAAAACGCTGCTGACTGCCTGGGGTTTGCTGGCCGGTTTGTCGCTGGGCCGCGAAGGCCCGTCGGTGCAGATCGGAGCGGGGATCATGCATGCTGCGAGACGCTGGTTGCCGGCGCGCAGTGCGGTCTCGGACCAGGGATTGCTGATCGCCGGCGGCGCTGCAGGGATTGCGGCAGCATTCAACACCCCCCTGGGAGGCATCATGTTTGCGATCGAGGAGCTGTCGCGGCGGCCCGAGCAGCGCAGCAATGGCCTGATCATGGCTGCCATCGTCCTGGCTGGGCTGATGGGGATTTCTGCTTATGGCAATGCCACCTACTTTGGGGTCATTCACGCGCAGGCTGTCGGCTGGGGCCTGTTGGGGCCCGGGCTGCTGGTGGCGGTGGCCTGCGGTTTGTCCGGCGGCCTGTTTTCGCGGTTGATGATTCGTTCTCTGACGGGGGCGGCCCATGACTGTTTCATGCGCTGGCGCGAACGCTACCCGTTGCGGTTTGCCGCAGGGTGTGGACTGGCCGTGGCCGTGATCGGACTGGCCAGTGGTGGCAGCACCTTTGGCAGTGGGTATACACACACCAAAGACTTGCTGGATGGCGTGGGTGACGCGACCGGGCTGTACGCGGTACTGAAGTTCATGTCTACCTGGATCACGGCTTGGTCGGGGGTGCCGGGTGGCATTTTCGCGCCGTCACTGGCCATTGGGGGTGCGGTAGGTGGGAGTGTGGCGCAGTGGTGGGGGCAGGTTGACGCGCCGACGCTGATTGCACTGGGCATGGCTGGTTTTCTGGCTGCCGTGACTCAGGCGCCCCTGACGGCATTCATCATCGTCATGGAAATGGTGGCCGGTCATGGTCTGGTGCTCAGCCTGATGGCCTGTGCGCTGGTGGCCAGTGCCGTCTCGCGCCTGGTCAGCCGCCCGCTGTACGCAGGGCTGGCGGAGGCGCAGCTGCAGCGTTTGCCCGCAGGTACGGCACAGACGTTAAGCTGACGTTGCGGAGCTGGGTGAACGCCGCCCCATCAGGGTTTGTTCTGATGGGGCTTTTTATTTGATGCAACGCATTCAATACCCCTTCTAAGTGCTTATTTTTTCATGTGTTTTGTGTGCGGTTTGTTGTAATGAAGGCGCTCTAAGTCTTTGATTTCATTCGAAAAATAGTTGTTTGGCCTTGTGTTGTGCTGGTTGTTTGGTGCTACAGTGGTGAAAAGTGCAATTTAGTGGTGAAAAGTGGATAACCAAGGCTGAATTCCGTGTTCCAAGGCGCCTCTTCCCTCAGTCTCGATGCCAAAGGTCGGCTCTCTGTGCCGACCCGGCACCGTGACGTCCTGAGCGCGCTGGCGGACGGTCAACTCACCATCACCCGGCACCCGGATGGTTGCCTCATGGTCTTCCCGCGCAACGAATGGGAGAAATTCCGCGACCGCATTGCCGCGCTGCCCATGTCGGCGGTGTGGTGGAAGCGCATCTTCCTGGGCAACGCCATGGACTGCGAGATGGACGGCAGTGGCCGCGTGCTGGTGTCGCCCGAGCTGCGCAACCATGCCCACCTCAGCAAGGATGCGGTGCTGCTGGGCATGGGCACCCACTTTGAGTTGTGGGATGCCGAGGTCTATGCGGCCAAGGAGGCCGAGGCCATGAAGGGCGACATGCCCGATGTCCTCAAGGACTTCTCTTTCTAAGGCCCAACGGTGCAAGCGCCTCTCACCCATTGCACCGTCCTGTTGAATGAAGCGGTCGACGCCCTTCACATCCAACCAGACGGTCACTACATCGATGCCACTTTTGGTCGTGGCGGCCATTCGCGGCTGATCCTGTCGCGCCTGTCTCCGGCCGGCCGGTTGACGGTGTTCGACAAAGATCCGCAAGCGATTGCCGAGGCGCAGGCGCTGGCGCAGCAGGACGCGCGGCTGACCTTGCGCCACGAGGGTTTCAAGGCCCTGGGTGATGTGGGTGTGGCGTGTGCCGATGGCGTTTTGATGGACCTGGGGGTGAGCTCGCCCCAGCTTGACGACCCCGGCCGGGGCTTTTCTTTTCGGTTCGACGGCCCGTTGGACATGCGCATGGACCCCACGCGGGGCATGAGTGTGGCCGAATGGCTGGCAGAGGCTGACATTCCCCAGATGGCGGAGGTGATTCGTGAATACGGCGAAGAACGGTTTGCTCAACAGATTGCAAAGGCGATTGATCGTCGCCGACAGGAACGGGGCCCTCTTCGAACCACCGCCGAGCTGGCCGAGGTCGTGGCTGGCGCGGTCAAAACCCGCGAGCCGGGCAAGGACCCTGCAACGCGCACATTTCAGGCTCTTCGGATTTTCATCAACGCCGAGCTTGAAGAGCTGCAACAAGCGCTGAACGCCAGTTTGCAGGTGCTCAAACCCGGTGGGCGGCTGGCGGTGATCAGCTTCCATTCGCTGGAAGACCGTATCGTCAAACAGTTCATTGCTTTGCACAGCAAAGAGGTGTATGACCGCCGTGCCCCGTTTGCTCTTCCGAAGCCAATGGCGCTGCGCAGCATCGGTCGCATCATGCCGGGTTCGGCTGAAGTGGCGGCCAACCCGCGCGCGCGCAGCGCCGTGATGCGCGTGGCCGAACGCACCGACGCGGAGGTGGCCGCATGATCCGCCTCAATCTGGTGTTGCTGGGGGTGGTGCTGGCCAGCGCCTTTTATCTGGTGGTGCTGCAGTACGAGTCGCGCAGCCTGTACATGGCCATGGACAAGGCGCGCGCGCAAAGCGCCCGTCTGGCGGCTGACCACGAGCAACTGATCGTGCAAAAGCGTGCGCAGGCCACGCCGTCACGTGTGCAGCAATTGGCTGTGCGGCAGTTGCAAATGCGGCCGGCACACCCTGGTATTACCGAATACGTGATGCTGCCAGGTGATGCGGTCGCGGGTCATGCCGTGGCAGGACAGGGCCAGCCATGAACCGCAGCATTGCTTACAGCTCCAGCCCGTTGCTGACCAGCGCCGTGCCGGTCTGGCGCAGCAAGCTGATCGTGGCTGGGCTGGCGCTGGCCTTTGTGGCGCTGGCCGGGCGGGCGGCCTACGTGCAGGTGTTTGGCAATGCTTTCTTCCAGCGCCAGGGCGAGGTGCGTTTTGCCCGCACCCTGGAACTGCCGGCCAACCGTGGCCGGGTGCTGGACCGCAATGGGCTGTTGCTGGCCACTAGCGTGGTGGCGCAAAGCGTCTGGGCCATTCCCGAGGATGTGGACAAGAACGACCCCAAGCTGGCGCAAGCGGCCAAGCTGCTGGACATGCCCTTGGCAGACCTCAAGCGCCGCTTGAGCAACGAAGACAAGACTTTCGTCTGGGTGAAGCGTCAGGTGGATGAGCCGCTGGCGCTCCAGGTCAAGGCGCTCGATATCAAGGGTCTGTACCTGCGCCGGGAATACAAGCGGCAGTACCCGGAAGGCGAAGCGGCGGCGCATGTGGTGGGCTTCACCAATGTGGAAGACTTGGGTCAGGAAGGGGTGGAACTGGCGTTCCAAAAGCAATTGGCGGGCAAGGCGGGGTCGCGCCGCGTTATCAAAGACCGCCTGGGCCGGGTGATTGAAGACGTGCGTGATGTGATCCCGCCGGTGGACGGCCAGGATTTGCAGCTGTCGATTGACAGCAAGATCCAGTTCTTTGCCTACAACAAGTTGCGCGACGCGGTGCAAGAGCACAATGCGCGCGGCGGCAGTGCCGTGGTGCTGGATGCACACACCGGTGAGGTGCTGGCCTTGGCCAACTACCCCAGCTACAACCCGAACAACCGCCGCAACCTGACCGGCGAGCAACTGCGCAACCGCGCCTTGACCGACAGTTTCGAGCCAGGCTCGACCATGAAGCCCTTCATTGCGGCGCTGGCGTTGCAAAAAGGGGTGGTGCGGCCCGAGACGCCGATCTACACCGCACCAGGCCGGTTGCAGATGGGGGGGTTCACCATTTCCGATGTGCACGCCTACAACGTGCTGACGGTCAATGAGGTGATCCAGAAGTCCAGCAACGTGGGGACGGTGAAGATCGCCATGCAGTTGCAGCCGCGCGACATGTGGGAGGTTTATGCCCAGGCGGGATTTGGGCAGAAGCCGCATTTGCCTTTCCCGGGCGCGGTCAGTGGCCGCTTGCGCGCCTACAAAACCTGGAAACCCATTGAACAGGCCACCATGAGCTACGGCTACGGTTTGTCCACGTCGCTGTTTCAGCTGGCGCAGGCCTACA
The DNA here is from genome assembly GCA_964420415.1 of uncultured Macromonas sp. Classification (GTDB taxonomy): domain Bacteria; phylum Pseudomonadota; class Gammaproteobacteria; order Burkholderiales; family Burkholderiaceae_C; genus CAYQTH01. The sequence continues at coordinate 5,574 of CAYQTH010000042.1, read as the reverse complement.
CCGTGTTCGCGCGCGATGGCCGCATGGCGCCCGTGTCCCTCCTCAAAACCGAGCAGCCAGTGCAAGGGGTGCGCGTGTTCGACGCAGACAAAGCCAGGGCGGTGCGCCACATGCTCGAAATGGCCGCGGGTCCAGGTGGCACTGGACAGCGCGCGCAGACGGTTGGTTATTCCGTAGGAGGCAAGTCCGGCACCGCCCGCAAGCAGGAGGGGAAGGGCTATGCGGCGCGCAAGTACCGCAGCTTCTTCGTCGGGCTGGCCCCGGTGGAGGCCCCCCGCATCGTGGTGGCGGTGATGGTGGATGAGCCCAGCAACGGTGTCATCTACGGTGGCGCCGTGGCCGCGCCGGTGTTCAGCGACACCGTGCAGCAGACCCTGCGCATCATGGGTGTGCAGCCAGACATGTCGGTCAAGCCGCAGATTGTGGCCGAAGTGGTGGAGGAGCCGTTCTGATGGTGCAGCTTATCACCCCCATCGACGTGTCGCGCTGGCTTCAGCAGCGCCAAGTGCGCGACTTGCATTGCGACAGCCGCCAGGTCCGCGCGGGCGATGCCTTGGTCGCCTGGCCGGGTGCCGCGCAGGATGGTCGCCGCTACGTGGCCACTGCCTTGCAGGCCGGTGCCGGGGCGGTTCTGGTGGAACGCGAAGGTGTGGAGGCGTTTGGCTTTGACGATGCTCGCATCGCCAGCGTGCCGGGTTTGAAGGAACACGCTGGAGAAATCGCCCACCAGTTCTATGGCCAGCCCAGCAATGCCCTTCGTGTGGTGGCCATCACCGGCACCAATGGCAAAACCTCCACGGCTTGGTGGAGTGCGCAGTTGCTGGCGGCATTGGGTAAGCCCAGCGCCGTCGTGGGGACTTTGGGCCTGGGCGTGCCGGGCCAGCCTTTTGACGTGACGGGTTTGACCACACCTGACCCCATTCGGTTGCACGCCGGGTTGCGTTCTTTTGTAGATCAGGGTCTGAAGGCCTGCGTGATCGAAGCCTCGTCCATTGGCCTGGAAGAAGGGCGCATGAATGCTGTGCGCATTCACACCGCGGTGTTCACCAACTTCACGCAAGACCACCTGGACTACCACGGTTCCATGGCCGCTTACTGGCAGGCCAAGCGCGCCTTGTTTGACTGGCCTGGCTTGCGGGCTGCTGTGGTCAACATTGATGACGCGCACGGTGCCGCCCTGGCGCAGGAACTGCAACCTTGGGCCGAAGCCGGTACGCTGGACCTGTGGACCCTGTCGGCACAAGGAAAAGAGGCCCGTTTGCAAGCCACGCACTGCAGTGCGACCGGTAACGGTCTGCGCTTTGAGGCGCTGGAAACCGCCGCTGACGGTAGCCAGCGTCCGGCGTTGGGGCTGAGTGTCCCGCTGGTCGGGGACTACAACATTTACAACTTGCTGAGTGCCCTGGCGGTGGCTCGTGCCGAAGGCTGCAGCTTGAAAGATACGGTGAATGCCTGTGCCGCGTTGACGCCGGTGCCGGGCCGCATGCAGGCTGCTTGGCCCGAAGCGCCGAGTGACCGCCCGTTGGTGCTGGTCGATTACGCGCACACGCCAGACGCGCTGGAAAAGGCTTTGCGTGCGCTGCAGCCCTTGACGCAAGCACGCGGTGGACAGTTGTGGTGCGTGGTGGGTTGCGGCGGGGACCGCGACGCTGTCAAGCGCCCGCTGATGGCCGCTGTGGCCGAGCGTGAGGCGCAGCACCTGTTGCTGACCAGCGACAACCCGCGCAGCGAAGACCCGCAGCACATCCTGCAGCAGATGCTGGCCGGGGTGTGTCAGCCCGCGAAGGTGCAGGTGGAACTGGACCGTGCCGCTGCCATTGCGCGCGCCGTGCAGCAGGCACAGGTTACCGATGTGGTGTTGCTGGCGGGCAAAGGGCACGAGGACTACCAGGACGTGGCTGGTGTCAAGCGCCCGTTTTCGGACGTGGACCAGGCGCGACGCGCCTTGCAAGCCAAGGGGACGAACGCATGAAGACCCTGGCCCAATGCCTGTTGAGCTTGTCCGGCGCCCGCGTGGTGGGGGATGTCGCGTCTGCCAACATACAGCGCGTGCATTCCGACACGCGTACCCTGCGTGCCGGAGATCTGTTCGTGGCGCTGCGCGGCGAGCGCTTTGACGCCAACGACTACCTGGCGCAGGCGCGTGCGTCCGGTGCCGTGGCCGCCCTGGCCGAACGCGGTTTGACCGAAGCTGGTCTGTGCGGCGTGGAGGTGGCTGACAGCCGCCTGGCCCTGGGCGAGCTGGCCCGCATCTGGCGTGCCCAGTTCAGCCTGCCGCTGATTGCCGTGACCGGCAGCAACGGCAAGACCACCGTGACACAGATGATCGCGTCCATCCTGCGTGCCGCAGCGGGCGATGCCGTACTGGCCACACAAGGCAACTTGAACAACGAGATTGGCGTGCCGCTGACGGTGTTGCGCCTGACCGAGCAGCACCGCCTGGCTGTGGTGGAACTGGGCATGAACCACCCCGGTGAGATTACCGGGCTGGCCGCCATGGCCCAGCCCACGGTGGCACTGGTCAACAACGCGCAGCGCGAACACCAGGAGTTCATGGCGACAGTGGAAGCCGTGGCGCGCGAAAACGCCGAATGCTTCCGCGCGCTGCCAGCCAACGGCACGGCGGTGTTCCCGGCCGACGATGAGTACACCGCGCTCTGGCGCACCCTGGCGGCAGGCCGCCCAGTGCTGACGTTTGGTGCAGGCGGTGAGGTGCAGGGTTCTGCCGAGTGGCAAGACGATGCCTGGGCTGTGCAGGTGCAGACCCCGAGCGGCAGCTTCAACATCGCGCTGCACATTGCTGGCCGCCACAACGTGCGCAACGCCCTGGCGGCCACCGCCTGTGCGCTTGCCGCAGGTGTGCCGCTGGCCGCCGTGGCGCAGGGCTTGCGCGATTTCGAACCGGTCAATGGCCGTTCGCGCGCGTTGCGCCTGACGCTGGCTGGCCACGACATCGCGCTGGTGGACGACAGCTACAACGCCAACCCCGATTCGGTGCGCGCCGCCATTGACGTGCTGGCCGAACTGCCCGGCCCGCGCCTGCTGGCGCTGGGTGACATGGGCGAAGTCGGCGACCAGGGGCTGGCCTTCCACGACGAGGTGCTGCGCCGCGCGCTGGCCAGTGGCCTCGAGCACGTGCTGGTCACCGGCGACTGGATGGCGCAAGCAGCCACGGGCATGCAGCCAGCTGACCCGCGCCTGCGGTATTTCAGGGATTTCGACGCCCTGGCGAGCGACGCACTGGCGCGGGCGCCGCAGATGCGCAGCGTACTGGTCAAGGGCTCGCGTTTCATGCGCATGGAACGCCTGGTGCAGGCGTTGCGCGAACGTTCAGAACAAGAAGGAGGGCGCCATGCTGCCTAGTCTGGCTTTGTGGTTGCAGGGGCTGGGCCCCGAGTTCGGTTTTCTGCGGGTGTTCCAGTACCTGACCTTCCGCGCCGTCATGGCCGCCATGACCGCTTTGTTGCTGGGCGTGGGTGCAGGGCCGTACTTCATCCGCCGCCTGACCGAACTCAAGATCGGCCAGCCGATCCGCGAGTACGCCATGCAGAGCCATCTGAGCAAGAGCGGCACGCCCACCATGGGCGGTGTGCTGATCCTGTTCGCCATTGCCATGTCCACGCTGCTGTGGTTCGACTGGAGCAACCGCTTCGTCTGGGTGGTGCTGGTGGTCACCCTGGGTTACGGCGCCATTGGCTGGGTGGACGACTGGCGCAAGGTGGTGCGCAAGGACCCAGAGGGCATGCGCTCGCGCGAAAAGTATTTCTGGCAGTCGGTGATCGGCCTGTTCGCGGCGGTGTACTTGCTGTTCGCCATTGCTGGCGGCAGCAGCACTGGCATGCTGGCTTTCATCCAGCACTGGGCCGACTCGGGTTTCAGTGTTGCCTTCCCCGAGCAAACCGGCCTGATGGTGCCTTTCTTCAAAGAAGTGGCCTACCCGCTGGGCATGCTGGGCTTCATTGTTATGACCTATTTGGTTATCGTTGGCTCCAGCAACGCGGTCAACCTGACCGACGGGCTGGACGGCCTGGCCATCATGCCGGTGGTGCTGGTGGGCGGGGCGCTGGGCATCTTCGCTTACGTGACTGGCAACGCGGTGTTCGCCAAGTACCTGCTGCTGCCGCACATTCCCGGTTCGGGCGAACTGCTGATCTTCTGCGCCGCCATGGGCGGCGCGGGGCTTGCCTTCCTGTGGTTCAACGCCTACCCGGCGCAGGTGTTCATGGGCGACGTGGGCGCGCTGGCGCTGGGCGGCGCGCTGGGCACCATCGCCGTCATCGTGCGGCAGGAAATTGTGCTGGCCATCATGGGCGGCATCTTCGTGGTGGAGGCCCTGTCGGTGATGGTGCAGGTGTCCTACTTCAAATACACCAAGAAGAAATACGGCGAAGGCCGGCGCATTTTGAAGATGGCGCCGCTGCACCACCACTTCGAGAAGTCCGGCTGGCGCGAAACCCAGGTGGTGGTGCGCTTCTGGATCATCACCATGCTGCTGTGCCTGATCGGCCTGTCCACCCTGAAGCTGCGATGAACGAGACCGAGTTACACGCCCACAGCGCCGCGCCCAGCGAGGCCACGCTGCCCCGCCCGAATGAGGGTGGGGCGGTGGCGTTTCTGCCGCTGCTGCAGGGCCGCGAGGTGCTGGTGCTGGGCCTGGGCGCTTCTGGCCTGGCGATGGCGCGCTGGTGTGCGCGTGCCGGTGCCCGTGTGACGGTGGCCGACACGCGCCAAAACCCGCCGCAGGCCGCCCTCCTGGCCGCCGAACTGCCGCAGGCCACGTTGCTGTGCGCCACCTTCGACGCCGCACTGTTCCAGCGCAGCAGCTGGGTTATGGTCTGCCGCAGCCCTGGCATTTTCCCGGCGCAAATGGCAGGGCTGCAAGCCGCTGCCGAGGCCGTGGGTGTGCCCGTGGTGGGCGAGTTGGGCTTGTTCGCGCTGGCGTTGCAGACCCTGGCCGAACAACCTGCGCCTTACGCGCCGAAGGTGCTGGCCATCACAGGTACCAACGGCAAAACCACCACCACCGCATTGACCGCCCACCTGCTGGAAGGCGCGGGCTGGAACGTGGTGGTGGCGGGCAACATCGGCCCCACGCTGCTGGATGTGCTGAGCGAACGCCTGGCAGCGAACGACCTGCCGCAGGCCTGGGTGCTGGAGCTGTCCAGCTTCCAACTGGAAGGCGTGCAGGGTTTCGAGCCCACCGCCGCCACCGTGTTGAACGTGACGCAGGACCACCTGGACTGGCACGGCAACATGGCAGCCTACGCCGCCGCCAAGGCGCGCATCTTCGGCCAGCAGGCGCTCATGGTGTTGAACCGCGACGATGCCACCGTGATGGGTTGGAAGCCGCAGCCGGTGATGGTGCGCGAAGGCAACCGCAGCAAGACCGTGCCGGGCCGTGCCCACACCAGTTTCGGCACCGAACTGCCGCACCACCCTGGCGACTGGGGTCTGGAAAGCGTGAACGGCATGACCTGGCTGGTACGCGCTCAAGCAGCGGACGACACCCGCCGCAAGGGCCGTGGCGCCGCCGAAGAAGAGGAAATCTACCTGCAGCGCCTGATGCCCGCGGAA
>CAYQTH010000041.1:12123-12477 GCA_964420415.1 uncultured Macromonas sp. | reverse complement strand
CTGCCGTGATGTTTGCCTGCCCCGCCACCGACGATTTCTTCCGCTCGCGCATCGATCACATGATCGACCTTCGCCACCCGCTGGCCGTGCTGTCCTCGCGCATGCCCTGGCAGGAGATCGAAGCCCGGGTGGCTCAGGTCTTCTCCCGCAAAGGCCGCGCCGGCGTGGCCATGCCCGACCTGGACCTCTTCGGTGAGCAGGTGCAGCGTGCAGCAGTGGCCAGCAACGCAGGACGCCCCCGCATACCGCTGCGCATCATGATCGCGCTGCTGTACCTCAAACACGCCTTCAACGAGTCCGACGAGGGTGTCGTCGAGCGCTGGGGCGAGACGCCGACCTGGCAGTTCTTCTCGG
>CAYQTH010000041.1:0-12073 GCA_964420415.1 uncultured Macromonas sp. | reverse complement strand
CCTCAAGCTGATCAAGCCGCAGGAGCTCACGCGCGTGATCGTGGACAGCACCGTGCAGCACAAGGCCGTTGCGCATCCCACCGACAGCCGACTGTTGGAGACGGCGCGCGCCAAGCTGGTGGAGGCTGCCAAGGACGCCGGCATCGAGCTGAAGCAGACCTTCGCCAAGGAAGGCCAACACCTCAGCCACAAGGCCGGGCGCTATGCCCACGCCCGCCAGTTCAAGCGCATGCGCCGGGCCATCAAACGCCAGCGCACCATCGTCGGCCGACTGCAGCGCGAGATTGATCGCAAGGCCAGCGCCATCGGGGCTGCCGTGCGGGATGCGCTGGGCGAGACCTTGAACAAAGCCCGGCGCATCGTGGCCCAGAGCGGCCAGCGCAAAGCCGCCGACGGACAACCCAAGCTCTACGCCTGGCACGCGCCCGAGGTGGATTGCATCAGCAAAGGCAAGGCCAAACAGCCCTACGAGTTCGGGGTCAAGGTGGGCATCGCCAGCACCTTCAAAGGCAACCTGATCGTGGGCGCCCGGGCGTTCCACGGCAACCCGTACGACGGGCATACGCTGAGCGAGCAACTGGAGCAGGCCACGATCCTGATGCAGGACAGCAGGGCAAAACCAGTGACGGCGTTCGTCGACTTGGGCTATCGGGGTGTGGATGCGGACAACCCGGATGTGCACATCGTGCACCGGGGCAAGGCCAAACGGATCAGCGAGCAGGAGCGACGCCAGCTCAAGCGGCGCCAGGCCATCGAACCCATCATCGGCCACCTCAAAGCCGATCACCGCATGGACCGCTGTCACCTCAAAGGTGAGCGGGGTGACCGGCTGCATGCGGTGCTGTGCGCTGCCGGTTTCAACATCCGCTGGTTGCTGCGCATGATCGCCAAGAAGGGCATCACCTTCTTGCGATCTGTTTTTTTGTGCCTGCAGCAGGCCCTGTCCCAAGGCCGGTCTTGGCTGGCGTCTGTCATGGCGCTGGGCATCGGGACAGCAAACACCTGGCTATCGGCCCGTCGTTCCCCGCGCTTCCACCCTCTGGATGTTCACGCGTCGGCTTCTGCTTGAAATGAATATTTCAGGGACGACTACAAAGCCAACACCAGTTTAGGCAAAGTGGAACCTGCCTACAATACTAGTATCATTGCGTTGTTTACCAGCGGTACATATTTATATCCATCATGGCCGACCCTAAAATTCCACTTCCCTTTCGGATGTTAAACGACGCCGGATGATGCTGGCATTTCCGTATTTATAAAGTCAATAATAAATACTCTACAAATCAACTCTGCCTGGCCACCGAATGCAATTTCAGAACATGAAGCCGATCAGCGATGACATACATCCTCGATCACAACCTGTCATTCTGACCTTCAATAAATTCTACCTTCCGGGATACCGAGCCGGCGGTCCGATTCGCACGCTGGCAAACATGGTTGATAGGCTTGGTGATTCTTTTGATTTCCGCATCGTCACCTTGGACCGTGACGCAGGCGATACGACACCATATCCAGGCATTGAGATGCGCACCTGGCGGCCGATTGGTAAAGGGCATGTCATGTACCTGTCTTCTGAGCAGGTCACTGTGTCTCTCTTGACTCGCATCGCACGAGAGGTGAATCCAGATGTGGTGTACCTTAACAGCTTTTTTGACCCCATCTTTACCCAACGAATGCTTTGGGCACGAAGGTTTGGAAGGCTTCCTCCGTACCCGTTCATTCTTGCACCACGCGGCGAGTTTTCTGCCGGCGCATTGCAGTTGAAGCGCGCCAAGAAAATGGCATACCTGCAGGTGACGAGGCTCCTGGGTCTGTACCGCCATCTGACTTGGCAAGCGTCGAGCCAATACGAGCTTGCAGACATCCGGCGTAACCTTTCCTTTGTGCAAGTTGGCGACATTGTCGAGGCGATAAATCTCCCACCTTCAGTCGGTGAGGATGAGGTCTCAACAGCGCCGTCTTTTCGAAAAGAAGGTACACCGCTACGGGTATGCTTTCTTTCCCGAATTTCGCCGATGAAGAACCTGGACTTCGCGTTACAAGCGCTCGCACAAGTGAAGTCCGAAGTCGTTTTCACCATTTATGGGCCCAAAGAAGTCCGTGAGTACTGGGAGGCTTGTGAAGCCTTGATTTCGGCGCTGCCTGTCAACATTCGCGTTTGCTATATGGGTGAGTTGGTGCCGCGCGAGGTGAAAGCAGCGCTCAGTCAGCATGATTTGTTTCTGTTCCCTACGCGTGGAGAGAACTACGGGCACGTGATTCACGAAGCGCTTGGTGCTGGCCTGCCTGTGTTGATCAGCGATCAAACACCCTGGAGTGACGTGGTGAAGCGTAAGGTTGGATGGGTGCACAGCCTCGCAGACCCTGTGATTTTCGCCAATTCGATCGATGAATTCGCGTCACAGGCGCCTGCGCACGTAATGGAAGTTAAGCGTCGTGCAATGGCATATGCAAAAGAGTGTGCAGTCAAGGCAGAGGCACTTGAGAACAATATTAATTTATTCACCAGAGCATTGAGTTCGACACCAGAGAAAACGCTTTCTGAATATCGTTAACCCATCAACGGAATTGAAGTCGACGCACCTCGGAATGAAACAATTTCATTAAATTGGCGCCGAACAGAAGAATCAATATGTTTTACAAACACATCCCTGTATGGGCACAGCATATCGCAGTATCTGCCAAAGGACTAAGTCTTTATAGAAAACGATATGGTCACACCTTCAAGAAAGCACTTATTGAGTACGAATCTCGAAACAATTGGTCGAAAGAGAAAATCTTCGAATTCCAGAAAATGATGCTCCGCATCGCGCTGGAGCGCGCAAGCAAAACAAAATACTACAGTCGGGTTTTTTCAAATCTAGGCGCCTGCTGGCAAGACTTTATTAATTACGAAAATTTCCGTAAGCTACCAATCATAACCAAAAGAGAGCTCCAATCTAATATCGATGATTTCAGATGCCGACCCCCAGTTTCGTCGGATTGCACTGTAACCACATCTGGAACGACTGGTACATCCTTAGCTCTCCCTATTTCTAGCAATGTTGAGCCGGATCAATGGGCAGTCTGGTGGCGGTATCGAGGCTGGCACGGTTTAAATTTGAAAACTCCATGCGCACTCTTTGCATCCGCCCCCATTGTTCCATCGGAAGCAAACGATACGCCATATCGTATAAATTGGTTTGCCCATGAAGTTCGGTTCAGTATTTTTCATATTTCTGAAGAGACAGCAAGTCTCTATGTCGAAGCTCTCAATCGGTTTCGCAGCCCTTGGATTCATGGAAACCCGACTGCAATAGCATTGTTAGCCAATGCCATGAATAAAAATGGCATGTCATTAAACTACAAACTTGATATTTTGACTGTGGGATCAGAAAATCTTCTTCCCTGGCAAGTAGAGGAAATCAAAAAAGCATTTGACGTTACACCAATTCAACATTACGGACTTTGTGAAGCCGTATCCAACATCTCAGAATGTGAAGCAGGCAATCTTCATGTAGATGAGGACTATAGTTTCACCGAATTTATTGAAGACAAGGAAGCCAACTCGTATCGAATTATTGGGACAAATTTTTCAAATTCAGCAATATCTTTACTAAGATATGACACCGGAGATTTAGCTCACCCGACCACAAAGGAATGTACTTGCGGAAGACCAGGGCGAATTGTAGATAGCCTTGATGGGAGACTTACTGACTACATTACACTTCCAGGAGGGAATCGTGTTGCCTCCCTCGCCGGCCCGTTTCATGCGACACCCGGATTGGTTGGCGCACAGCTTTATCAAGATGTAAATGGCGCTTTGAAAGTTCGATACATTCCCGACGGAAACTGGAGCAGAGAAATTCAATCCGATCTTGAAAACAGGCTCAGAATTAGAGTAGGAAATGAAATCCCAATATCTTTTGAGCGCGTTGAACATATTGAACGCACAGCCAGAGGAAAAAGCAAGTTAGTCATTTCTGACTATCAATATTGAGCCGTTAAATCCTAGAGTTAATCATCGCAACTCGAATAAACTCTGCACCCGCTTCGTAGAACACGTCGTCATTATTTAATGAAACAAATCCTCCAGAGCCTGAAGGACGGCACCACCACGCTGTCCGACGTCCCCACTCCCCGTGTCGCCACGGGGCACCTGCTCATCCACACCACCACCACGCTGGTGTCTGCCGGCACCGAGCGCATGCTGGTCGATTTCGGCAAGGCCAACTGGATCGACAAGGCACGCCAGCAGCCCGACAAGGTGCGCATGGTGCTGGACAAGGTGCGCACCGACGGCCTGGCCACCACCTTTGAGGCCGTGCAGAGCAAGCTGGACCAGCCGCTGGCCCTGGGCTACTGCAACGTAGGGGTGGTGGCAGAGCTGGGTCAGGGCGTGGAAGGCTTTGCCGTGGGCGACCGCGTGGCCAGCAACGGCAAGCATGCCGAGGTGGTGTGCGTGCCCAGAAACCTGTGCGCCAAGGTGCCCGACAACGTGTCGGACGAGGCGGCCTCGTTCACCGTGCTGGCCGCCATCGGCCTGCAGGGCATCCGCCTGGCGAATCCCACGTTGGGCGAATGCGTCGTCGTCACCGGCCTGGGGCTGATCGGGCTGCTCACGGTGCAGATGCTCCGCGCACAGGGTTGCCGTGTGCTGGGCATCGATTTTGACCCGGCCCGTCTGGCGCTGGCGCGCCGCTTCGGCGCCGAGGTCGTGAACCCCGGCGCGGGCGAGGACGTGCTGGCCGCGGCGCAGGCGTTTTCGCGCGGGCGCGGCGTGGATGCGGTGATCATCACCGCGTCCACCAAGAGCAACGAACCCGTCAGCCAGGCAGCGCACATGTGCCGCCAGCGCGGCCGCATCGTGCTGGTGGGTGTGGTGGGGCTGGAACTCTCGCGTGCCGACTTCTACGAGAAGGAACTCACGTTCCAGGTCAGTTGCAGCTATGGCCCCGGCCGCTACGACCCTTCTTACGAAGAGGGTGGCAACGACTACCCGCTGGGTTTCGTGCGCTGGACGGAGCAGCGCAATTTCGAGGCCGTGCTCGACATGATGGCCGCGGGCCAGTTGGACGTGGCCCCCCTGGTGTCGCACCGCTTCGCGCTGGAGCAGGCAGTGCAGGCCTACGATCTGCTCTCCAGCAACCAGCCTTCGCTGGGCATCGTGCTGCAGTACCCGCGCAGCGATGCGGCGCAACTGGGCCAGCGCACGGTGGCGCTGGCGACGCCCACCCCGGAGGCTGCTTCCCCACGCACCCAGCCGGGGCAGGCATGTTCGGTGGCCTTTTTGGGCGCGGGCAACTACGCCGGCCGGGTGCTGATCCCGGCCTTCAAGGCCGCGGGCGCTGCGCTGCGCACGGTGGTCAGCAGCGGTGGCGTGAGCGCCACGCACTTCGGCAAGAAGTTCGGCTTTGCCGAAGCCGGCACCGAACCGGCAGCAGCGCTGGCCAACCCGGCCGTGGACACGGTGGTGGTCGCCACCCGTCACGACGCCCACGCCCGCCAGGTGTTGGCCGCGCTGCGCGCCGGCAAACATGTGTTCTGCGAAAAGCCGCTGTGCCTCACCCTGGATGAACTGGCCGAGATCGAGGCCGAGGCACGGGCGCGGCCAGCGCAACTGCTGATGCTGGGTTTCAACCGCCGCTTCGCCCCACAGGTCGTCAAGATCAAACAATTGCTGGCCAGCGTGGCAGAACCCAAGAGCTTCGTCATGACCGTCAACGCCGGCGCCATCCCGCCCGACCACTGGACACAGGACAAGGCCGTGGGGGGTGGCCGCATCGTGGGCGAAGGCTGCCACTTCATCGACCTGCTGCGCCACCTGGCCGGCGCGCCCATCGTGGCCCACCATGCGGTGGCCATGGGCGCGCACGCGGCCGTGCCCGTCCGCGATGACAAGACCACCATCACCCTGCAGTTTGCCGACGGCTCCTTTGGCACCGTCCACTACCTGGCCAACGGCGACAAGGGCTTTCCCAAGGAGCGCCTGGAGGTGTTCTGCGCCGGGCGCGTGCTGCAGCTCGACAACTTCCGCAAGCTGCGCGGCTGGGGCTGGCCCGGTTTTTCGAAGATGAACCTGTGGCGGCAGGACAAGGGGCAGTCCGCGTGTGCCAAGGCCTTTGTGGACGCGATCCGCCAGGGCAGCGAAGCGCCCATCGCGCTGGACGATGTGTTGGAAGTCAACCGCGTGACCATTGAAGTGGCCTCCGGCCTGGAGGGCGCCGCATGCTGATCGACATCATCGCCGGGGCGCGGCCCAACTTCATGAAGATCGCTCCCATCATCCACGCACTGCAGGCGCGGCAGGCAGCGGGCGGGCCGCTGCGCTACCGCCTGGTGCACACCGGCCAGCACTACGACCCGCGTATGTCGGGCGATTTTTTTGTGCAATTGGGCATACCGCAGCCCGATGTCAATCTGGAGGTGGGCTCGGGCACGCAGGCCGAACAGACGGGCGCCATCATGGCGCGCTACGAGCGCCTGCTGCTGGAGGCGCCCAGCCGCCTGTGCCTGGTGGTGGGCGACGTCACATCCACCATGGCCTGCGCGATCGCGGCGCAAAAGCTGCACATTCCGGTGGCGCATGTGGAGGCCGGCATCCGCTCGGGTGATTGGTCCATGCCCGAAGAGATCAACCGCATGGTCACGGACGCCATCACCAACTGGTTCTTCACCACCAGCGAAGTGGCCAACGCCAATCTGCGCAAGGCCGGTGTCGAAGATGAACGCATCTTCTTCGTCGGCAACACCATGATCGACACCCTGCTGGCCAACATGGCGCGCCTGCGCCAGCCCGATTTCTGGGATGCGCTGGGCCTGCAGCCGGGGCAGTACATCGTGGTGACCTTGCACCGCCCCGCCAATGTGGACCGGGGTGACGGCTTTGCCCGCCTGTTGCATGCCATTGCCCAGGGCACGCGTGGCCTGCCGGTGGTGTTTCCGGTGCACCCGCGCACGGCCAAAACCCTGCGCGACCTGAACGAAGTGCCCGAGAACTTCCGCCTGGTGGACCCCCAGCCGTACCTGGAGTTCAACTACCTGGTCAAGCACGCCAAGGCCGTGATCACCGATTCCGGCGGCATCACCGAGGAGACCACGGTGATGGGCGTGCCCTGCCTGACCCTGCGCGACAACACCGAGCGGCCCGAAACCGTGACCATTGGCACCAACGAACTGATCGGCACCGACCCCGCGGCCCTGGCTCCGGCGCTCGACAGGCTGTTTGCCGGCCAGTGGAAGCGCGGTGCCATCCCCGAAAAATGGGATGGCCGCACCAGCGAGCGCATCGTGCACGCGCTGGAGCAGTTGTTGACCGGCGGGCAGCCACCCGTGGCCACCGCCTGAGCGCTGCCCATGGGCGTTTGGCACACCGCAAGCCGCTACTGGCACACCCTGCGGCATCTGCGACCGGTGCAGTTCTACGGCCGGGTGTGGTTCCGCCTGTGGCGGCCCAAGCCCGATCTGCGCCCGGCACCGCCCCGCGCCACGCCGGCTGGCCCCTGGCAAGTGCCGGCACGGCGCCTGCCGTCGATGACGGGGCCGCGCGGCTTCGTTTTCCTGAACGAAACCGGCGAGCTTGATGCGTTGGGCTGGGACGGCCCGCAGCGTGAGAAGCTCTGGCGCTACAACCAGCACTATTTCGACGACCTCAACGCACAGGGTGCCCAGGGCCGCCACGCATGGCACGCTGCGCTGCTGGACGACTGGCTGGCGCACAACCCGCCGGGCCAGGGCAATGGCTGGGAACCCTACCCCTTGAGCCTGCGGGTGGTGAACTGGATCAAGTGGGCCTGGGGCGGGGCCACCCTGCCGCAGGCCGCACTCGGCAGTCTGGCGGCCCAGGTGCGCTGGCTGGGTAGTCGCCTGGAGATTCACTTGCTGGGCAACCACCTGTTCGCCAACGCCAAGGCGCTCGTGATGGCGGGCCTGTTTTTTGAAGGGCCCGAGGCCGATGCCTGGCTCGCCAGGGGCTTGCGCATCCTCGCACGCGAGGTGCCCGAACAGGTGTTGCCCGATGGCGGGCATTTCGAGCGCAGCACCATGTACCACGCCCTGGCGCTGGAAGACATGCTCGATCTGGTCAACGCCACGCGGTGCGGAGCCACCCGGCTGACGCCCGACCAGCAACGGTGGGTGGCCGACTGGCCCCAGCGCGCCCGCGCCATGCACGCCTGGTTGCTGGCCATGTGCCACCCTGATGGCGAGATCGGCCTTTTCAATGACGCCGCCTTCGACATTGCCCCCAGCGTGGCCGAGCTGGACGCCTACGCGCACCGGGTGCTGCCGGAGATGGCCACCGAACCGCCGGTACCCACCACCCCGCCGGCCGTGGTGCACCTGGCGCACAGCGGCTACCTGCGCCTGGCCCACGGCCCGGCCGTGGCCCTGCTCGACGTGGCCCCGGTGGGCCCCGATTACCTGCCCGGCCATGCCCATGCCGACACCCTGAGCTTCGAGCTGTCGGTGGGCAAGCAACGGGTGCTGGTGAACACGGGCACCTCCTGCTACGGCACCAGCGCCGAGCGGTTGCGCCAGCGTGGAACGCCGGCCCACAACACCGTGGTGGTGGATGGGCAGGACTCATCGGAGGTCTGGGGCGGGTTCCGGGTGGCGCGCCGGGCCTACCCCGTGGGCCTGCGCGTGCAACATGCCAATGGCACCACCAGCACCGAGGTGCGCTGTGCCCACAATGGCTACGCCCGCCTGCCTGGCAGGCCCCTGCACCAGCGCACCTGGCACATGGATGCCCACGGGCTGACGGTGACGGACCAGGTGGAAGGCCCACACCGGCCGGCAGAAGCCCGCTTCCACTTCCACCCAGCCCTGCAAGTGCGCATGAGCGCCGACCCCTTCACCGGCACGGCCATGCTGCCCGACGGCGACACCGTCACTTGGCAGGTTGAACGGGGCCAGGCCCGGCTGGAACCGTGCACCTGGCACCCCCGGTTCGGCCGTGCCCAGCCCAATGTCTGCCTGGCCGTGCAACTGCTCGGGGGCACCAGCACCGTGCGCTTTCACTGGTCCACATCCGTGGCCTGAACACATCGTCCATTTCATGCACATCCTGTTTCTGACCGACAACTTTCCGCCCGAGGTGAACGCCCCGGCCAGCCGGACCTTTGAACACTGCCGCGAGTGGGTCAAGGCCGGGCATCGGGTGACGGTGATCACCGGCGCCCCCAATTTCCCCAAGGGCAAGGTGTTTGACGGCTACCGCAACCGCCTGTGGCAACAGGAAGCCATGGCCGGCATCCGGGTGATCCGCGTGGGCACCTACATCACCGCCAACGAGGGCTTTGCCCGCCGCACGCTGGACTACCTGAGCTTCATGGTCACGGGCTTTCTGGCCAGCCTGTTCGTGCGCCGGGTGGACGTCGTGGTGGGCACGTCGCCCCAGTTTTTCACCGTGTGCGCCGCCTACGTCACGGGCCTGTTCAAGCGGGTGCCCTGGGTGTTCGAGCTGCGCGACATCTGGCCCGAATCCATTCGCGTGGTGGGGGCGATGAAGGACAGCAAGGCACTTGATTGGCTGGAAAAGCTCGAGCTGTTCCTGTACCGCAAGGCCAGCGCCATCGTGTCGGTGACCCATGCGTTCCGCGCCTCGCTGATGCGGCGCGGCGTGGACGGCCAGAAAATCGAGGTCGTGACCAACGGCGTGGACATCAGCCGCTTCTCGCCCAGAGACAAGGATGCAGAACTGCAGCAGCAATTGGGCCTGCAAGGCAAGTTTGTCGGCGGCTACATCGGCACCCATGGCATGGCGCACGCCCTGGATACCCTGCTCGATGCGGCCAAGGCATTGAAGGCCTCCCCCGACGGTGACCGCTTTCGCCTCATCCTGCTGGGCGATGGCGCCAACAAGGCGCGCCTGCGCCAGCGGGCCCTGGACGAAGGCCTGGACAACGTGATCTTCGTCGATTCGGTGCCCAAAGAGCAGGTGGTGCGCTATTGGTCGCTGCTGGATGTGTCCATCATCCACCTGAAAAAGGACGAACTGTTCACCACCGTCATCCCGTCCAAGCTGTTCGAATGCATGGGCATGGCCATCCCGGTATTGCACGGTGTGCAGGGCGAATCGGCCGGCATTGTGGAGCGCGAAGACGTCGGCCTGACCTTCGAGCCCGAGAACGCCACCGCCCTGGTCAATGGCCTGCGCCAACTGGCCGACGACCCGGCCCTGTACCAGCGCCTGAAGACCAACGGCCCCGTGGCGGCCCAGAAATACGACCGCACCGAACAGGCGTTGAAAATGCTGCGTGTGCTGGAAAAATTGGGCAATCAACCCCAGGCACTCAACCGCTCGGTCAGGCCATGAACACACCCCACCCGTCCGCGCCAACATGGGCCCGTAGCCCGCACCACGCCACCGCCGGCCTGAACACCGCCGCCATGGCCGCCCTGCTGGCGCTGGTGCTGCTGGCCACGCTGGTGCGCGGCGGCAACCGCCACGTGGCCATGCTGGGGCTGGAATGGCTGGCCCTGGCGGCCCTGCTGGCCATGGCCTGGGGGTGGTTGATCGGCAGCACGGGTACAGACAGCCGGGGCCACCACGCCGGCACGCCCGGTGGCACCACGCCCGCCACCGCCTGGGCCTGGGGTCTGCTGCTGACGGCTCCCCTGTGGCTGGCCGCCTGGGCGGGGCTGCCCGTGTGGCAGGGATGGCGGCCGGCGCTGGCCGTGCCGGACGCCACCTGGGGCACCACGCTGCTGGGCCTGCCGCTGCTGGCCTGCCTGGTGGCCGGCCGCTGGGGCAGCGATGCCCAGGTAAGCGCCTTGGCCAGGGCCTGGCTGTGGGTGGCGCTGCTGCAGGCCGTATGGGGCCTGCTGCAGGTGGCCGGGCTGGACAGCCTGCTGTTCGGCCAGGCCAGCGGGGGTGTGGCCATTGGCAGCTTTGCCAACCGGAACAACTTCAGCAACCTGCTGGTGATGGCCCTGCCATGGGCGGTTTGGCGCATTGCCACCCACCGGCACCCGGCGCGGTCACACGGTCAGCGCCGCACGCCAGGCCCGATGGGACTGGCGCCCCAAGGCTGGGGCTGGCTGGTGGGCCTGCTGCTGATGCTGAGCCTGCTGTTCCTGGCCCGGTCGCGCGCGGGCATCGTGACGGGACTGCTGGTGCTGATGCTGGCCCTGCCGCTGCTGCTGGGGCAGCGCAATGGACGGCACGACACGGCCCGGCCACTGGGCCGGCGCTGGCTGCTGGCCGGCGCGGCCGCCCTGCTGGGCCTGGCCCTGCTGGCCGCCGGCTGGGAATGGCTGGCCCGCTTTGAGCCCGAGCACCTCCTGGCCAGCGGTGCCGGCCGTGCCCTGATGCGCCAGACCACCTGGCAGGCCGCCCTGGCCCACTGGCCCTGGGGCAGCGGCCTGGGCAGCTACGCCAGCGTGTACCCGGCCTGGCAGCCGGCCGAATTTGGCCGCCACCTGATCGACCTGGCCCACAACGACTACCTGCAACTGTTCATGGAACTGGGCCTGGCCTTCGTGCCCCTGGCCGGCACCGTGCTGTGGTTGTTGGGCCATCAACTGTGGCAGATGTGGCGCCAGCCCGCACCCCACGGGCACGCCGCCCGAAACCGGCGCCACCTGCGGGTGGCCGCCGGCCTGGGCCTGCTGGCCACGGCCTTGCACGCCTGGGTGGACTACCCCTTCCACATCCCCGCCAACGCCATGATGGCTTGTTTTCTGCTGGGCGTTGTTCTGCGGCCGGTAAAATAGCGGCCTTTTGGGGCGGCCTGCCATGCAGGCTGCCAAGTGTGGCCCTTGGTCTGACAAAAACTGTTTCAGGGACGATGAAAAAGAAACGAATCGTATCACGATCTGCCACCTCCGTGGCCGCCGTGCTGCTGGCCACGGCGCCGTGGCTGGCGGCGCCGTCATCGGCCCTGGCACAGGAGGCCACCACCGGGGCCACCCAGGCCATGGGTCAGCAGCCCCTGCAAACCAGCCAGCAGCAAGGCCGCGTGGCCCTGGGCGCGCCCGGTGCGGCCCTGGGCAGCGGCCCGGCCGACGCCGCGACGGCCACGGCCACCATGGCCCCCCCGGGCGAGCCGCAGCCGCTGAGCTCGCTGGCCGTGGTGGGCACTGACTACCG
>CAYQTH010000040.1:0-12674 GCA_964420415.1 uncultured Macromonas sp. | reverse complement strand
GCGCCACCGCGCTGGCGGTGGTGATGATCGGACTGATCGTGGTGCCCCTGTCGCTGTATTACAAGAACCAAGAGTGAGCCTTGTGCTGCCGCCGCCGCGTGGGCGGCCAAGCGGCAGAGGGCGTCACGGTCTTTCCAAGGAATGGCAATGAAAGCAGTTCTCGAAAAACACTTCGGCAAGTTGTGGATGGCGCTGGTGTTCCTGTTCCTCTACCTGCCGCTGGCCTTCATGGTGCTGTTTTCTTTCAACAGCACACGTCAGGATGCCAATTTCACCGGCTTTTCGCTGCGTTGGTACGAAGCGCTGACGCGCGACACCAAGATCGTCGAGGGCTTCTGGCTGTCGCTCCAGGTGGCGCTGACCACGGGCGTGCTGTCGGCGGTGCTGGGCACCTTCGCGGCGTTCGTGCTGGTGCGCTACAAGAAATTTCTCGGTCGCACCGTGTTTTCCGGCATGGTCAACGCGCCACTGGTGATGCCGGAGGTGGTCATTGGCCTGTCGCTGCTGCTGCTGATGGTGGGGGCGCAAAACGTATTTGGCTGGCCGCAGCGCGGCATGCTGACCATCATCCTGGGCCACACCTTGCTGGGCATGGCCTACGGCATGGTGGTGGTGCAGTCGCGCCTGCAGGAGATGGACCGCTCCATTGAAGAGGCTGCCATGGACTTGGGCGCGCGCCCACACCAAGTGTTTTTCCTGGTGACGTTGCCCAACATTTTCCAGGCCATTCTGGCGGCGTTCCTGTTGAGTTTCACCCTGTCGTTCGACGACGTGGTGATTTCGGAGTTCCTGTCCGGTCCCGGCGTGAACACGTTGCCGCAGGTGATCTTCACCTACGCGCGGCGCGGCATCAACCCCACCATTTACGCGGCCGCCACGATCCTGATTGCCACGGTGACAGTGGCCATTGTGGCTTACAGCGTGTGGGTGGCGCGCCAGACGCGCAAGCGCGAACGCGAAATGGCCGCGGCGGTGCGGCAGGAGCTGAAGGCGCTGGGAGGCTGAGCGTTTCTTGCCCGTGTTGCACTGGAGCGCTACCATGAAACCCCCTTGCCTTGACATGTCCGAGCCTCATTGGAGATCCGCCCATGACCGAAGCCGCTTCTTCCCCCACTTTCAACGGCCAGGCTGTCATCAACGGCGCACGGGTGCACGCACAGAGCGGCCAGACGTTTGATTGCGTCTCCCCCGTCGATGGCCGCCTGCTGACCCAGGTGGCACGTTGCGGCGAAGCCGACATCGACACCGCCGTGCAAGCCGCACGGGCGGCATTCGAGGACCGGCGCTGGTCCGGCAAACCGCCTGCGCACCGCAAGCGTGTGTTGCAAAAACTGGCCGACCTCATGCTGGCGCACGCCGACGAGCTGGCCCTGACCGAAACCCTGGACATGGGCAAGCCGCTCAAGTACGCACGCGGGGTGGACGTGAACAGCGCGGCCAATTGCGTGCGCTGGTACGGCGAGGCGGCCGACAAGGTGTACGATGAAATCGCCCCCACGCCCGACACGGCGTTGGCCCTCATCACCCGCGAACCGGTGGGGGTGGTGGGCGTCATCGTGCCGTGGAACTACCCCATGCTGATGGCGTGCTGGAAGATCGCCCCCGCGCTGGCGGCGGGCAATGCCGTGGTGCTCAAGCCCAGCGAAAAGTCCCCGCTCACCGCGCTGCGGCTGGCCGACCTGGCGCTGGAGGCGGGCGTGCCGCCTGGCGTGTTCAACGTGGTGCCCGGTTTCGGCCCGGAAGCGGGCAGCCCGCTGGCCCTGCACATGGGTGTGGACTGCATTGCCTTCACCGGCTCCACCCGTGTGGGCAAACAGATCCACGTCATGGCCGGGCAGAGCAACCTCAAGCGCGCCTGGACGGAGCTGGGCGGCAAGTCGGCCAACATCGTGTTTGCCGACTGCCCGGACCTGAACCGCGCCGTGCAGGCCTCACTCAGCGGCATCTTTTTCAACCAGGGCGAAAGCTGCAACGCGCCGTCGCGCCTGTTCGTAGAGGCGTCCATCAAAGACGCTTTCCTGGAAAAAGCGCTGGCGCTGGTGCCCAAATACCAACCCGCCAACCCGTTGCTGCCCGACACCGTCATGGGCGCGCTGGTCGATGGCACCCAGCTCAACACCGTGCTGCGCTACATCGAAGCAGGCAAACAGCAGGGGGCCAAACTGCTCACCGGGGGTGAAGCGGTGCAGCCGGTGGCCAACGGCTGTTATGTGCAGCCCACCATCTTCGACGGCGTGCGCAACGACATGACGATTGCGCGCGAGGAAATCTTCGGCCCGGTGCTGAGCGTGCTCAGCTTCACCGAGGCCGCCGAGGCGGTGCGTCTGGCGAACGACAGCGTCTATGGCCTGCAGGCCGGTGTGTGGACCCGCGATGTGAACAAGGCGCACGGCGTGGCACGGGCCTTGCGTGCGGGCACGGTGCATGTGAACCAGTACGACGAAGACGACATCACCGTGCCGTTCGGCGGTTTCAAGCAAAGCGGCGTGGGGCGCGACAAGTCCCTCCACGCTTTCGACAAATACACCGAACTGAAAACCACCTGGCTCCGCATCGACAGCCCGGTTTGATCTATGTGGCGCACGCTCACCTCGCTTCCCGTTACGCCTGCCAGCAGCTGGGAGGATGCCGCCGAAGCCGCCCTGCACCGGCGCCGGGTGCGCCGCATGCTGTTTGTGGGCGGTACGGCATTGGTGCTGGTGTCGCTGTTCTGGGGCACACACTTTGCCTTGCACGGGCACTGGCTGGTGTTCGCCAGCGATGTGCTCATGCTTGTGTTCGGGATCACTACCTTGTGGTTGAACTGGCGACACCGCACCTTGACCGCTGCGCTCGCGCTGTGGCCCGCCTGTTTGCTGATTCTCGTGGTGCAGGCCCTGTGGCTGGACGTGCCCACAGTCGCCGCGCCGCGTTCGGTGCACCTGTTTTTTCTGCCGCTGGCGGTATTGGGCATGGTGGTGTTCCGCAACGAGCGGCCCTGGCTGTCGCGCGGAGCGCCCGGCCTCTGCCTGGGGCTGTTTCTGGTGTTTGCCAGCACACAAGCCGGGTTCATGACGGCCTACCAACTGAGCGACGAATTGCGCACTTGGGGCACCGCAATCAACGCGGTATTCGCCGTGACCATTCTGTACGTGGCGCTGTACGTGCTGCAAACCGACGCCTCCCCTTCGACCGCCCGCACCATTGAATTGCAGCGTGCCTTGCGGCATGGTGAAATGGTGCTGCATTTCCAGCCCCAGGTGAGCGTGGCGGGACAGGTGGAAGGCGCCGAGGCCCTGGTCCGCTGGCAGCACCCCAGCCGTGGCCTGATGATGCCCGGCACCTTCATTCCATTGGCCGAACAATCGGGTCTGATCGTGCCGCTGGGGCAGTGGGTGCTGGAGCAGGCGTGCCAGTTGCTGGCGCAGTGGGCACGCGACCCCAGCCTGGCGCCGTTGACGTTGGCCGTGAACGTGAGTGCGCGCCAGTTGCTCCAGCCGGGTTTTGTGTCAGAAGTGCTGGAGGCGCTGGAACGCGCCGGAGTGCCCGCGCAGCGTCTGCGGCTGGAGCTGACGGAAAGCGTCCTGGTGCAGGACATGTCCTTGGCCGTGAGCCGGATTGCCGAGTTGCAGGCCCACGGGGTGGGCTGTTCCCTGGACGATTTCGGCACCGGGTTTTCGTCGCTGAGCTACCTCAAGCGCTTGCCGTTGAGCGAACTGAAAATCGACAAAAGCTTTGTGGACGATTTGCCCGGCAGCGAAAGCGATGCCGCGATCGTCCGCTCTATTCTGGCGTTGGGGCAGAGCCTGGGGCTCAAGGTCATTGCCGAAGGGGTGGAAACCGCCGCGCAACTGGCGTATCTGCACCAGTTGGGTTGTCCGCTGTTCCAGGGCTACTGGTTTTCGCGCCCGCTGCCGCAGGAGGCGTTCGAGGCGTATGTGCGCCAGCCTGCGTCCGAACGGGCGCTGACCCAGCCGGGGTACGACGCTGGGCTCTGAACCAGACCGCCTGGTCTTGCATAATCGGGCCCCCAAGCCCATGACCGACGCACCCACACCGCCCCGCACCTGGACCAAGACCGCCCAGCGCCCCCTGCGCAGTTGGCGCCAGTCGCTGGCCGTCTGGTGCATGGCGCATTTTTTCGGCGTGGCGGTGTCCTGGCGTGCCGTGCGCCAGACCGATGGCGTCGTCCTGCTGGCCCACGAGCATCGCCGCTTGCGGGCGCTGGCCACCGCCGGAGAGCGTGTGCCGCCCGTGCTGGCTTACGACGGCCAGACGCTGGTGACTGGCGATATCGGCCCCACGCTGGACCACCTGCTGCACCACACCCCCGTCAGTGAGCACCTGGCCTTGATGTGCGCCGCCAGCGCCGACCTGGGGCGTTTCCATGCCCGTGGGCAATGGCATGGAGGCGCCCAAACGCGCAACCTCACCTGGGACGGCCAGCACTTTGCCCGGCTCGATTTTGAAGAACAGCTGTACCCGGCCCTGCCCCTGGCCACGGTGCAGGCCTACGATGCCTTGCAGTTGGTGCTGTCCATGGCCAAGTTCCTGGATGCTCTCGGCCCGCAGGCGGTGTGTGCCGTGTGGCAGGCTTACGAACAGGCTGGCTCGCCGGTGGCTTTACGCCCCTTTTTGCACCGCCTTGCTCCACGGCTGGAGTTCCTCTCGGGGCTGTTGCGTTGGACGTGGGTCTGGCACCGTTCGCGCGAGGCCAAGCGGTTGCGTACCGTGTTGGGGGGCCTGCGCCAGTTCCTGGCGGCACCCGCGCAGGCCTGAGCGGGCGCCGAACCGCTATCATGCCCCCATATGTTGTGGGTCTATTCTGCCTCTGCGGTGGAGTGGAGGGCCTTTTGCGAACACAAGCGAAACAGGTGTATGCCACGAATGAAGCCCGGCGCCAGCGATGCGCAGACCATGTGTGCCGATTGCATTGGCTACGCGGCGTGTTTTTTTCACCAGTTGCCGGGTGCCAGCCGGGCCGTCATCCTGCCTTGGTTGAAGGAGCGGCCTTTCGTCACCGGTGAAGTCTTGCTAAGTCAGGGGCAGCCCGCTGACGAGTTGCAGGTCGTCAAGGTGGGCGATGTGGTCTGCATGCGGCGTGCTCCAGGGGCCAGGAGCACGCCGTCGCGGTGGCCGGACGGGGACAGTTGCTGGGTTTGGGCGGGGTGTGGGCCGGGGCCAACCCGATGACCTGCCAGGCGCTCACTGCGGGCCGTGTGTGTGTGGTGCCTGTTCACAGCTTGGCTCAGGCCCACCTGTTTGATGCCTCATTTTTGCAACTGCTGGGACAGGTTAACCTGCGTGCCGTGAACCATTTGGCCGACTGGGCCATGGTGTCGCGTCTCAAAACCGTCGATGAGCGTGTGGCGGGCGTGTTGTGCATGTTGACGCGGGTCCAGCGCAGTACGCGCGTGCGTTTGCCTGCCCATACCGTGCTGGCCAGTGTTGCCAGCAGTTCTCGCGAGGCGGTGGTGCGCGCCCTCAAGCAACTTGAGGAAGAAGGGCGGATTGTGCGCACCGAGCGGGGCACGTATGAAGTGCACCAGCACCTGTGCCGGTTTTGCGCTGTGCCTGCGGCATCTCAGGGCATCGGCGATATCACCTGAGTGGCCGTGCCAGTGACTTTTGTCACATCACTTGCAATTCCTCTTTGGGGGCAACCCTGAAACCCTGTTCTGACGTCATGGGCGCGCTTCAGAATGGTCTGTGCGTCCATGTGCCGGGGCGGTTGGTGGTCCTGGCATGCGGTGCAAAGGTGGGCGGAATGCTTTTTGCGATGCATCCGCCTGGGTCATGTGCTTTTGACCGGACCACTGGAGTAATGCATGCGAGTCAATCAACCCGTGACGCAGCGGGAGTACGCATTCGATGGCAATGTGACGCTGATGTCCACCACCGATCTGCAAAGCCACATCACTTACGCCAATGCCGCGTTCATCAGTGTCTGCGGGTACACCCGCGACGAATTGATGAACCAGCCGCACAACATGGTGCGCCACCCCGACATGCCAAAAGAGGCGTTTGCGGATATGTGGCAGACCCTCAAAGACGGCAAGTCCTGGACGGCATTGGTGAAGAACCGGCGCCAGAACGGTGACCACTACTGGGTCCGCGCCAACGCCACGCCTATGGTTCGCGGTGGTCAGTTGACGGGCTATATGTCGGTGCGCACCCAGCCTTCACGGGCAGAGATCCAGGCTGCCGAAGCGCTGTACCAGTCGTTTCGCGAGGGCCGCGCCGGCAGCCGGAGGTTCCACCAGGGACTGGTGGTGCGCACCGGGCTGTGGGCTTGGCGTTCCTTGTGCCAGCGCATGTCGGTGGGACAGCGCATGGGCCTGGCACTGGGCCTGGCCTGGCTGTTGCAACTGGGGGTGTTGTCGGGGGTGGGGCTGGAGCCGGTGCAATGGGCCGTACTGGCCGGGACGGCCACCGTGGGCACGGTGCTGGCAGGGGCCTGGCTGTGGCGCCAGATCGCGCGACCGTTGCAACTCATCGCGCGCCAAGCGCAAAGTGTGGCCTCCGGCAGCCTGGACCAGCAGGTCCACTTCAACCGGGTGGACGAGATCGGCATGATCCTGCGTTCGGTCAACCAGGCCGGGCTCAATTTGCGTGCTTTGTGCGATGACGTGGGGACCCAGGTCAGCGGCATCACGACCGCCAGCGAGCAGATTGCCCAGGGCAACAATGACCTGGCGGCGCGCACCGAACGCAACGCCTCCAGCTTGCAACAGACCGCAGCGGCGATGGAGCAGTTTTCGGTCACTGTGCGCCACAACGCCGACCATGCGCACCAGGCCAGTGAGCTGGCGCACGAGGCCAGTGCCGTGGCCGGGCAGGGCGGCACCGTGGTGACGCAGGTGGTGCAGACCATGCAGGACATCACCCAGAGTTCACGCAGGATTGCCGACATCATCGGCGTCATAGACGGCATCGCCTTCCAGACCAACATCCTGGCACTGAACGCCGCCGTGGAAGCCGCGCGCGCCGGGGAACAGGGGCGGGGTTTTGCGGTGGTCGCGGGCGAGGTGCGTTCGCTCGCACAACGCAGCGCTCAGGCGGCCAAGGAGATCAAGGAACTCATCACCGCCAGTGTCAACAGCGTCGAAGCCGGTTCGGCCCAGGTGGCGCAGGCCGGGCAGCGCATGCAAGACATCGTGCACCAGGTCGAACGGGTGACCGCCCTGGTCAACGAGATCACCGCCTCCAGCCGCGAGCAGGCTTCCGGGGCCGCCCAAGTGCAACAGGCGGTGTCGCTGCTGGATGAAACCACCCAGCAGAACGCCGCCCTGGTGGAACAAAGCGCGGCGGCGGCGGACAGCCTGAAGCATCAGACGCTGCGTCTGGATGAAGCGCTGGCGGTGTACCGGCACCAGGTGTCGCAGCGGGCGTGGTCCTCTGCCCGCCCGGTGTTGGCCTTACACTGACAGGTGTGTGAGCACAAGAACAGAGTCAGGGAGAACAAGGTGTTGCCACCCAATGCTTCAATAGAGGGCGACATTGAGCGCCTGTTGCGCCGCCACGATCACGAACGTGAGGGCGAAGGCATGGTCGCATGTGGCTCTCACGCGCAACGGGAGCGCGACCAGTGGCTGCGTGTCCAGGCCCTGGAACGGATCATGCTCGATGCCGCACCCGACGGCATGCTGCTGGTCGATGGCGAAGGCAAAATCCTCATGGCCAATGCGGTCATGGCCAGCATGTCAGGGTATGGTGTCGACGAGCTGGTCGGACAGTCGGTGGCCATCTTCCTGCCCGTTCACTTGCGGCAAGCCCATGGCCACATGATGCGCCAGTTCTTCAGCAGCCCCGCCAACCGTGGCATGGGTACCCAAATGAGTGATTTGCGCCTGCTGTGCCGCGACGGAGGTTACCTGCCGGTGGGAATCTCACTCAGCCACTGTCAGTTGGGTGACGAGGCATGCGTGGTGGCATTTGTGCGCGACCAGAGTCAGTTCAAACGGCTCGAAAGCCAGATGCAATACCAGGCTTCGCACGACGCGCTCACCGGACTGGCCAACCGCTGGCAGTTCATGCGTCATCTGGACCAGGCGCTGGTGCAGGCGCCTCGCCAGCAGCGCCACGTTGCTTTGCTGTTGCTGGATCTGGACGACTTCAAGGTCATCAACGATGGGCATGGCCATGCGGTGGGAGACATGGTGCTGGTGGAAACCGCCAACCGCCTGCGCAGTGTGCTGCGCGGCAGTGACATCTTGGCGCGGCTGGGCGGGGATGAATTCACCGTGCTGATGCAGGGACTGGACGACGTGGCGCATGCCGAGATGGTGGCGCACAAACTGCTGAGCCGTCTCGCCGAGCCTTATCTGGTCAACGGTTACGAGGTGTTTCCGGGGGCTTCCGTTGGCATCGCGGCTGCGCCGCTGGATGCCTCTGATGCGGAAAGCCTGTTGCGCTATGCGGACATGGCCATGTACCAGGCCAAAGAGGCTGGCCGCAACCAGTGCGCACGTTACGTGCCCGAGCTAGGGCGTATCCGTGAAGAGCGTGGCCGGTTGCACGAAAAACTCAAGCACGCGATCCGGCATGGCGAACTGGAGTTGCATTACCAGCCGCAGGTGGACGTTCACAGTGGCGCCATGGTCGGTGTGGAAGCCTTGTTGCGCTGGACCGATCCCGAGCTGGGGCCGGTCCCGCCCGGGCGTTTCGTGCCGGTGGCAGAGAGCACCGGGCTCATGCTGCCGCTGGGCGATTGGGTGCTGGAGACCGCCTGCCGCCAATTGGCCGCCTGGCGCGAACAGGGTTTGCTGTTGCGTATGGCCATCAATTTGTCGGTCCAGCAGTTCCGCCAGCCCGACCTGTGCGAACGCTTGACCCGGCTGCTTTCTGCCTATGGTCTCCCGCCGGGGGGCATTGAGCTGGAAATCACAGAGTCGCAGGCCATGTCGGACCCGGAACAGGCGCGTGCCACCCTGGTGCGCTTGTCAGAGCTGGGGGTTGGCTTGGCGCTGGACGATTTTGGTACGGGCCACTCTTCGTTGTCTTACCTGAAGCTGCTGCCGATTGACCGGCTCAAGATCGACCGCAGTTTTGTGGCGCAGATCCATGACAGCGAAGGTGGCGAGACCTTGGTCCGCGCTATTTTGGCTTTGGCCCAAACCATGGGCAAGCAAGTGGTGGCAGAAGGCGTGGAGACGCCTGAGCAATTGCAATTCTTGCAGCAGCTGGGCTGTGAGTTTTACCAAGGCTGGTTGTATGCCAAAGCCATGCCCGCCGACGCCATCAGTGCCTGGCCAGGTCGGCCAGGCTGAACAGCATCAGCGTTTGGTGGAGCAGGAACTGAAGCCAAACAGGGCGTATGGCGGACACCAGCCCAGCAGGCCGGTCAGCAGCGGCACCACCCCGATGTAGCCCCACAGGCCAACGGTGCCAGTGGCGGCCAGGGCAATCAGTGCCACGCCCACGGCGATGCGAAGAATGCGGTCGATGCCGCCCACGTTTTGTTTCATGACCCATCCTTTACTTGGTTGCACAGTGCAAGACAGCTACCAGGGGCAGGTGCACCATCAAGGTAACCCCCTTGTCGAGTTTAGCCCGGTTTTAGAACCGGTGGGGGTATGTTTGATTCAAATAATTCGAATGATGGCTTCAAGGGGCTAGGGTTGCGTGATCTGGCGGGTTGTCTAAACTGGACCACATGAACACACTACACCCTTCCCGAGCCTATCACCCAGTCGCTGTGTTGCTGCACTGGTTGCTGGGGGGGGCGCTGGTGCTGATTTTTGCCCTGGGCCTGTACATGGCCGATTTGCCGTTCTCCCCGCAACGGCTGCAGTACTACAGTTGGCACAAGTGGGCGGGCATCTGTGTGCTGGCGCTGTCGGCGTTGCGCCTGTTGTGGCGTTGGACGCTCCGTCCCCCACCGCTGCCCGCTGCCATCGAGGCAGCCATGCCGCGTTGGCAGCGAGTGGCTCACACAGCCACGCACCATGGCTTGTACCTGCTGTTCTTTGCCGTGCCGCTGTTGGGCTGGGCCTACAGTTCTGCGGCCGGTTTCCCAGTGGTGTTGTTTGGCGCTTGGCCCTTGCCTGATTGGGTGCCTGCGGAACCGGCGCTGGCGGAGGCGCTCAAACCCTTGCACAAGCTGTCTGCATTTGCCATGGCTGCCTTGGTGCTGCTGCACGTGGCCGGGGCCCTCAAGCATGCGCTCATCGACCGCGATGGTTTGTTGTCCCGCATGAGTTTCCGCCGCGCTTGAAGTCGACGCCCGTTCTGTTTTTCAAGGAGTGTTTCACATGAAACGTTGGTTCCTGTCTCATGGTTTGGCCGCCCTGGCCTTGAGCACCGCTTTGGCGCCCGCCTGGGCCGAGCAGCAGCTGTTGCCAGCGCAAAGCAGCTTGGGTTTTGTCAGCAAGCAGATGGGCGTGCCGGTTGAGGGGCAGTTTCGCAAGTTCGCGGCGCAGGTGGCCTTTGACCCGGCGCAGCCGGCCAAGAGCACAATCGTATTCACGGTGGATGTCACCAGTGCGACGCTCGGGGTGCGCGAAGCCGATGCCGAACTGCCTAAACCAACGTGGTTCAACAGCGCCAAATTCCCGCAAGCCGCTTTCCAGTCGACCTCGGTCAAAGGGTTGGGCGGCGGCCGCTACGAAGTGGCGGGGCGCCTCATCATCAAAGGGGTGGGCAGTGACGTGGTGGTGCCCGTGACCCTGACGCAAAACGGTTCCACCACCTGGGCCACTGGCGCTTTTCCGATCAAGCGTCTGACGTTCAAGATCGGTGAAAACGAATGGGCCGACACCTCCATGGTGGCCGACGAGGTTCAGGTGAAGTTCAAGCTCGCGCTCAGTGGCGTGGGCAAGCTCTGACGGGGCGTTCCGTCCAACTTTTTTATTTCAACGGAGTACACACATGCGCACCTCTTTGTCCCTGCTGGCTGCGGCCACCCTCTTGTCTGCTGGCGTGGCCCAGGCGGCCGACTACGCCATTGACCCGACACACACCTTCGTCACGTTCGAAATAAGCCACTTTGGCGCCTCTGTGAACCGTGCCCGCTTCACCAAAAAGGAAGGCACGGTCCAGTTTGACCGCGTGGCCAAAACCGGCAAGGTGGACATCACCATAGACGTGGCGTCGGTGGACTCCGGCACCGCGCAGTTCGATAAGCACCTGCAAAGCGCCGACATCCTGGATGTGGCCCAGTTCCCCCAGGCGCGCTTTGTGTCCGACCAGTTTGTGTTCAAGGGCGACAAGGTGACCGAAGTGAAGGGCAAGCTGACCCTGCACGGCCAGACCCAGCCGGTCACGCTCAAGGCCAACCAGTTCAACTGCTATGACCACCCGATGATCAAGCGCGAGGTCTGCGGCGGCGACTTTGAGGCCACCATCGACCGCACCGCCTTTGGCGTGAACTACGGTGTGGACTGGGGCTCCCCGAAGAACGTGCGTCTGGTGGTTCAGGTGGAAGGCGTGAAGCAGTAACACGGCCTTGCCAGACACACCCAGCCCGCCTAGGCGGGCTTTTTTGCGCCAGTTGTGAGCCGTGTCAGGCGCGCAGAGCGGCGTTGAGCTGGTCCACGGTTTCGGCCCAGTCGGCGTCCTGGTGCAACTGTTCGCGCAACAGTGTGGCCTGCGCCGGTGTCCAGAAGGGGGCATCCGCCAAATGCAGCTCGTTGGCCAATGGGCGGTGCCGGTGCAGGAACGAAGCGATGCTGGGCGGGTCGGACGGCAGACCGAGCTGGGCGAACAGTTCGGAGAAACGGTGGTGGGTGTGTTCCATGACGGGTCTCCTTTGTTAGGATTGTGAACGCAATTGGCCACAACATCAAAGCCCTGGCTGAGTGGCCTTTTCCAGGGTGTGCAGAAAGCGCAGCGCATGCTCGCGGTCGGGGCCGCACATCTCGCTGTTGGGCGGCAGAGAGGCGCACACGCCCGGCCGCTCAGGCTGCCCGAACAAGCGGCAGCGCAGGGCCTCGTCCAAATGCGGGCAGGGCACTCCGGCGGGCTTGCCGTGAGGCAGGCCGGGCAAGGGGCTGCTGATGGAGGGGGCGATGCAGCAGGCAGCGCATCCGGGGCGGCAGTTCAGGCTCATGTCGCCATTGTCCCTGCTTCCTGGTGGGGTGCTGCCCCAGCCTGCAAACACCTCGGCCGGTAAAATACGCTGTTTTGCACACCACCCGCCACGGACGGCGCCAGCCGGGCGGGTCGCCGCAGCCCTGTTCGGCGTTCAGTTTGAGGCTCCCCAGTCATGTTGTATCCCCAGGAATTCGATGTCATCGTCGTCGGTGGCGGCCATGCCGGCACCGAAGCTGCCTTGGCGGCGGCCCGCATGGGCTGCCAAACCCTGCTGCTCAGCCACAACATCGAGACGTTGGGCCAGATGAGCTGCAACCCGTCCATCGGCGGCATCGGCAAGGGGCACTTGGTCAAGGAGGTGGATGCCTTGGGCGGCGCCATGGCGCTGGCCACGGACGAGGGCGGCATCCAGTTCCGCATCCTCAACAGCTCCAAGGGGCCTGCCGTGCGCGCCACCCGCGCCCAGGCCGACCGCATCCTGTACAAGGCCGCCATCCGCCGCATGCTGGAAAACCAGCCCAACCTGATGCTGTTCCAGCAGGCCGTGGACGACCTGATGGTGGAGGGTGACCGCGTGGTTGGCGCGGTGACGCAGGTCGGCATCCGTTTCCGCGCCCGTGCCGTGGTGCTGACGGCGGGCACGTTCCTGGATGGCAAGATCC
>CAYQTH010000039.1:10048-12718 GCA_964420415.1 uncultured Macromonas sp. | reverse complement strand
GCGCAACACCATGTTGCGCGTGCCGTAGCCGATCTTGCGCGGCAACAGGGTGACCAGGCCCGGCTGGCCGTCCACCGGTGTGAGCGGCACCGCAACGCCGGCATCCACCACCGTCATGGCGATGCCCAGCCCGCTGGCCATCCGGTAAACGGGCGATTCCCCGGCGAGCAAGGCATTCACGCGGTGGCGCGTGGCTTCCTGGCCGAACCGCGATACTCCCTCGTCGGCGATTCCGTGGTCGGCGGCGAACACCAGCAACTGTGGTTGCACCTGGGCGTGCCTGCGCAACCTGTCCATTGACAGGATGGCGGTGAGCCGGGTCGACAGATCGGCCAGACGTCCCCAGGGGGAGGTGTCAGCCGCGCCCGGGCAGGCGGCGGCCACTGGCCGCACCGGCGGGAAAGACAGGCCGGGCAGCGCTGCCGGCGCCGGGGGAGGGTCGGTGGCGGCGCCAGGGTGCATGGGCGAGGGTGTCCGGTTCAGCGGCTGAGAAACAGCCGGTATGCCGGATTCTGCGTTTCCTCGACATAGGGGTAGCCCAGGGTGTCCAGAAAGCGCTGGAAAGCCTTGTCGTCCTTGGGGGGAACCTGCAGCCCGACCAGGATGCGGCCGTAGTCGGCGCCCTGATTGCGGTAGTGGAACAGGCTGATGTTCCAGCCCGGGCGCATGAGGCTCAGGAATTTCAGCAACGCGCCTGGCCGCTCCGGAAAGACGAAGCGCAGCAGGCGCTCGTCCTGAGCCAGTGGCGAATGGCCGCCGACCATGTGACGCAGGTGCTCCTTGGCCAGGTCGTCGTGGGTCAGGTCCAGCGTCCTGAGACCCTGGCGGTTGAAGTTGGCCGCAATCTTGGCCGACTCGCCCTTGCCCTGCGTGCTCAGGCCAATGAACACGTGCGCTTCGTCGGCGCTGGCGATGCGGTAGTTGAATTCGGTGACGCTGCGCGGCCCGCCCGGCAGGTTGCCGATGGCCTCGATGAAGCGCTTGAAGCTGCCTCGCTCCTCGGGGATCGTCACCGCGAACAGCGCCTCGCGCTCCTCGCCGACGTCGGCCCGCTCGGCCACGAAACGCAGGCGGTCGAAATTCATGTTCGCACCGCACAGGATGGCCGCGTAGGTCTCGCCCTTGGTCTTGTGCTGGGCCACGTACTGCTTGATCGCCGCCACGGCCAGTGCACCCGAGGGCTCGACGATGGAGCGCGTGTCCACGAAGATGTCCTTGATGGCCGCGCACACCGCGTCGGTGTCCACCACCACGTAGTCGTCCACCAGTTCGCGGGCAATGCGGAATGTCTCCTCGCCCACCAGCTTCACGGCGGTGCCGTCGGCGAACAGGCCCACGTCGGCCAATTCCACGCGCTCGCCGGCTTGCACCGACTGCAACATCGCGTCCGAGTCGCGCGTGTGTACCCCGATCACCTTGATTTCGGGCCGCACGGCCTTGATGTAGTTGGCCACGCCGGAAATCAGCCCGCCGCCGCCAACGGCCACGAACACCGCATCCAGCCGGGGGCTGCCGAGCTTCTGCACCTGGCTGAGCATCTCCATGGCGATCGTGCCCTGGCCGGCAATCACGTCCGGATCGTCGAACGGGTGGATGAAGGTCAGACCCTCGGTTTTCTGCAGCTTGACGGCGTGCTGGTAGGCGTCGGAATAGCTGTCGCCGGCCAGCACCACTTCGCCGCCCAGGGCGGCCACGGCATCCACCTTGAGCTGTGGGGTCGTCGTGGGCATCACGATCACGGCACGACAGCCGAGCTTCTTGGCGCCCAGCGCCACACCCTGCGCGTGGTTGCCGGCCGAGGCGCAGATCACGCCCTTGGCCAGTTGCTCGGGCGTGAGGTGGGCCATCTTGTTGTAGGCGCCGCGCAGCTTGAAGCTGAACACCGGCTGCTGGTCTTCGCGCTTGAGCAGCACCTTGTTATGCAGGCGTCGGCTCAGGTTTTTGGCGGGTTGCAGGTCCGACTCCACGGCCACGTCGTACACGCGCGCGGTCAGGATCTTTTTCAGGTAGTCGGCGGGTGTCAAGTCGGCGCAGGAGGGCTGGGTTTGGTCTTGGGGCATGGTGTCGCGGGCTGCGAAGGGTAACGATGAAACAGCCGGAGTAAAGCGCCATCATAAAACGACAGGCAAAAAAAACCCGGACACGGGGTCCGGGTATGAACCACCCATAGAGGGCAGAGGAGACAACTGTCAGCAGAGCCGAGGCTCTGGGTGAGGCAGGTAAACAAGTGTCTGAACTACACTCTGTTTGCGCTGCATCGATGGGTGTTAGTATAAACCCTAGTTTGCTGCGGCGCAACAAGCTAGTTGTGTTTTTTTGTATCTTTCTGGAGATTTTTCGTGGAATGCACCGTGACCTGGACCGGCGGCACCGGCGCCCGCTCGAACATGGGCTTTTTGGCTGAAACCGGCAGTGGGCATGTGCTGACCATGGATGGCGCGCCTGATGCGGCCCATCCGGAAAACGGCGGCGCCAATATGGCCCCTCGCCCCATGGAGACCGTGTTGGCCGGGACCGGCGGCTGCACTGCTTACGACGTGGTGCTGATTCTCAAGCGCGGCCGCAACGACGTGCGTGGCTGCAGCGTCAAACTCACGAGCGAGCGCGCCGACACCGAGCCCAAGGTGTTCACCAAGATCCACATGCACTTCACGGTGACGGGCAAAGGGC
>CAYQTH010000039.1:0-10023 GCA_964420415.1 uncultured Macromonas sp. | reverse complement strand
GTCGAGGTGGACTGATCACACGCGGTGCGCCACGGTCGTCATGACCTTGGCCGCTGCTTTCATCAGCCTCGTCACGGGGGCGGGCAGGTTCATGCCGCCCTTGTCGCGCGCGTCGTGGGCGTGGCGCACCTCGTCGTCTTTCATTTGCTGAACGATGGCGCGCGAAGCCTGGTCGCCGGGCGGCAGGCGGTCCATGTGGCTGTCCAGGTGGGCTTCCACCTGGCGTTCCGTCTCAATCACGAAACCCAGGCTCACGGCTTTGTTGATCAGGCCTGCGGTCAGGCCAATGCCAAAAGCGCCCGCGTACCACAGCGGGTTCAGCAGCGAGGTGCGGTCGCCCAGCTCATTGAGTCGCTGCTTGCACCAGGCCAGGTGGTCGGTTTCATCTTGTCCGGCCACTTCCAGGTGGTGTGCCAGTTGCTCGCGCTGCACCGGGTCGCCTCGTCCCAGCCGGGCTGCCAGGGCTTGCGAGGTGTACAGCGCCTGGGCGCAGATTTCGCCCACGTGGTTGACGCGCATCAGCGCACCCGACAAACGCTTTTCTTCATCGCTCAACGCAGCAGCGGCCAAGCCATCCGGTGCGGTCGGGGTGGCGCGCACGGCGCGGTGCGGGGCAAACAGGGTGCGCAGGCTGTTGTCGGCAGCGATCAGGGTGGCATCAAGAAAAGTGGTCATGTCAGGCTCAGTCTGGACGCGTAAACACAGCGCATTATTGCAGCCGCCGCAAGCGCTGGCGCACCAGGTCGATGTGGTCGCGCAGTGCGTACAGCTCGTCGGTGTAAGACAGCGGCAGCGGCACTTTTTCGACACGCGATTCCAGCCCGTCCAGTTCGGCCAGCAGCTCGCCTATGGTGTCCCGCTCCTGTTCGGCTTTAACTTCAATGGCACGCAGCTGGGCGTACCAGCGGAACACCCGTGAACGGATGCGCATGGTGTACAACGGCGGCAGCACGCGTGACAAGGGCAGCACCAGGGCCAGTATCAAACCCAGTGCCAGCCACATGCGTTCCACCAGGTTGGCCAGCCAGAAGGGCAGCAACCGCTGCAGCCATGGGCGCCCGTTTTGCAAGGCACGTTCCGCTTCGCCCGCCACAGGCAGTTCCGCCAAGGCCAGGTTGGGGTACTCACGTACTTTGTTGAACCAGCCGGGCGGGCTGTGCAGCGCCACGGCGGTCTGTGCCATCAGCTGTAGCACGGCGGGGTGGGTGTCTGTGCGCGCCAGCAAGCTGGTCGTCGACGCCACCAGGTGCAGGTCGCGCGCAGGCTGGTTACGCGCCAGGTCAACCATGCCACGCGGCAGCGTGACTGGGGCCAGGTAGCCAAAGCGGCGTGCGTAGGCCTGCGCTTGCGGCACGTTCATCAATTTAACGCCGGGCGTCATCAGCAGCATTTGTACCAGCAGGGCTTCGGGGGCTGAAACGAACACCAGGGCGTCGAGTTGCCCTTCAATGAACGCTACCGTGGCCGGTGTGGGTGCCAATTGGCTCAGTTGCAGGGCGTCGGTTTGCAGCCCGTTGGCTTGCAGCAGTTGTTCGAACAGGCGCGGCACGCCACTGCCTTCCGTGCCCACGTTGACGCGCCAGCCACGCAACTGGGCCAGCGACTCAATGGTGTGTTGCCGGTGGCGCTGCGCCGCGCTCTCGCGGTAGAACAGCCACAGCGGTTCCACAAACAGGCTGCCCAGGGTTTGCAACTGCTCAGCGTCGTCTGCCTGAATCTGGCCGCTGCCGCCTTGAACAAAGCCCAAGTCGGCCCGGCCGCTGCGCAGCAATTCCAGGTTGTGGGCCGCCCCTTCGCTGGGCAACAGTTCGACGGTGATGCCGTATGGCGCCAAAGCTTTGGCGTAACGGGTGCCGAATTCGGCATAGGCGCTTTGTTCAGGGCCCGTGGCCAGCACAACGCGCTTGGGCGGGGCGGGTTGCAGCCACCAGTAGGCCAGGGCCAGCAGACCCACCGTCAACAGCACAAAGGGGCCGAACGAGACCAGCAGGTCGCGCAGCGTGAGCAGGGTGTGGCGCAGCGGTTGGGGCATACGCCTTAGCTTACTGCAGACGCTCCAGGCTGCGCAGGGTGTAAGTGCCGTTGACCAGCTCGGCGGTAAAGCGTACCCGGTCACCTGGTTGCACACCTTGCAGCAGGTTGGCATCAGGCGAGTGGAACACCATGGTCATGGGGGGC
Source organism: uncultured Macromonas sp. (assembly GCA_964420415.1). GTDB lineage: Bacteria > Pseudomonadota > Gammaproteobacteria > Burkholderiales > Burkholderiaceae_C > CAYQTH01. The sequence continues at coordinate 7,845 of CAYQTH010000039.1, read as the reverse complement.
ATGTCCAGGTTGGTGATTTCGCCGTGTTTCAAAGTGACTTTTTGCGTGCGCAGGTCCACACGCCGGACTTCGGCTTCAGCGGCGGGCAGTGAGGGCTGGGGCGGTGTCAAGAGGGGATGAGCCGCGAGGTCTTGCGCCAGCACAGGCAGACTGCCGTTCAGCAAACCCGCAAACAAGACGAACGGGGCGAGAAGGAGGGGCAATTTCATGGATAGAAGGAGCGCAGACCAGACTCATAAGTTCCGTCTGTGCTGGTGTCAGTGTGTCCTGGTCTGCAATTCACGTTGTGCGTGACGCATGACCTGGAAGCCACCGCTCAGCGCCAGCAAGGCCATAATGGCCGCCACCCACAGGTCGGGCCAAGCCGAAGCGGTGCCAAAAACACCTGCTGCGGCCAGAAGCACGGCGGTATTGCTCAGCGCATCGTTGCGCGAGCAAATCCAGACGCTGCGCATGTTGGCATCGCCATTGCGAAAGGTGTAGAGCAGCACGGCCACGCCCACGTTGGCCAGCAGGGCGGCAAAGGCCACTACCCCCATGGTCAGGGCTTCTGGCACATTGCCGTACTGGATCATCCAGGCGGTTTTTCCCAGCACGAACAGCCCGTAGGCGAACATGCTGGCACCTTTCACCCAAGCGGCGCGACTGCGCCAGATCACGGCCATGCTCAACACCGCCAGCGAAAGGCCGTAATTCATCGCGTCACCGGCGAAATCAACAGCATCGGCCAGAAGCGACACCGAACCTGCTTGCAACCCGGCCAACAATTCGACAAAAAACATGCCAGCGTTGACGCACAGGGCGATCCACAGCACACGCCGCCAGCGCGGCGATGACAGATCAGCCGTGGCGGTGTCTGTGGAGCAGGAGTCGTGTTGGCAGGTGCAGGACATGCGCTGAGTATCGCATTCCTCTGCCGGTGTGACCGGGTGGGGGTATGGGTCAGCGCGGTGCAGGGGGGGGCACGATGCCCCGGTAAGCGTGCCAACTGGCATGGCCTATGACAGGCCCCGCCACCAACAGTCCCAATAAGCCCGGCAACATGGCCAGTCCAACGGTCACCGTGATAAGTGCGCCCCACAGCAGCATGACGCCGGGGTTTTCCACGCAGGCGCGGATGCTGGTCAGTCCTGCCGAAATGGCGTCTACCTCACGGTCCAGGATCATGGGTATAGAGATCACGCTGGTCACGAAAATCAGACCGGCGAAGATGGCACCCACCACCGAGTAGGTGATGAGGAATTCCAGGTTCTCGATGCGCAACAGTTCGGCCAACAGGTTTTCGGTCGATGGCATGGTGTTGAACGTGACCGCAAACACCACCAGCGAGGCGCGGCCCCACAGCATTTCCAGGATGAGCAGCACACCTGCAAAAATGGCCATGGTGCCACCGGTGCCACGCCATGACCACAGCGACGCGCGCAATGAAGGGCGCTGGCCGCGCTCCAAGGCCCGGCTGGCATCGTACAAACCCAGGCACATGAAAGGGCCCAGCAGCAGAAAACCGGCACTCAAAGCCAGCACGTAGGCGGGGGCTGAACGAAATACATACCAAAGCGCGTGCCCCATGAGGAAGAAGCACAGCCCATAAAACAGCCCCACTTTGGGGCAACGCCGAAAATCGTGCCAGCCGAGCCCCAGCCAGCGCCAAGGGGCAGTCAAGCCCAGGTGGGCCAGTGGGAGCTGGAACACAGAGTCGCTGGTGGATGGCGGGACATCTTCCGGGTGCGTGGTGCCCATACGTGAGAGCCTCCTGACAGGTGGAACCTCGGTCAAGATAGCCCATGTCGCCCGCATCTGCTATATGGTTTTCCCGCGTCAGACCGCTACACTTGGCCCATGAGTGCCCATTTCATGCCCCCCACTGTGCCTTTGGATCATGTTGATCAAACCCTGGCTCAACAGGGTTTTGCTGTGCTGGACGCCCGTTCTGTTCAGGAATGGCTGGCGGTGGAGCCGCAGGGGTTGGCTGCGCTGCAACCCAGTTGGGATGACCTGCCGACTGACCGCTTTCTGAAGGATGGCGGCCGCTACCGGCGGCGGCGGCACAGTTGCTTCATCGTGGAGGGTGAACGGGTCGAGCAGGTACCACACCGGGTGCATTGGCAGCCGGTGGCGTACAACGCCTTGCATGGTGGCATGGAGCGCTGGTTCGAGCCCATGGACCCGGCGACGGTGGCTTTGCCCGCCTGGAACCGCCTGTTGGTGCAAACGGCGGCGGTCGCTTCGCGGCTCAAGGGCCAGCAGAAGTGGTACATCGAGGCGCACCAGTTCCGCATCGACACCACTGACGGCATTGGCCGTCCCACGCCCGAGGGCGCGCACCGGGATGGCATGGAACTCGTGGCGGTGTACCTGGTGGGGCGTCACCGCATCAAGGGCGGCGAAAGCCGGGTTTTTGATGCGCATGGCCCAAGCGGGCAGCGCTTTACCCTGACGGAGCCCTGGTCAGTGATGTTGCTTGATGACGAACGCGTGATCCACGAAACCACCCCTATTCAGCCACTCGATCCTGGTCATCTGGGCTGGCGTGACACGTTGGTGCTGACCTGCCGCTCGGGTGGGTTTCAGGGCGATTGAAGGGGGTTTTCGCTCTGCAAAGCGAAAGCAAACCCGTCGCGACCGTGTGTTTTGACGCGGTACATGGCCTGGTCCGCTGAGGCCAGCAATTCCTCTGCTGTGCGACCGTGCAAGGGGTATTGGCTGATGCCAATGCTGACACTGACTTCCAACGCTTCCCCGTGCGCCTCAATGGGGGCTTTCACAGTCTGGCGCAAGTGGTTGACCACACGTTCGATTTCGTCGTTTTTCAGCAGCCCATCCAGAAGAATCACAAATTCGTCACCCCCCAGTCGTGCCACGGTGTCGGCGCCACGCATGGACTGCCGCAGCCGCTGGGCCACCGTGCTCAGCACGGTATCGCCGGCATCGTGTCCTAACCGGTCGTTGATGTCTTTGAACTTGTCGAGATCCACGAACAGAAGGGTCACGGTTTCTTCGCGCCGTTTGGCATGGGCAATGGCTTGCGTCAGCCGATCTTGCAGCATGCGCCGGTTGGGCAGGTTGGTCAGGCTGTCGTGGTGGGCGAGGAATTCGAACTCCTCCTGGTTTTCCTGCAGGCTGTGCATCTGATCGTGGATTTGCTCCGCCATCACCTGGAAGGTGCGCGCCAAATCACCAATCTCGTCCTGTCGCCGCAAAGGAAGTGGTCCTGGTGTCTGGGTGTTGGCAAAGCGCTGGGCGGCGGTGGTCAGCTCGGCCAGGGGACGGGTCAACAGGCGTGCCAAAACCACCGCCAGCAACAGGCCCATACCGCCAACCGCCAGCATGATCTGCAGCATGTGGTTGCGCAGGCGTGTGGCTTCTTCTTCCAGACTGGACAAGGGTTGCGCCAGTCCCAGGATCAATGCGGGCTCTGCCGAAGCAGCGGCGACCGGAAAGGTCTTGAAGCTGGCCACCCGTGAGGGGTGTAGCTCTGTGGCGGGGCTTTTCAGCACCACCTGGGTGGCCTGGCCTGTGACCAAGGGTGCTGTGGCAGGGAATTCGTCCTGGATCAGGTGTCTTTTGCCCTTATCGAATCCGAAGGTTTTGCTGCCGTCCGGATGCACCAGAAAATCCCCCTGCTGGTTGGCCAGGTAGACCGCGAAGTCGGATGGCAGGTCGGTACTCAGCCATTTGAAGGTGTAGCCGATGTCGAGGTTGATGACCACCAGTCCAAGGGGGGCGGAACCACCTCCGCTGACAGGCATGGCCAGTTGCGCGGTGGGTTGGTCTTGTACGGAAGGTGTGCCGCGCTCGTGGTTGATCATGAACCGGGACAAGTAGGTGGTGCCTGGTGCCAGTTTGAGGGTGTCGCTCACGTAGGGGTAGTGACCCTTTTCCTGCAGGTCGGCTTCCGGCACGGTCACTGTTTGTCCGCCATCGCGGTCGACTCGCACCACTTCGAGTCCATGGTTGGCGGCCGAAATCAAGCGTATCTGCAGGTATTCCGGGTTGGCCTGTAGCAACAGGTGAAACAGGGTGAGCACCTGTTGCTGGCTGGAGGCTGTGGGGGTCTGCAGCATGGCAATGGCGTCGGGGTGCTGTGCCAACAGCGCCAAATGGCGGGCCGTGGCCCCACGCACGGTGGCAATGCGGCGTCCGAGTACTTGGGTGGAGGTGGTCAGAGCGGTTTGAGCCGCTGCTTCCAGGCGTTGGCGGTTGGCGTTGTGGATGTAAAAACCGGTGCTGGCCGCGCCCAGCAGTCCCATCAGGCCTAGGACCAGGGCCAGTTTGGCGGCCAGCCGGAATTTCATGGGTACAGCACCTTGCTGGCCCGGTCGCCTGCCACGATGCGGCCCCACATCTGGGCGCGCCGCTCTTCATCTTCAACGGGTTCGAGCCAAATCAGGCGGGTTTTCGGGTTGAAGAAAGGCGACTCGCTGGTGGTGTTGGCCAGGCCTTGCCGCTTGAGCAGTGCGTCGCCTGCGGCTGGGCTGAGCATGTGGTTGATCCAGGTGTGGGCCAGAGGCACATTGACCGCGCCGCGCGAAATGGCCCAACAATCCAGCCAAGCCAGGGCCCCTTCTTTGGGGACGGTGTAAGCCACGTCCAGCCCAGCAGCTTGCAGCAGCTTGAGCTGTTGTGTGCCGTAGTTGGCGAGCATCAGTGCGGCTTGGTGGTGCTGGAACAGGTCAGCCGATTCTTCTGGGTGTGTGTAAAAGGCGGCCACGTTGCGCCGCAGTTCAATCAGCCGGTCGACAGCGACAGGCCAGTCCGCCTCGCGGATGTGAAAGGGGCTGGACCATCCCAGGGACTGCGCCGCAATCGAAAACCCATGGCTGGCGCCGTTGTAGGTCAACACCTTGCCTTTGTACTTGGTATCCCAAAGCGCCTGCAAAGAGGTGGGCGGTGTGGGGACCTGCTTCCGGTCGTAGATCAGCCCCATTTCGGCATAGGTGTACGGCACAGCGTACTGTTGGGCTCCCCGGAAAATGGCTGGCAAGGCCGTGGGCTGCTTGAAACGGGGCAACTGCTTGGCCAGTTGCGGGATGGCGCTGCGGTTGATGGGGGCCACCAGCCCGTGGCTGATGTAGCGCTGCAGTTCTGCGGTGTTCAGGGCCAGCACATCGAAGTCCTGGCCTTGACGCTCTCCCATTTTTTGCCACAAGTCCAAGTCGGAATCCACGTAGGTCACGTCGACCTTGCTGCCTGTCTGCTGTTCGAAGCGTTTGACGATGTCGGCGTCGGCATAGCCAGGCCAAGCCAGCACACGCAATGTTTCACGGGCCGAAGCGGGCGACGCAAGGACGCACACCACCAGCAGCAACAACTGACACCGCACGAAAAAGTTTCGCATCGATTCATTGTATGGACACCGCTTTGATATTGTCTATGGGGTATTCGGTGTCTGGGCCAGGATAATGCAGGCATGTGGATCGACACCCATTGTCATCTGGATGCGCCAGATTTCGGGCTGGCGCATGGCGCCGGTTTGATTGCCCGCCAGTTGGCGCGTGAACGTGGCGTGTCGCAGTGTGTGTTCCCTGCTGTGGCTGTGGCCAATTTCGACGCTGTCCGGCAACTGGCACACCAAACCGGTGACGCTTATGCCTTGGGCATCCATCCTTTGTATGTGCCTCACGCCACAGAGGGGGATTTGTTGACCTTGGAGCAGCAGCTCAGCCGCCACCAAAACGATTCCCGTCTTGTGGCGGTGGGGGAAATCGGCCTTGATTTTTTCGTTCCCGAGCTGTGCACGCCAGAAATGCGGGAACGCCAGGTCCGCTTTTACCGGGCGCAGCTTGATCTGGCCCAGCGTTTCGGGCTGCCCGTCATCTTGCATGTGCGCAGATCGGCCGATGTGCTGTTACAGGGGCTGCGCGACTTGGCGCGGCAAGGGCGGCCAGTGGCGGGCGGTATTGCACATGCTTTCAATGGCAGCGTGCAGCAGGCGCAAGCATTCATGGGTCTGGGTTTCAAATTGGGGTTTGGCGGCACGTTGACCTATGACGCCGCACGTCGCCTGCGCCAGTTGGCGGTGACTTTGCCGCTGGAGGCCATGGTGCTGGAAACCGATGCGCCCGACATGCCGCCCCAGTGGCTCTATGTGAACGCCGCCGCACGGGCGTCCGGACAACGGCAGGGCGTGAATTCCCCTGCTGAACTGCCGCGCATTGCGGCGGTGCTGGCCGAGTTGCGGGGGGTGCCACTGGAAACGCTGGCGCAAGCCACCACGGCCAATGCCAGGTCGGTTCTGCCGCGGTTGCAGCTGCTGGTCAGGTCAACACACGCTCGGGCCGTGTGAAGCGTTCCTGTATGGCATCTCGTTCTGTACCCTTGCCGAATCCTGCAGCGCCTGTCTTGCAAGGCTTGCCTCCCGTTTTGGACGACGATACCCGGTTACTGGTGCTGGGCAGCTTTCCAGGGGTTGCATCGTTGCGCAGCCAGAGCTATTACGCACACCCGCAAAACCAGTTCTGGAAAATCCTGGCGGTAATGTGGAACGTGCCTCTGACGGCATGGCCTTATGCGGAGCGGGTGGCTGTTCTGCTGGCGCATGGTTTGGGCGTATGGGATGTGTACGCTACCTGCGAACGGGTCGGCAGCCTGGACAGTGCGATCCGCCATGCGCGCCTGAACGATCTGGCCAGCCTGCGCCAGCTGTGCCCACATTTGCGTGCCATTGCGCACAATGGGGGCGAAAGCTTCCGCCATGCCCGCCATACCCGTGCGCTGGAGTTGCCCGTCATTCGCCTGCCATCGACCAGTCCCGCCAATGCGAGTTGGAGTTTCGAACGCAAACTGGCTGCCTGGCGGGCCGCGTTTGAACAGCACGGCCTGGTGTGATCCTGCCTTTTCATCGTCCTGTCCGTTGTTGTGAAAGTCCCTATGTCCACTGCCCGCCGCACCCGTTCTGGCACTCCTGCGTTGCCTGAAGTCACTATTTCCGAAGATGGCGAGGTGCGTTTTCTGCATTTGGGAACCGAATGGATCCAGGGCTCCATGCTCATTGATAATCCTTTCGATATTGAACTGGAGTACGTGCAGCGCATGATGGCGTGGTTGCTGTTCGTGGCGCCCGACAGTGTCACCAAGCGTCGCGCCATGCAGCTGGGTCTGGGGTCTGCGGCCTTGACCAAGTTCCACTTCAAGAAGCTGAAGATGGATACCACCGCCATTGAAATCAACCCGCAAGTGGTGGCTGCGTGCCGTACCTGGTTCAAGCTGCCCCTCGACAGTGCCAGGCTGCGTGTCATCCTGGGGGATGCCGCCGAGGTGGTGAAGCACGAGCCATGGCATGGCTCGGTCGATGCCTTGCAGGTGGATTTGTACGACCACGAAGCAGCCGCCCCTGTGCTGGACAGCACCGAGTTCTATGCCGATTGCCGTGCCATGCTGACCGAGGATGGCTGCATGACGGTCAATCTGTTCGGGCGCAATGCCAGCTATGAGCGTTCCCTGGAAAAAATCAAAGAGGCATTTGGTCCGGAAGCGGTGTGGGCGTTCAAGCCCACACGTGAGGGCAATACAGTGGTGCTGGCCCAACGGCTGGCTCAATCACCCGACCGGCTGGCGTTGTTGGCGCGGGCCGAAACCATCCAGGAGCGTTGGGGCTTGCCTGCCGTCAAATGGCTGCGGGTATTCCGCCCCGCTGGCTGAGCACCGAAATTTTTTATTTTCCTGGTTAATAACTGGTGGGATTTTTTTACCATATCCAAGGTGCCGCATCTATCAGCCTAAACCCTGATGTGCATTTCTTGTACAAAATGACAATATGAACACCGTGCAATCGGTGGAACGTTCCCCCAATGACACGATAACCAGGAGACAAGCAATGCAACAACGAGACACGCGTTTCAAGGT
>CAYQTH010000038.1:0-12897 GCA_964420415.1 uncultured Macromonas sp. | reverse complement strand
GCATGGCCTGGGTCTCTACATCTACGCCGGGGAAGACCTGCCGCAGCCGGTGAACACCGACGCGGCCAACGATCCGGCGGCGGGGCAGTCGGCACCGCCACCCCGGCCCACGCTGGTCAGCGACCGTCGACCGGTGTCACGCACCGAATCAGGCCAGGACTTCATCACTCGCAGCCAGCAGGCCCAGATACAGAAGCTGGCCATGGAAGTGGGCATCAGCCTGGAACGGGTGTTGAGTTACTTCGGCGTAGCCAGCCTGGCCGACATCGCCGCCAGTGACTTTGTGCGAGTCATCCGCAGCCTGGAAAAGCGCCGCAAGGCCGCCTGACCAATTACGTCACGTCATCCCAGTTAAAGCCCCTGTGTTTGCACATCCGCACGGGGGCATCACCCACAAAACCTACACAACCCTGGAGCCCATCATGAACACCACCATCACCGCAACCCTCACATCCCCCACCATCGTCCAACTCACCCAGGGCAGCCCCGAGTGGCTGGAATACCGCCGCACCCGGCGCAATGCCAGTGAATCGGCTGCCGTGCTGGGTGTCAGTCCCTGGACCACACCGTACCAGCTCTGGCTGGAGAAAACCGGCAAGGTCCAACCCAGGACCAACGAGGCCATGCGACATGGCACCGACATGGAGCCGCTGGCGCGCTTGGCCTACGAAGAGCAAACCGGTCTGGTCATGCAGCCCCTGGTGCTGCAGACTGGGGACTACTCGGCCAGCCTGGACGGCATGACACTCGAAGGCGACCTGATCCTGGAAATCAAGTGCCCCGTGCGTGGAACCCGTTCCGACCTGTGGCAGGACGTGCAAGCCGGAAACATCCCAGAGCACTACCTGATCCAGGTTCAGCACCAGCTGATGGTCTCAGGCGCGGTCAGCGCCCACCTCTGGATATTCGACGGCCACCAGGGGCTGCTGCATGACATCCAGCGCGACGAGGCCACGATGCGGCGCATCCAGGCTGGCTGGGAGGATTTCCAGCAGTACCTGGACAGTGACACACCGCCGCCACTGAGTGATGACGACACGGTGGTCCGCCAGGATGCCGAATGGTCACAGGCGGCCAGCACCTACCTGCGGGCCAAACAGGAGGCCGAGGCACTGGCCGACCAACTGGAAGCTGCACGCCAAGCGCTGCTGGTGCTGACCAGGCACCCGAAGGAATCCGGGGCTGGAGTCACGGTCACGCGCTACTGGAAGCAGGGCAACGTGGATTACAAGAAAGTCCCGGTGCTGCAGGGGCTGGATTTGAGCCAGTGGCGGGGCAAAGGAAGGGAGGAGGTGAGGGTGGTTGTCAGCTGATTCTGCCGGTGTCCCGCGGGACACTGGCGGGACACTGAGGCAAAAAACTGGCCCCAAACGCAACAAAACTTCACAACACTGAATAACTGAAGAATTTGGCTTTCTCTTTGTAGAACAGTCACTTACAATCGAATCAAGCAGTTGTGCTTGGTTGTTGTTTGTTGTGGTTTTTCGCCTGAGACCGACTTTTAATCCGTTGGTCGAGGGTTCGAGTCCCTCCCGACCCACCAAATGAATCAAGCACTTAGCCGCAGGGTTAGGTGCTTTTTTCTTGCTTGTGTTTCAGGCGTTGATTTTTTACGGCGGTGTTGGCGTATCGCCCACCGTTCCGTTATCCCATCGATGTTCGGGGGTCTCAGCGGTTGTTTGATTTTCCTGGCCTGCTTCGCTCATGCGGTCCTGACCGTGGTCCAGGCTGGTTGTTTTCTCCTGGGAAAATTGGCCGTTGGCGTTGTCGGCGGCATTGCTGTCGCTGGAGCGGCCGCTGCTTGAGCCACGGTTACCGCTGTTGCCTTGGGAGCCTGATGCGCTGCTGCCACCCGATCCCCCTGATCCGCCACGGGCCTCCACCTGCAAGCTGAGTGTGGCCGCGATAATGCCGCAGAGTAAGACTGACAGATAAGTGCGCATGTAAGCCTACTTGAATAGTGCTGAAACAGGGAGCATGCTCGCGCCAATGGTCCTGCAGTTGGAGGATTGTTTGCTTCAGTTTGCAACGCTTTGTATTGCCTGTGCCGAGGGCGAAGGAGTGGGTCATGAACAAGTTGCTTCGGTGGGGGCTTGGTGGTCTTGGGTTGGCCGCAGGTATGGTGTTGCCATCTTGGGCGCAGGTCTACCGTTGTGTGGGCGCCAATGAGATGGTGGTGTATGCCGATGAACCCTGTGCCAAGGGTGAGCGAGGTGGGGAGGTTAATATCCAGCCTCTGGTATTGGATTCAAAGGAAGGGCGCGAGCGCAACCAAAAAACGCTCGATGAATTGAAACCCAAAACACCTTCAGAAACTGTGCAACCTCAGCCAGAGATGCGTGAGAGCAGCCCAAGTGTGGTGCCTTCACGCGACCGTTCGGCCCGATTGGACCGTTGCCAACCTGTGCTGGAACAGAGTTCTGGAGTGCGGCGCCAGGCCATTGGTTCGCTGTGCGGTGCCGATTTGGATGAGGCCACCTTTGACAGTTGCCTGAACCGTGTGCAACTGGCCGACAGCACAGGCGAGATGGAGGCCCTGGTGCGTGCTTGTACCGGTACGGGTTTTGGGAATGGTGTGGTGGTCGAACGCCCTGTGGTGGTGCCGGGGCGCCGTCCACCTCGACCGGCTCATCACTGCAATGTGTTCCCCAATGACCCGGCATGCAGGAAACCTTCCAAGCCTGGGCCCGTGCCTGACCGCATGGGGCCACCAAACAAGGCGCAGAACTGGGGAGGCATAGATGTCCGGCCGCCTTTCAGCGTAGATACTGACCGGGGCCGCCCCTACTGAGCGGGGGGGGGACCATGCTTTCTTATCCCGCCCGTCATTGTGATGGTGATGGGGGGTTACAGCGGCATGTTCACGCCGACCGAGGCGGCGGCCATGAGCGCCGTGTACGCTTTCGTGCAGCTGTGTTCATATGGCGTGGCATGAAGTTGTCGGATGTGCCGGGCATTACCAAATGGGCAGCACAGAACTGACCGTGACCGTCTTGCCCTGGCTGTTCAATGCTGGGTTGACTTACTGGCCTAGCTTGTCTCTGTGGCCTTACTGTGCAGGTTTGCCTGGGCCTTGTGTGCCTTCGGCGCGGGCCGATAGGTAGGCGTACAGGTCCATGATGTGAGCATTGACCTGTGGTTCACCATTCCAAGCGGGCATCTGGATAACGGCTCCCTGGCGTTGCAGGATTTCTTCCACCATGGCGTCCAATGTCGCGGTGCCAGTGGCGGGCTCTGCGGGGCGAGTCCAGTCGTAACGCTGCAACACCAGGCTGGCAAATTGCCGAGGCCCCATGTTGTCCAGACGGACCGTCAAGTCAGGGGCTTGCGAGCTGCCGGTCGCATCAGGGCCATGGCAACTGGCGCATTGGCCTTGGAACACGCGCCAGCCGGTGTAGAGTGAGCCCGTCGAGGCGGTTTCTTTTTTCAATTCGGTGGCGGCTTGGCGGTTTTCTACTTCTACGGCACAGCCTGCCAGCCAAGTGGCCACTGCCAAGCCGATCACGGTGGCAGTGCGACGAAAGATGGTGAGTTGCAGCTCATGGTGCTTGGATGACTTGGTCATGAGAATCCTTGGTGGTTTTGCGCCCAGTCAGCGCATGCCAAAACCTTACCACCCTTGTGCCCATAACTCCAGCGCTGCAGCCACTTGGATAGCGCTGTTCTGCGCCAGATCAAACCAACCCTGCGGCCAGGTTAGCTGTTTGGGTCGACGACAAGGTGAATTTGTAACAAGGAAATCGGCATCGAACAAATAACTCTTACCTTTTGTAATGGTTGAAATCACATGGTCGGGTGTTAACTATTGCTCAGGGAAAACCCCTGCATTTCATGGTTCACCAAACGGAGTCTTTCTCCATGCTCGTCAGCCCTCATAACCCTGTCGATCCGCTTATCCACAACGTCACATCGGCTGTGTCTGTCCCCGTATCGCAACACCGTTTGCTGAACGATTGCGGTCGCAATTACCTGGATCGTTGGGTGGTCGCCAACGCCACCGATCCAGCCAAACAGTCGCTGCCAGCCTGGCACCGTTATGCAGAAATCATGGCCAACCAGTCGGACGATGCATCGGACTGGGTGATTGAGATGGCCATGTCGCAAACCAAGAGTGGTTACCCGGAAGAACTCCGTTGCCCGCCGCAGTGGTTCGACGCGCAATGAAACATCATTGCCCGGTGGAGAGCGTGAGTTCGGTGCTGGGCTCCCACGGGTCGCTGTCACGCTTGGGCTTGATTTGCCCCAAGAACATGCGTGCTGGCGCTACCTGGCGGTTGGCCAGGTAGTCTTTCACCACGGTACCCCGCGTTACCGCGAGTTCGCGGATGGCGTCTTCCGTGACCGGGATGGAGGCCAACAGCAGGGCTTCCATTTCGGCGTCGGGCAAATCCTTGGCAATGCCGATCAGGTTGCGCGGTTTGGTGATGTCGGCGCGGCGGTACACCTCTTTGAGCAGGGCCGGACGTTCCTCGGCGCTTAAGTGGCTGATCAGGTCCACGGCCTCGCCGTCGCGGGCCAGACGGCGGCGTTTTTCGGCCAGCAGCATGTCGTTCAATTTGGTCTGGCGGTAGCCGTTGCGCTCGGCTTCCAGGTCGCTTTCGCCAGTGATGGTGAGCTGCAAGGCCTGCCGCGCGGCCAGGGCTTGGGCCACACTGTCCAGTCGCTGGCGGGCGGTGTCGTTCAGCACTGTGCTGCCGGGAGCAAAGGTGATGTGGTTGAGTTCTTCACCGTCGCCACCGAAGGCGTGCGCAATGAGCGAGAACGGCGAGGTGATCGCCTTGCCGATCAGGTTGAATATGAGCTTGACGATGATGTGGCCGAGGCGGAACTGTGGGTCGTTGAGGGAGCCACTGATAGGCAGGTTGATGTCGATCACGCCGTTGCTGTCGGCCAGCAGGGCTACGGCCAGCTTGAGCGGCAGGTTAGGGGCGGTGCTGCCTGGATCGCGTTCACCGAAGCGCAACTGGTTGAGGATGATCTGGTTGCTGGCGTTGAGCTGGCCGTCTGGGTTGATGCGGTAGGCGACGTCCATGCTGAGCTTGCCGCGTTCGATGCCGTGGCCTGCGTACTTGATGGTGTAAGGCGACAGCGGCGGCAGTTCCAGTTCGCGCGCGCTGGCCTTGATGTCCAGCGCCAGTGGGGTGGCCAGCGGGTTGAGCTGGCCAGTCACGTCTAACGTGGCGGTGCCTTCTACTCGGCCACGCAGCGTGAGCGGGGCCAAGGCGGGAGCTTGGCCGGGAGCGGGTGTTGCGTTGCTGAAAGCGCCAAGCGAACCGGTGAGCTGCGACAGGTTGGCCGAGTAGTTGGGCTGGATGAAATGGTCGGAGAAGTTGACCCGGCCATTGACCAGGGCGATGGGGCCGAAGCGGATATCCGGGACTGAGGTGGCCTGTACGGTATTGGACGGCGCGACCGGATTGGTGTTGGCCGTTATGGGGGCCGAGGCTGCGGTTGGTTTGTTGTTGGCGCTGTTGGCCTGCGCTGGCGTTTGCCGTACCAGGTCCTGCAGGTTGATGCGGCCGTTTTCGTGGACGATGACGCGGGCGTAGTAGTCGCTCAGCACGGTTTCGTCCACGATCAGGCGGCGCAGTTGACCCGCGGTCAGTTGTACCTGCAGACCGCGCAGGTTCAGCGCTTTCCAGTCCAGCAGTTCTTCGGCCGGGCTCAAGGTGCTGGCATGCAGGTCTTCCACCCCCATGTCGCCCTTGAGTTGCAGGTTCAGCCCTTCGGGAGGCAGGCTGAATTGGAGCTGGCCGCGGTAGCTGGTGTCGGCGCGCAGCAGTTCCAGATTGAGGGCGTCGGCAAAGTAGGGCTCGAGTGCATGCAGGGGCAGGTGGTGGATGTTCAGTTGGCCCTGGCTGGCCAGGTAGCCATGCGTTTTAGGGGCCGGGGCGGTGGGCAGTTGCAATTTGCCTTGGTAGCGCAGGCGGCCTGGGTCGTTGCGTTTGCTGGTGCTGGCATCGGCCAGACGCAGGGCAAGCGTCAGCGGGGTGACCGATTTGGCGGGTGCCGGGAACTGCAGCGGCCCGGCTTGCACAGTCAATCCACTGAGGTCGATCTTGACAGGGCGTGACAGGCTTTCGTCGCTCCAGCGGGCTTGGCCGTTGTTGACCTGCAACGCTTGCCAGGCCACGGTCCAAGCCGGGGCCGGGCGGGCTGGTTGGCTGGTCACTGCCGGTGCGCGCGTAGCTGATTTCACGGTTGGCGGTGCGGTGTCGAGCCAGGCGTCAAACATCCAACGGCCCTGGGCGTCGCGGCCAAGTTGGGCCTGCGGCTGCTCGATCTGCAGCTTGCCCAGTTGCACGCTGTGCTGGTTCAGGTCGAGCTGGATGGCTTCGCCCAGCAGCTGTTTGACGCCGGCCAGCGGGCGTTTGGGGGAACCCAAAACCACGTTCTGCAGTTCCAGGCGAGGCAGCTGCACCTGCAACTGAGCAGGTTGGTCGGCTTGCGCAGCCGTCCAGCGCAACTGGGCTTGGGCACTGAGCTGCCCACTGAGCTCGGGTTTCAGTCTGGCGGCCAAGTAGGGCTGGGCCATGGACAGTGGCAAGGGAGCCAGTGTCAGGTCGAGCTGGGCGGACTGGGCACTGGCTTGGCCACTCCAGTGCAACGGGGTGTCTTGCAATTGGGCCTGGCCTTCCAGGGTGACCGGCTCTTTCATGGGCCAGGTGATGCGGCTGGTCTTGAGGTCGAGGGCGCTGAGTGCGAGTTGGGCGGCGGGGCGGGTGGTGGCGTCTTGCCATGCCACCTGGGCATTTTGCAGGTGGAATGCACCGACATCGACTTGCCAGGCTGGGCCGTTGGTCTGGGGCGTGCCGACCTGGTTGACCGGGGTGGATGTGGTTGTGTCTGAAATTTTGGCCGATGGTCGGAGGGTTTGGGCAATGCGCTCCAGGTGCAGATCGCCGTTGTTGGCGCGGCGCACGGTCAGCGCGGGTTGGTCCCAGACCACTTGTTGCAGACGCAGGTGTTGCTTCAGGGGCTCAGTATGGTCAAAGGCCAGGTGCAGGCGTTTCCATCCCAGCAACGCGGTGGTTGGGGTGCCGGTTTCCGGAACCGATTCCGCCTGCTGGCTGGGCAGTGCCTCATGCAATTGCCAGCCGTCCAGGTCCATGCTGCCGCTGAGGGTGACGCGTGGGGCCTCATCCTGTTCGAAGTCGATCTGCAGTGCGGCACTCACTTTGCCTTGCCCGAGCTGGATCGGCAGCGTCTTGGGCCAATAGGGGCGATACGAACTCAGGTCGAGGCTGTCGATGCGCAGTGTGGCCTGGGTGTGGCGAGTTTGGGCAAATGGGGTGGTGGTGGCGTGGGTGTCGAAAAGGCTGCCGTTGAGGCTGAAGGCCAGACGCGGCTCGGTCACCACGTCGCGGCGCGAGGCCAGGTTGCTCAGGAAAGGGATGCTGAGGTTGATCTGGCGTACTTCGTGCGTCTGGTTTGCGGGTCCGTCGGTGAAGTTGAGCGCACCATCGCGCATGGCAATGTTGAAGACGGCAAAACGCGGTGGCGGGCTGCCATCGTCGGGGGTGTTGAGTTTGGCGATGATGTCGTCGATGTCCAGTTGACCATGGCTGCGGTGCTGCAACTCCAGGACTGGTTGGTCGATCTGCACAGCGTCGATGACCGGGGCCAGACGCAGCACGGATTGAAGTTCAGCATCGGCATAGAGGCGTTGGATGCTGAGTTGCGGCGTCTGGCCGTCAGGTTGCATCAGTTTGACACCTTCCAGGCTCAATTCGAGCGACCATGGACGGAAGTTCACACGCTCCACAGTGAGCGTGCGCCCCAGGAAGGCGCTGCCTTGCTCCTGTAACTGCCATTTGAGCAAGGGCGGCACGGCCAGCCAGCCGACCAGCCACAGCCCCAGGATGGATCCGGCGGTGATGAGCCCGCGTTTTTTCCAGCGACTGGGAAGGGTGCGAAAGATGTGTGTCAAGCGGGCGGTGTTCATGGCGGTGCCGTTGTGGCTGTGGTTATGGGCGGCCGAGAAGGAAATATACCCCTGTGGTGCCACGGGGCGCATGCACCAGACTCAAGTAAAGCGGGCCAAAGCCGGTGTCGGCACCCAGGAACAGGCTGCTGCCAGTGCGCAAGCTGCCCCAGGAAATGTCGCGTGAGTCGCTCCAGGCGTTGCCCAGTTCCAGCGTGCCGCCGGCGAACCAGGCACGTGCCAAACCAGGTTCGGCGGTCAGGCGCCGGTAGTAGCTCAAACGGCCCAGAATGAGGTTGTTGCCCATGACTTGACCCAGACGGTAACCCGACAGTTGCTGGAACCCGCCAAGGGCGTATTCGTCGATGGCGCCGCGTGGTACATGGTCGGTCCGGGCCAGGCGCAGGTAAGCGTTGAAGGTGTGCGGGCCGGTGCTGGCGACGGCGTTGAAACTGCTGTCCCAACGCAGGAAGTGGGCCCGCCCCTGGTTGTCGTTCAAATTGCCGGATTGCAAATCCAGAGTGAAGCGGTGGCCCGATTGCGGGAAGTTGGCGTGGTCCAACTGGTCGGTCACCACGGCCAGGCGCAAGGCGCTTTCGGTCCAGGTCAACTGGTCTGCCACTGTGATGCTGCGGCTATTGATGAAGTCGGGAATGGACTGACGGCGGGTGCCAAGCCAGCCCAGGCGCACATCACCCCAGCGGCCGTTCTCGCCCAGGTGCCAGCCGTGGTCCAGGCCAATGCGGCTGGTGCGGCGCCGACCAGAAACCAGGGGGGCACCGTGGGTGTCGAAGAGCTCGACTTTGCGCAATTCGTGGTCAAGGTAGGCACTGAGAAAACGGTTGCGGCTGCTGCCATAAGGTTGGTACAGCTCGGTACCCAGGGCCACGGTGGCGCCGAGTTCAAGCCGGTTGCGCCACTGCGTGCCGGTGTCGGTGAGCCAGCGCAGGTTGTGGCTGAGACGCAGGTTGAAGTCGCCCTGGCCCTGGAAGTCGGTTTTCAGGCCCAAACCGATGCGAAACTGGTTGGGCCCCGCTTCAGACTCCTGCAGGTCGTAGACCAGGCCTTCACCCTGGTTGGAGTTTTCCAGCCGGTAGTCGATGCGCTGGAAAACGTCGCTGCTGGCCAGACGAGCCACGTCCTGCTCCACCTTGCCGGGGTCCAGTGCCTGGCCAGCCTGGGTTTCGATGCGGCTCAGGAAGTTGTCCAGCCTTGCCAGGGGCGGACCTTTCAAACGGACGAAAGCCAATGGCTGCGTGGTCTGGCCTTGTAAGGCCAGGCGCCTGTCCTGCCGACGTTGATGCCATTGAGCGTAGGCAGCGCCGGGCAGGGCAAAACGTTCGAGCGAGGCGGTCACGGTGTGGGCGTATTGCTGCCCCAAGGTCAACAGTTGGCGGGCCTGGCTGAAATCGGCCGCGGTCAGGTCGCCCAAAGGCGGTGTCAGCAGCAGGTCACGGGGGGTGAGTTGCTGCAGGCTGCGTTGCACGTTCTGTTCGGTCAGGATGTTGATCATCTGCAACGAAACGCCGATGACGCTGCCCAGGCTGTCACGCCCAGCCAGAGGCGTGCCGATGTTGACGGCAAGGACGGCATCGGCACCGAGTTCACGGGCCACGTCCACCGGCAGGTTGTTGACCAGGCCGCCGTCGCCCAGAATGCGGCCGTTCCACTCCAGCGGGGTGAACACGCCAGGCACTGACATGCTGGCGCGCAGGGCGGCGGCCAGGTCACCTTGGTCGAGTACCACGGCTTGGCCGGTTTCCATGTCGGTGGCTACGGCACGGAAGGGTATGGGCAGGCTGTCGAAATCTGGCAGGTGACGGGTGTGCAGGGTGTAACGGCGCAGCAGCAACTCCAGTGCGTTGCTGGAAACGGCACCTTGCGGCAGGCGGAATTCGCCGTCCCGAAAACCCACTTGCAGCACGGGAGAGAACTCGAAGTCTTCTTCTTTTTGCCGGTGTGGCAGTGCCTGGCGTGGTGGGCGCGACTGGAACATGCCGCTCCAGTCCACTCCCAGGATTTCTCGTTCCAGTTCGTCCGCACTCATGCCAGAGGCGTACAGCCCGCCGATGATGGCCCCCATGGAGGTGCCGACCACCATGTCCACGGGAACTTGGGCAGCTTCCAGCGCTTTCAAGATGCCGACGTGAGCGAAGCCGCGCGCTCCGCCGCCCGAAAGCACCAGGGCCACGCGCGGGCGGCTGGACGGTGTTTGCGGTGTGATTGAGCTGGTGCTGGAGGGGTGGGCCAGAGGAGTGGCGGCAGCGCTTGCCCAAGGACTGGTCACGGCCCAGGCCAAGGTCAGGCAAGCGATCCAGCGAAACAGGTGTGGCTGCATGCGAGTGATTGTGCCTCGGCCCCGCCGCTCCAGGGGGGCCGGTCGCGGGCTCTGCTGCCTCAGGCGCTGGGCGTTTGTTCAATGGCCTCGATGACTTCGGAGACTTCCAGCCAGCGTTCCTCGACCTCAGAGATCTCGTCCTCCACCGTTTTGAGGCGCTTGCCGGCTTCAGCCAGTTCGGCCGGGCTCAGGTTGCCCATCAACTTTTCCTGCAAAGCGGCATGTTCGCTGTGCAAGGCAGCGATACGTTTGTCCAGCGCCTCGATTTCCTTCTTGTGCGGCTTGAGCTTGTCGGCCAGTTGCTGGCGGTGCTGGGCTTCCAGGCGACGCTGCTCGCTGGGGTTAGCGCGTGTGGCATCGGGCGTGGCGGGCGGGGCGCTGGCCGGAACAGGCGCTGCGGCAACCGGTGCTTGTTTGTTGGTCTGCTTGCTTTGTTGGCTGATGGCTTCGCGCTGTTGCTTGGCCATGTCCAGCAGGTAGCGCTGGTAGTCGTCCAGGTCGCCGTCGAACGGGGCAATGCCGCCGTGCGACACCAGCCAGAATTCGTCGCACACCGAACGCAGCAGGGCGCGGTCGTGGCTGACCAGCATCACCGTGCCTTCGAATTCGTTCAGCGCCACGGCCAGGGCTTCGCGGGTGGCCAGGTCCAGGTGGTTGGTCGGTTCGTCCAGCAGCAGCAGGTTGGGGCGTTGCCACACGATCATGCACAGCACCAGGCGGGCTTTTTCGCCACCGCTCATGGAGCCCACGGCCTGTTTGACCATGTCGCCGCTGAACTGGAAGCTGCCAAGAAAGCCTCGCAGGTCCTGTTCGCGGGTGGATTGCCCAGTGAGCCTGCCTGCGTCCTGACACTCGCGGGCCAGGCGGATCATGTGTTCCAGCGGTGTGTCGGCGGGGCGCAGCACGTCCAGTTCCTGCTGGGCGAAGTAGCCGATGTTCAGGCCCTTGCCTTCGGTGACGGTGCCCGCCAGCAGTGGCAAATCGCGCGCCACAGTTTTGACGAAGGTGGACTTGCCCTGGCCGTTGGCGCCCAGAATGCCCAGGCGTTCACCGGCCTGCACCGAGCGCGTCACGTTGTGCACGATGGTGGTTTCGCTGCCGTCTTCGGCGCGGTAGCCGAAGCTGGCGTCGCGCAGGCTGAGCATGGGGTTGGGCAACTGCGCTGGTTCCTGGAATTCGAAAGTGAAGTCGGCTTCGTCCAGTACGGGGCCGATCTTTTCCATGCGCTCCAGCGCCTTGACGCGGCTTTGCGCCTGCTTGGCTTTCGAGGCCTTGGCCTTGAAGCGGGCAATGAACTTTTGCAGGTGGGCGATGCGGTCCTGCTGGCGCGCGTAGGAGGCTTGCTGCTGCGACATCGCTTCGGCCCGCATTTCTTCAAAGCGGCTGTAATTGCCGCCGTAGCGCGTGAGCTTGGCGTTTTCGATGTGCAGCGTGACCTGGGTGATGGCGTCCAGGAATTCGCGGTCGTGGCTGATGACGAGCAAGGTGCCGGTGTAGCGCTTGAGCCAGCTTTCCAGCCAGACCAGGGCGTCCAGGTCCAAGTGGTTGGTCGGTTCGTCGAGCAGCAGCAGGTCGCTGGGGCACATCAAGGCGCGCGCCAGTTGCAGGCGCATGCGCCAGCCGCCGGAAAAGCTGTTGACGGGGCGGTCCAGCTCCGGCACCTGGAAACCCAGGCCCAGCAGCAAGGCTTGGGCACGGGCCGGGGCGTCGTGGGCACCAGCGTCGTTCAGGTCGGTGTAGGCGTGGGCCATGGCTTCGCCGTCGCCACTGGCTTCGGCTTCTTCCACCGCGCGGCGCACGGCGGCCAGGCGGGTGTCGCCGTCGATCACGAAGTCGGTGCAGGGCTGGTCGGTTTCGGGCATGTCCTGCGCCACCTGGCCCAGTTGCCATTGGCGCGGCCAGGAAAAATCGCCGCCGTCTTCGTGCAGGGTGCCGTTGAGCAGCGCGAACAGGCTGGACTTGCCAGCGCCATTGCGGCCCACCAGGCCGACTTTTTCGCCGGGGTTGATGGTGGCCGTGGCTTGGTCCAGCACGACCTTGGTGCCTCGGCGCAGGGTGACGTTGCGCAGGGTGATCATGGGGCGTCCTTGGAAGCGACCCAGTCGGCCAGCATGTCGGTGGTGATCAAAAGCACGGGGCCTTCTCCGGAAGTGGTATCGGGCCAATGCACGATGAGGGTGGGAAAGGCGTGTTCGAAGTGTTCGCGCTCGTTGCCGATTTCCAGCAACATCACGGCGTCTTCGGTCATGTGTTCCAGCGCCTGGGCCAGGAAGGCGCGGATGAAATCCATGCCGTCGGCGCTGCCTTGCAGTCCGCCGTCCAACGAAATGACGGGTTCGGCGCGGTATTCGGCGGGCAGGGCGTCCATGCCGCTGCGCGACACGTAAGGCGGGTTGCACAGGATCAGGTCGTACTGGCCGGGCACGTTGGCCCAGCCGTCGGACTCGATCAGGTGGATGCGGTCTTGCAGGCCGTGTTTGTCGACGTTGATGCGGGCCACAGCCAGCGCGTCGGGCGACAGGTCGGCGGCGTCCACGGTCACGTCGGGCCAGGCCAGCGCGGCCAGCACGGCCAGACTGCCGTTGCCGGTGCACATGTCCAGCACGCGTTGGGTGTGTTCGCCCAGCCAGGGGTC
>CAYQTH010000037.1:0-13003 GCA_964420415.1 uncultured Macromonas sp. | reverse complement strand
GGGGGCGGCAGAGGTGGCTGGCAGGGCCATATCCACGAAAATTTCACCCAGAAAAAACAGGGAACCGGCGTCACGCTGCAGCACCAGCGTGTGCTTGCCGCGCCAACCCAGGCCGCTGCGGGTGGCCAGTTCGGCCTCCAGCACTGGCGCGGAATCGGTGAACACCCGGTGCCCCAACGGCCCCACCTCGTCCTGCATGCGGTCGGCCAGTTTTTGCAGGCGCTGGCGCAGCACCTTGTGGTAGTCCCGCCCCCTGGCGTACAGCGACACCACGGCCTCGCCGGGCCGCTGCTGGCGCTGCCATTCCACGGCCTGCCAACCCGGCGGCGCAGAAGCCGGTAAATAATCCATGCGCGCCGTCACCACGCTCAGGGTGCCGGGCACCAGTTCGGCTGGGCGGGCGCGTTTGAGGCCATGGCTGGACATATAGTGCATGCTGCCGTGGCAGCCCGCAGACAGCCAGGCCTGCAAACCGGGTTCGGCTGCAGACAGGTCCACACCCGCCACGCCGATTTGGGAAAATCCCAACTCACGGCCCCACGTCTGGATTTGCGAGACAAATTGAACAGCATCAACCATCAGTCCTGCATTGTAGAAACCACGCCCGCCCTGCCCACCATGTTGGCCAGTTGGCAAGGCGTGTGCCGCACCGAGGATGACACCCGACTCTTAGCTGGCAAGCTGGCGGGCTGCGCGGCCCTGGGGCATGCGGTCATCACCCTGCATGGCGACTTGGGTGCAGGCAAAACCACGTTCGTGCGGCACCTGTTGCGTGCGCTGGGGGTCACAGGGCGCATCAAAAGCCCGACCTACGCGGTGGTGGAACCCCATTCGGCACCGCCAGGCAACCGTTGGCCCCAGGGTTTGAGCGTTTCGCATTTCGACTTTTACCGCTTCACCGACCCGCGCGAATGGGAGGATGCCGGTTTCCGGGAACTGTTTGCCGACCCCGGCCTCAAGCTGGTAGAGTGGCCCGACAAGGCCCACGGGCTGCTGCCCACACCCGACCTCAGCCTCACCCTGACTGCCATGGACGACGAACAGCGACAAGTCACCCTCGCCGCCCACACCCCTGCTGGCCTGCAACTGCTGGAGGCGGCACGGGCATGAAGCGGCGCCAAGTTCTGAACCTGCTCGGACCGGGCGGCGCCCTGCTGCTGTGGCTGGGACCGCAACACCTTGCACGTGGCGCCAGTGTCGTGGCGGTGCGCATCTGGCCCGCAAAGGACTACACGCGGGTCACCATCGAGTCCGACACCAAGCTGCAAGCGAAGCAGTTTTTTGTCTCGTCACCGCCCCGACTGGCGGTCGATATTGAAGGCATAGACCTGCTGCCCAGCCTGCGCGAACTGGTCAGCCAGGTCAAGTCCGACGACCCCAATGTGGCAGGCATACGCGTGGGGCAGAACGCGCCGAACGTGGTGCGGCTGGTGGTGGATTTGAAACAGGCGATGGCGCCCCAGGTGTTCAACCTCGAGCCGGTGGCGGCTTACCAGCACCGGCTGGTGCTGGACCTCTACCCTGCCGCCCCAACCGACCCGCTGGAAGAACTGATCGCCCAACGATTGCAAGACTCGTCCGCCATGGCGTCCGACCCGCTGGGCGAATTGATCGCACGGCACGCCAGCACAGCCCCCAGCGCACTCCACCCGGCTCCCCTCGGCCCAAGCTTCGAAACGGTGCCACACGCCACCGCCAACCCGCCCCGCCCTGCCCCCCCCACCCCTGACCGGATGGCGGATCGGCCCGCCTTCTCCAGCAAGCAGCGGCCATCCAAGGCCGGGGAAACGGCTACAGAACGGCTCATCATCGTGGCGCTCGACCCCGGCCACGGCGGCGAAGACCCCGGAGCCGTTGGCCCGGCCGGCACGCGGGAAAAAGATGTGGTGCTGAGCGTGGGCAAGTTGCTGCAGGCACGCATCAACCAGACACGCGTCAACGGCAACCCCATGCGTGCCTACCTGACCCGTGACGCCGACTACTTCGTGCCGCTGCACGTGCGGGTAGACAAAGCCCGGCGCGTTCAGGCCGACCTGTTCGTGAGCATCCACGCCGATGCTTTCTATACCCCCAACCCGCAGGGCGCGAGCGTATTCGCCTTGAGTGAACGCGGCGCATCGAGTGCCGCCGCACGCTGGATCGCGAACAAGGAAAACGCGGCCGACCTGGTGGGTGGCCTGAACATCCAGACCAAGGATGCCCACGTACAGCGTGTCATGCTCGACATGAGCACCACCGCCCAAATCAAAGACAGCCTCAAGCTGGGCGACACCTTGCTGGGTGAAATCGGCCGGGTGGGCAAACTGCACAAACCCCGCGTGGAACAGGCGTCCTTCGCCGTGCTCAAAGCGCCAGACATCCCCAGCGTACTGGTGGAAACGGCATTCATCAGCAACCCCGAGGAAGAAGCCCGGTTACGGCATCCCAAGCACCAGGAAGCCATGGCAGATGCCCTGCTCAAAGGCATCGTCGCCTATTTTTCGAAAAACCCGCCTCTGGCCCGCAACCGCTCCCTCTGAGCCTTCAGCCCTCCGGGCGTTCTGTTTTTTATGCTCCATGCCCTCGTTGCTTCGGCACCGTCTTTGCCGCAAACACCACAAACCGAACTGGCGGTGCTGCTGTTCCTGTTGCTGGTTCTGGCCCTGTCACTGGCCATATTTGGCCTGCTGGGTTTTCGGAGCGCCAACCTCACCTTGCAACACAACGAGCAACGCCAGCGGGTGGTTCTGGACTGTCTGACCGATGGACTGGTCACACTGGACGAGCAGCGCATCATCCGCAACACCAACCGTGCTGTCGAAGACATGTTCGGCTGGACACAGGAAGAAATGCTGGGGCGACACATCCAACTGCTCCTGCCCGAGCCCAACCCGGGGGACGATGCCGGATGGGCGCGCCTGCAGCAGCCCGACGTGCCACTGCTGCGCTCCCAGGTACTACAAGCCACTGGGCAGCACAAACGCGGGCATTATTTCCCGGTGCATTTGTCTTTGCGGCGCATCGACGTCCATGGCCAGCCACACCACGTCTGCGTCATCTCAGACGCCAGCCAAATGCTCGCCTTCCAAAACTCCGCACTCACCGCGCGCAGCGAACTGGACTCGTTCGTGGCCGCACTGAGCCAGCACAGCATCTTTTCAGAAACCGACGTGGAAGGCAGCATCACCCAGGTCAACGCCGCTTTTTGCCAGATCAGCGGCTACAACGAAGACGAGTTGCTGGGGCGCAAGCACAGCATCGTCAACTCCCGTGTCCAGCCGCCTGAATTCTGGCAAAACATGTGGCACACGGTGATGACAGGCCAAGCCTGGCACGGGGAAGTTTGCAACCGCGCAAAAAATGGCGAACTGTACTGGGTAGACAGCCTGATCGCCCCGGTTCTGGACGCTGACGGTGGCATCCAGCGCATCGTATCCATCAGGCACGACATCACCGCCCGGAAACAGTACGAGCAGCAGTTGCTCACCACGCAGCACATGCTCGAAATGTCCAACCGCACCGCCTCGATTGCAGCCGTGGAATACGACATGGTCAACAACCGGGTCACAGTGTCGCCCAACATCCGCGACATCCTGGACATACCCGACCACTTGCCGCTGGAACGTGACATTTTGAAAAGCTTCACACTGCAGCACGAACCCCTGGCGCGCGCTGTCGAGGAAGGTACGCTCACAGGCCAAAGCTGGGATATGACGTTTCCCGTGCAACGGGCGCAAGGTGGTCAGCGCTGGATACGCTTCGTGGGCCAAGCCGAAGTGGTGAACGGACAGTGCGAGCGACGTTACGGCTTGGTGCAGGACATCACCGCCATCAAGCAGCGCGAAGAGCACCTGGCCATGGAAACCCGACGTCTGAGCAGCCTGATCGACAGCAACCGGATTGGCACCTGGGAATACAACCTGTGCACGAAAGAGTGGCACTGCAATCGGCACTGGGGGGCCATGATCGGCCTGACCCCAGAAGAAACGCGTGAGATGACCAACGGCAAGGCCAACGCCATTTTTGACGCACCCTACCACTCCGACTCCGACACTCCGGAACAGGCCTACTTCCCGGACCCAAAGGGTGTGATGACGTTCCGCTTGCGACACAAGCATGGCCACTGGATCTGGGTCCAGTCCCATTACACGGTGATGGAACAAGACGAAGCCGGTCAGCCAGTGCTCGTGTACGGTGCCAACATTGACGTGACGGAACTGGTGCAGGCGCGGCTGCAAGCCGAATCGGCATCGCACAGCAAGGACCAATTCCTCTCCACCATGAGCCACGAGCTGCGCACGCCCATGAACGCCATCCTGGGCTTCAGCCAGTTGCTGGAAATCGACGGCAGCCTGAATGCGGAGCAACAAGACAGCGTGCAGGAAATCCTCAAGGCCAGTCACCATTTGCTCGACCTCATCAACGACATTCTGGACCTGGCCAAAATCAATGCTGGTCGCCTGGACTTGAATCTGGAACAAGTCAACCTGGGCGATGTGCTCAGCGAGTGCAAGACCTTGATCGCCCCCCTGGCCAACGCGCGGCAACTGGTGCTGCATTTCCCGCACGACAACCATCTGCTCGTGCGGGCTGACCGCTTGCGGCTCAAACAGGTGTTGCTCAACCTGTTGTCCAATGCGGTCAAGTACAACCAGGACGGCGGCTTCATCCAGGTGACGGTGGACGTTGCCCACCCCCATGAACTGCAAGTGAATGTGGAAGACAGCGGTCCTGGCATATCCCCCGACGACATGCCCCGCATGTTCCAGCCATTCACCCGACTGGAGGGCGTCCACAGAGACATTGAGGGCACAGGTATCGGCTTGAGCATCACCCAGCGGCTGGTGGAGCTGATGGATGGCCAAATCGGTGTCGACAGCGAGTTGGGCCGGGGCAGCACTTTCTGGGTCAAACTGCCGCTGGCGCAACCGGCGGGCCTGCCGCACTGAGCCCGCATGAACCATTAGAATCGCTACCAATGTCACTCACAATGGCGTGCCCAGCCACGCTTTACTGTCTTTTTTTCTCATGCTGAAGCGAATTTCCGTAGACGATGTGCGTCTGGGCATGCACATCCAAAAATTCTGCGGAGCCTGGATCGATCATCCGTTCTGGCGCAGCAAGTTCGTGCTCCAGTCTGAGGACGAACTACGCGCCATCCGGAGCAGCGCCGTGCGGGAAGTCTGGATCGACGTGTCACGCGGCCTGGACGTGGCCACGCCACCTGTCAGCCTGCCACCCACATTGAGCGCCGAGGCGTTTGAGGCCGAAGAGCAGCGAGAACAGGCCGCAGATGTGCGCCCGACCACAACGGCAGACGAACTTAAACGCGCCACAGCCATCCTCAACCAAGCCCGTGGCGCTGTCAGCCACATGCTGAGTGAAGCCCGCATGGGCCGAGCCATTGACCAGAACATTGCGCGTGAAGTGGCCCATGAAATCACCAACTCGGTGCTGCGCAATGGTCACGCGCTCATCAGCCTGGTGCGGCTCAAAACCACCGACGACTACTCCTATATGCACTCGGTCGCGGTGTGTGCGCTGATGGTGGCCTTGGCGCGGCAGCTCGCACTGGACGACGAAACCACCCGGCGTGCGGGCTTCGCCGGCCTGATGCACGACATCGGTAAGATGCACATTCCGCTGGACATTTTGAACAAACCGGGCCGGTTGACTGACCAGGAATTCAACACCGTCCAGAACCACCCTGTCTCGGGTCATGAATTGCTGCAACGCGCCGGTGTGGTCGATGACATTGCGCTCGATGTCTGCTTGCACCACCATGAAAAACTGGACGGCACCGGGTACCCGAACCGGCTGAAAGGGGAGCAGATCAGTATGTATGCGCGCATGGGCGCGGTGTGCGACATTTACGACGCCATCACCTCCAACCGACCTTACAAGCGCGGCTGGGACCCCGCCGAGTCGCTCAAGCGCATGGCAGAATGGACCGGAAGCCACCTGGACACCCGTATTTTTCAGGCGTTCGTGCGCAGTCTGGGCATATACCCGATTGGTTCGCTGGTGATGCTCAACAGCGGAAAATTGGCGGTGGTGGTGGACCAGTCGGGCACGTCCTTGCTCAAACCGGTGGTCAAGACCGTGTATTCAACAAAAAGCCAGGAACGTCTGGTGCCTACGTTGATCGACTTGGCGGACCCCAACACCCGCCACTGCATACTGAGTCGCGAAGACCCAGACAAATGGAAGCTGCCAGACCTGGACTCGATCTGGTCTGGCCTCAACTGAAGGACAGCGAATCCCATGTCGAACCAGCCTTCACAGCCCGTGCGCATTCTGGCCATCGACGATGAGCCCGCAAACCTGAAGCTGCTGCAGAAAATTCTGGCCACGCAGGGGTACAGCGACGTGGAACTGGTTCAGGACCCACGTTTGGCCATGCAGGCTTACCAGCAAGCCCGCACCGACCTGATTCTGCTGGACCTCAACATGCCGTACCTGGACGGCTTTGCTGTGCTGGAACAGTTCACCACCTTGAACGACCCGCTGCTGCCGCCCATCCTGGTGCTCACCGCGCAGACAGGCCGCGACTACCTGATCAAGGCCCTGGCCAGCGGCGCCCGCGATTACGTGACCAAGCCGTTCGAACGCACGGAACTGCTCATGCGCGTGCGCAACCTGCTGGACGCGCACCTGGCGCACCGCTTCCTGCACGACCAGAATGCCCTGCTGGAATCCATGGTGGCCGACCGCACCGAAGAACTGCGCTACACCCGGCTGCAAGTGGTGCAGCGCCTGGGCCGGGCGGCAGAATACCGGGACAACGAAACCGGGCTGCACACCATCCGCATGAGCAAGTATTCGGCCTTGCTGGCACGCAGCATGGGCTGGAGCGAAACCGAGGCCGAACTGTTGCTGCATGCCAGCCCGCTGCACGACCTGGGCAAAATCGGCATCCCCGACAGCATTTTGCTCAAACCCGGCAAGCTGGACCCGGACGAGTGGACCATCATGCAAACCCACGTCACCATTGGCGGTGAGATCCTGGGGGATGCCGATTCAGACCTGCTGAAACTGGCCGCCAACATTGCCATGGCCCACCACGAAAAGTGGGATGGTTCGGGCTACCCGAATGGCCTCGCGGGTCAGGCCATTCCGCAGTCGGCACGCATCGTGGCGCTGGCCGATGTGTTCGACGCGCTGACCACCGAACGGCCTTACAAGAAGGCCTGGCCGATCGAGCAAGCCGTGTCTTTCATCCAGGAACAGACAGGCAAGCACTTCGACCCCGAGGTGGTCGAGCATTTCCTGCGTCAACTGCCGGCCCTGCTGGACATTCGCGAACAATACCGCGAACCGCCTGCAGAATCAGCGCCCTGAACCGGCCTCGGCCACACGTTCGGCCCGTGCTGCGCGCCAACCACCAAACACCGCCAGCAAACCGGGCACCAGAATCAGGCCCCAAATGATTTTGCTCAGGTGCGTCTGTACCCACGGCAGGTTGCCGAACAGGTAACCGGCGCCCGTCAGGCCCACCACCCAGAGCAGCGCCCCACCCACGTTGTAAGCGGTGAATTTGTGACGTGTCATTTCGGCCACCCCGGCCACAAACGGCGCAAACGTGCGAATGAAAGGCATGAAGCGGGCCAGCACAATCGTCATGCCACCGTATTTTTCGTAGAAGGCATGGGCCTGGTTGAACGCGTTCTTGTTGAAGAAGCGCGAATGCTCCCACTGGAACACCCTGGGCCCAAAGTAGCGCCCTATGCTGTAGTTGGTCTGGTCGCCCAGCACGGCTGCCACCACCAGCAGCGCCATGGCCAACGGCAGGCTCATCAAACCCGCACCACACAGCGTGCCCACAATGAACAGCAGCGAATCGCCCGGCAGAAAGGGCATGACGACCACACCCGTTTCCACAAACACGATCAAAAACAACAGGGCATACACCCACGGGCCATAGGCCTGCACGAACGCCAGCAGGTGCTGGTCCACGTGCAGAATGAAGTCGATCAAAAAGCTCACCAGTTCCATGGGGCGCCATTATCCCCTCCTCCTACAATGCCCCTGTGAATCACCCCTTGTCGCTCCCCATTTCTTCTGCCCCGGCACACAGCGTCGCACCGGGCTCGGCCCACCTGCAACCGCGCCGCCCCATTCTGGCGCTGCCCGACGAGCTCATCAGCCAGATCGCGGCGGGTGAAGTGGTGGAACGCCCCGCTTCGGTGGTGCGCGAACTGGTGGACAACGCGCTGGACGCTGGGGCGACGCACATCACCGTGCGCCTGCAGGCGGGCGGTGTCAGGCTGATCAGCGTGGAAGACAACGGCTACGGCATTCCGCGCGACGAGCTCCCCGTGGCTTTGAAGCGCCACGCCACCAGCAAAATCCGCAACCTGGCCGAACTGGAAGCGGTGGACACCATGGGTTTTCGCGGTGAAGCGCTGGCGGCCATCCAGTCCATTGCCGAAGTGAGCTTGCTGTCGCGGCAGGCGCTGGACAGCGAAACATCGGCCTGGCTGCTGCAGGCCCGCACCGGCGAACTGAGCCCCGCCGCACGCACCGTGGGCACCACCGTGGAGGTGCGTGAACTCTTCTACGCCACCCCGGCGCGGCGCAAATTCCTCAAGACCGACGCCACCGAACTGGCCCACTGCCTGGAAGCCGTGCGCCGCCACGCCCTGGCCCGGCCCGAGGTGGGTTTTGCGGTGTGGCACGAAGGCAAACTGATCGAACAATGGCGCCCCTGCCTGCAAGCCGATGCGCAACATGCCCTGGCGCAGCGGCTGAGCGACGTGCTGGGCGAAGACTTCGTGGGCGGCAGCCTGCCCGTGGAGTGGCAAGGCAATGGGTTGCGCGTCTGGGGCCGGGCCGGTTTGCCCGACACCGCCCGCTCGCGCGCCGACCGCCAGTTCGCCTACGTGAACGGGCGCTTTGTGCGCGACAAAGTTATCACCCACGCTGCCCGCAGCGCCTACGAGGACGTACTGCATGGCCAGCGGCAGCCCGCCTACGCGCTGTTCATTGACATAGACCCAGCGCGGGTGGATGTGAACGTCCACCCGACCAAAATCGAGGTGCGTTTCCGCGACGGGCGTGAAGTGCACCAGGCGGTGCGCCGCGCGGTGGAAAACGCCTTGGCCGCCCCCCGTGCAGGTCAAGCGGCTGAACCTACCGATGCAGGCGCTCAAGCTGCCACGCCGCTCAACACTGGCACCCCGCCAGCCTGGCCGCCTCAAGCCACCCAGCTTGGGCTGGACGTTCGCCCCAGCCCCACCACGGCCAACACCTGGCCCCCCAATTGGCCACCCACGTCTGCGCAGCGCCGCGCAGACCAAGTGCAGGAACTGGCCGCCCTGTGGTCGCCCAGTGCTGGCACCGGCAGCCTTGACGCCAACGCCACACCCGCCTGCCCAGCCACCAACGCAGAAGAAACGCCTGCCAGCGCTTGGCCCCTTGGCCGGGCCATTGCGCAACTGCACGGTGTGTATGTGCTGGCAGAAAACGCCCAGGGCTTGGTGCTGGTGGACATGCACGCCGCGCACGAACGTATCGTGTACGAACAGTTGAAACAGCAGTTGGACGTGAACAGCGATCAGCCCCTGGCCAGCCAGCCCCTGCTGATTCCAGCCACCTTCGCCGCCACGCCCAGCGAAGTGGCCACGGCAGAAAACTGCACCGAGACCCTGCACCAGCTGGGTCTGGACATCAGCCCGTTTTCGCCACAGACGCTGGCCGTGCGCGCCATACCCGCCGCATTGGCGCAAGGCGACCCGGTGGAACTGGCGCGCAGCGTGTTGGCCGAATTGCACCAGCACGACGCCGCCACCGTGGTGCAACGTGCGCGCAACGAACTGCTGGCCACCATGGCCTGCCATGGTGCCGTGCGCGCCAACCGCCGCCTGACGCTGGAGGAAATGAACGCCCTGCTGCGCCAGATGGAACACACCGAACGCAGCGACCAATGCAACCACGGCCGCCCCACCTGGCGGCAGTTGACCATGCAGGAACTGGACGCGCTGTTCCTGCGCGGGCGCTGATCGATTGCCATGACAGCCACCGCCGCTACGCACACGCACCAGCAGCCCACTGGCTGGCTGGCCATTGCTGGCCCCACCGCCTCCGGCAAAACCGCTTTGGCCCTGGCCATTGCACAGCGCTGGCCGGTTGAAATCATCAGCGTCGATTCCGCCCTGGTGTACCGTGGCATGGACATAGGCACCGCCAAACCCACCCCCGCCGAACTGGCCCAGGTGCCGCACCACCTGATCGACATCCGCGACCCGGCACAGGCTTACAGCGCGGCCGAATTCGTGAAAGATGCCAGCGCACTCATCCCGGCCATACAAGCGCGAGGCCGCTTGCCCTTGCTGGTGGGCGGCACCATGCTGTACTTCAAAGCCCTGTTCGAAGGGCTGGACGACATGCCCGCCGCGCAGCCCGCCCTGCGGGCCGAGATTGAACAACAGGCGCGTGAACTGGGCTGGCCACTTTTGCATGAAGCACTGGCCCAGGTGGACCCCGCCACGGCGGCTCGCCTGGCCCCCAACGACGCCCAACGCATAGGCCGCGCGCTGGAGGTGTACCGCGCCACGGGGCACCCCCTGTCGGCCTTCCACAGCCGCAAAAAAAACAGCGCCGAAGGCTTGCAAGTACTCGGGCAACCCGGCCTGCTGCTGTCGCTGGAACCCACTGACCGTGGCTGGCTGCACCAGCGCATAGAACAGCGCTTCGACGCCATGCTGGCACAAGGCTTCCTGGACGAAGTGCTGCGCCTGCGCCAGCGGCCCGACCTGCACCCCGGCCTGCCTGCCATACGCTGCGTAGGCTACCGGCAGGCCTGGGAAGCGTTGGACGCCCACCAGGACCAAAGTGCGGCGCTGCCTGACCCTGCCATGCGCGAACTGCGCGACCGTGGCGTGTTTGCCACCCGGCAACTGGCCAAACGGCAACTGACCTGGCTGCGCAGCATGCCTCAACGGCTGGTGGTGCATGCCGATACAGACCCCCACTTCAGCCAGGCGCTGGTCACGGTCGAACACTGGCTGCATGGCCAAAAGTAAAATGCGCCCAAAACGCACAGGAATGAACAATGGCACTCACATCAATTGAAATCTGTGCTGGCGCGGGCGGACAGGCTCTGGGCTTGGAGCAAGCAGGTTTTGAGCATGTCAGCCTGGTAGAACTTGACGCAGCAGCTTGCCAAACCCTCCGATTCAACCGGAGTCATTGGCATGTGACGGAAGGCGATCTGCGTCACTACTCAGCCGAAAAATGGCAAGGCGTTGAACTCCTGGCGGGCGGCGTGCCCTGTCCACCCTTTTCAAAGGCAGGAAAACAATTAGGCAGTGAAGATGAGCGCGACCTGTTTCCAGAAGCAGTTCGCCTGGTATCTGAATGCAAGCCACAAGCCGTCATGCTTGAAAATGTCCGTGGCCTGCTCGACTCGGTTTTTGATGAGTACCGCGCAAAAATCATCACCGACTTGAAAAAACTGGGCTACGCTGCGGAATGGCGCCTGCTCAATGCGAGTGATTTTGGCGTCCCTCAACTGCGCCCACGGGTGGTTTTTGTGGCCCTGAAACAGAGTGCCGCAGAATATTTCCACTGGCCATCGGCATGTATTGAGCCACCGCCAACGGTCGGTGAGGCTCTGTTTGACCTCATGGCAACCAATGGGTGGCATGGCGCCAATCAATGGCGAGAAAAGGCATGTGATATTGCCCCCACTTTGGTGGGTGGCAGTAAAAAACATGGCGGCCCAGACCTAGGCCCCACAAGAGCCAAAAAGGCATGGGCTACCATTGGCGTCGATGGCATGGGCATTGCCAATGATGCGCCCGACAAAGATTTCATCGGTATGCCACGCCTGACCGTGCGCATGGCTGCCCGCATTCAGGGGTTTCCCGATCATTGGCAATTCAGCGGCAAAAAAACTGCCGCATACCGTCAAATTGGCAACGCCTTCCCGCCCCCCGTTGCCCGTGCCGTTGGCACACAAATTCAGGCAGCCTTGAACGCCGCCGCCAAGCCAAAACTTAAAAGAGCATAGCAATGGTCAAAGAAAAATCACCGAGGGGTGGCGCGCGCGGCAAACTTCGCGCGCACTTTCTGGCGAACATTGGTCGCATCATGGATTCCGATGAACTGCGCGCAATTGCAGACAACCAGTCGGAATGGGCGCGCCGGGTGCGTGAACTTCGTACCGAAGAAGGCTATTTGATCCTCACGCACAACGATCGCAGCGAATTGAAGCCAGGCCAATATTTGCTCGAAACGCCTAAACCGCAACCAGCCTTCGAGCGGGCAATTTCCAAAGAAACCCGCGCATACGTCCTCGACCGCAATGGTTTCACCTGCCAAATGTGCGGCGCGGTCGCAGGAGAACCGCACCCTTACGATCCAACGCGCAAGACCCGCCTTCACATTGGCCACATCATTGACAAAAGCAAAGGCGGCAGTGATGAGCCATCCAATCTTCGTGCCATTTGCTCTGTTTGCAACGAAGGTGCACAGAATGCCACCCTCATTCGCCCAGATTTGAAGCAATTGCTGATCCAAATCAGGCGCGGCACATCAGCAGACCAACTCGAAGTCCTGAAGTGGCTCATGGCGAAATTCCCTAAACAGGCCGCCGAACACTTGGTCCTCAAGCATCCATAACGCTCATACAACCCCCAAAAAAAACGGCTGCCGAAGCAGCCGTTTTTCATGTTTGAGCAGGCTCAGAAGATCACAGCGCCTTGACCAGCTCCGGCACGGCGGTGAACAGATCGGCTTCCAGGCCGTAGTCGGCCACGGAGAAGATCGGGGCTTCCGGGTCCTTGTTGATCGCAACGATCACCTTGGAGTCCTTCATGCCAGCCAAATGCTGGATCGCGCCGGAAATACCGCAGGCGATGTACAGCGTCGGCGCCACGATCTTGCCGGTCTGGCCGACTTGCAGGTCGTTGGGGGCGTAGCCAGCGTCCACAGCCGCGCGGGAAGCGCCAATGGCGGCACCCAGCTTGTCGGCCAGCGGCGTCATGACTTCCATGAACTTGTCGGAGCTGCCCAGGGCACG
>CAYQTH010000036.1:0-13025 GCA_964420415.1 uncultured Macromonas sp. | reverse complement strand
GGCCAGACCGAAACCTTGTGCCCCGGCGCGCACGTGCTTGAACACCGAGTCGCGGTAGCCAAAGCCGCATTGCGCCGCGTTCAGGCTGAAGGCCAGGCCGGTTTCCAGGTCGATCGCGTCGAGCGAATCGAAACGGTCTTGCAGTTCCACGCCGTAGGCACCGATGTTCTGCACCGGGGCCGCGCCCACGGTGCCGGGAATCAGCGCCATGTTTTCCAGACCGGGCCAGCCCTGCGCCAGCGTCCAGGCCACAAAGTCGTGCCAGCGCTCGCCCGCGCCCGCTTCCACCAGCCAGCCTTTGTCGGTTTCGCTCAGCAGGCGACGGCCGGGGATCTCCACTTTCAGCACCAGGCGGCGCACGTCCCCGGTCAGCACGATGTTGCTACCGCCGCCCAGCACAAACACCTCATCGGCGCGCCAGTCCGGATGGCGGATCAGGGCCTGCGCTTCGTCGTCCGAGCGCACACGCGCCAGGCGCTGCGCCCGCGCGGCGATGCCAAATGTGTTCAGGCGCTGGAGCGCCACGTTTTTCTCGACTAACATGCACAGATTGTCTCATTGGGGCACTGCACCCGGCCGCGCCCCGCCGTTTGGATTGAACCGCACATGCCTTCTTTTGACACCGTTCTCGAACCCAACCTGGTCGAAGTGAAAAATGCCATCGAGCAGACCAGCAAAGAAATCGGCACCCGCTTCGATTTCAAAGGCAGCTCAGCCGCCGTGGAACTGAAAGACAAGGAAATCACCCTCTTTGCCGACAGCGATTTCCAGATCGGCCAGGTCGATGACATCCTGAAAAACAAGCTGACCAAGCGCAATGTGGATGTGCGCTTCATCGACGCAGGCAAGGTGGAAAAAATCGGCGGCGACAAGGTCAAGCAGGTGCTCAAGGTGCGCAACGGCATCAGCACCGAGGATGGCAAGAAAATCCAGCAAATCATCAAGAACAGCAAGATGAAAGTGCAAGCGGCCATCCAGGGCGAGGAAGTCCGGGTCACCGGCGCCAAACGCGACGACCTGCAAGCGGCCATGGCCTTGATCAAGAAAGACCTGGACTTGCCCTTGTCGTTCAAGAACTTCCGCGATTGATTCTGCGCCCCGACTGGCACACGGCAATGACCCAGGCACCACCCAGCTCCCCGCGCACCTCATCAGGTCAGCCCGTGCGGCGGCTGGCACAACTGGGGGCGGTGTGGCTGGCCAGCCTGGGGGCCATGGCGCAAGCGCAAGACGTGGCCTTGACGGGCTTGACGTCCGACAAAGCGCTGCTGGTGATCGACGGTGCCACGCCGCGCTTCGTGTCTGCCGGGCAAAGCGCGCAAGGGGTCAAAGTGCTTTCCGTGGGGCCTGACCAGGCCGTGGTGGAAGTGCACGGCCAGCGCCGCACCCTGCAAATGGGCCAAAGCCCCATGCCCATGGGCGGCGCAGGCAACGCGGGCGGCAGCAGCGCCAGCGAACGCACCATCACACTGGTGGCCGATGCCCAAGGCCATTTCCAGAGCGAAGGCCAGATCAACGGCAAGTCCACGCGCTTCCTGCTGGACACGGGCGCCACCGTACTCACGGTGAGCGAAACCGAGGCCAAGCGGCTGGGCCTGCCCTACCAGCAGGGCCAGCGCGCGCGCATACGCACCGCCAATGGCGACATCATTGGCTACCAGCTCTCCTTGAACACGGTACGCCTGGGGTCGTACACCGGTTACAACGTGGCCGCCGTGGTGCTGCCCGCCGACCTGCCTTTTGTGCTGCTGGGCAACAGTTTCCTGGCACGCTTCAACATGCGGCGCGAGAACGACCGCATGATCCTGGAACCCAGGTACTGAGGAAGATCCACACCATGAATTTCTCGGCTCAACCCGACCCCGCTTACGCCTCCATGCCCGACTGGATGCAACAGTGGTCCGACCTGGAAACCCGCCTGCATGTGTTGCTGCTGGCTCCGCCCCAGCCGAGTGAATTTCCAGCCCAACTGGGCGCCCTGCACCAGCGCATGAAGCAGTTGCTCGCGCTGGATGCCGACAGCAGCCTGTATTGGCTGTTTCAACTGGCCGCATCCAGCACGGTCGCCTACAGTGCTTCACACGCGATGGTGTGCACGGTCCTGTGCCACTTGGTGGCAAACGAACTTGATCTCGGCCTTGAGCAGCAAGACAGCCTGGGCATGGCTGCGCTGAGCATGAACATCGCCATGACCCGCCTGCAAGACGACTTGGCCGCTCAAACCACCCCGCCCAGCCTGGCACAGCGCGAACTCATCGACACGCACGCCGCCCGCAGCGCACAGTGGCTGCGCGAAGTGGGCGTGACTGACCCCGACTGGCTGCACGTGGTGGAACAGCACCACGACGCGGTGAGCGATGCAGAATTACCGGCACGCATCCTGATGGCCGCCGACCGGTATGCCGCCCTCATCAGCCCGCGCCAAACCCGGCCAGGCAAGTGCATCACTGACTCAGCACGTCATGTCATCGTGCGCAGTGGCAACTCACTGGACGCGGTCGGCCACGCCATGCTCAAGGCAGTAGGCATCTGCCCGCCGGGCACCTTCGTGCGCTTGAACGATGGCACCGTGGCTGTGGTGCTGCGCCGTTCGGGTCGGCCTGGCGAACCATGGGTGGCTTCCGTGCTTGATGCACATGAGCACCCGGTGCCTGAACCCGAGTTGATCAACACCGCAGAAGACGGCCATGGAATTGAAGCCGCCCTCATCACCCAGACTGTACGGGCGCGCCTGAACCACCCGCGTTTGCTGCAACTTTCGCGCATGGCTGTGGCCCACGGCTGAACACGCCTGCACGTCACTTTGATTTGCTGCCGATTCGCGTTTCTTTGCCCGCAATGAGCCGCTGGATGTTGGCACCATGCCGCCACAGCAACAGCAGCACCATCACCACTATGGACAAAGCCACGGGCCGGGATACCGTCCAAGCCACACCGTCACCAAACAGGTAGTACATGGGGGCAAACACCGCCGCCACGATAGCAGCCAAAGATGAAAGGCGGAAAAACACCGCCACCAAAATCCAGCTCAGCAGCACCGCCAAGCCCAGCCAAGGCTCGTACCCCAGTAGTACACCGGCTGCCGTGGCCACGCCTTTGCCACCCTTGAAGCCAAAAAACACGGGGTACACATGTCCCAGGAAAGCGGCCAACCCCACCAGGGCCAGCGCTCCTTCGGCCAAACCCCACTGACCGCCCCAGTGGGACACCAGCCACACAGGCAACCAGCCCTTCACACCGTCCAACAACAAAGTCAACGCGGCAGCCACCTTGTTGCCGGACCGCAGCACATTGGTAGCCCCTGGATTTTTGCTGCCATAGCTGCGCGGATCGCTCAGCCCCATGACCTTGCTGACCAGCACCGCGAATGACAAAGACCCCACCAGATAGGCAGCCACCACGGCCACCGGCAACGCAATATCCACCTTCGACTCCTGATTTTGAATGGTTGATTCCGCCCCGAGCTTACCTTGAGCCAGACTCAATCCAAATCTCAAACCAAACCCCTCCCCCAATCACACGCCAACCCACCCCTTGAAAAGGAATAAATTGACAAGAGTATGATGTAAATTAATTAAATATGATTTTATTAATAATATACATGTGGTAAATTTTGTTTTAGGAAAGACGATATTCACCCGTCCCAAAGAGAACCGAACTGGCGCCTACCCCGTTTCGCCCGAGCAACCAGACGATGCGCCCCCTTACCTCAGTGTCAGCATGGAGCCATACCCATGAGTTCGATCACGCATAAATTGACGCATGAAGTGGTTTCCAGACTGCATGCGATGGAAGTAAGCCTGTCCATGCTCGACGCCA
The DNA here is from genome assembly GCA_964420415.1 of uncultured Macromonas sp. Lineage (GTDB taxonomy): Bacteria > Pseudomonadota > Gammaproteobacteria > Burkholderiales > Burkholderiaceae_C > CAYQTH01. The sequence continues at coordinate 9,206 of CAYQTH010000036.1, read as the reverse complement.
TGCCAATGGGGATAAAAGCGGCCCGCATAGTGAAGTACCTCGAGTTCCTGGCCTCGGACACGGCTCGGGCCCTGGAGCACCTGCCCAACATCCTGGAAGCACAGTTCAAAGCCATCGACCCACAAGCGCAGCGGGTCAGCCTCTGTGATGAACTGGAAACAATCGCGCATGCGCTGGGAAAAATCATCGATTTCCCCGATGGAAAACCCAAAGACTCATCCATCAGCACCTACGCTCAGCATTTAAGAATCCTGCTTCACACACTGATGCTCAACATGAAAGGCGGGGAAACCTATTTCCACCCCATCACTGCAAAAACTAGAAGGCAGGAAGATGCGTTGGAGCTGGACATTGCCGTGGAATCTGCGCCCTACTTTTTGTCACGCTCATTGGAAGATCATCATCTGAAAAACGAGCTGGACCTGATCATTATCGAATCTCTAGTCGACAAACTGGCGGACAAACCAGCAGTCATTCAACGGCAGCAAAGCATCACCCGGCTCAGCATTCGTATCAAAAACCAGGAGGTCAGATGAACCTTCTGCAAGGATTTGAACGTACCACCGTCTTGGTTGTGGATGATGATCGCCTCCACCTCAGCATCATCCAGCGTCTGCTTGGGCACACCAGCGCGCAGGTCGATTTCGCCCACAACGGCATGGAAGCCTACAACGTGATCGAGGTTCTGCCCTACGACCTGGTGATCACCGACTTCCAGATGCCCTTCATGGCTGGGGACGAGTTGATTCGAAAAACACGCAAACTCAGGCCCCAGCAGAAATTCATTGCGATGACAGCCAACACGGATCTGGCCTCCACCCGCTTATTGTTGGAAGCTGGAGCCGACCGTGTTTTGCACAAACCCATTCACTTCAACAAACTGCTGAGCACTATGCACCAGCTGCTGAGATCAGCATGACTATGAACGCAACGCGTACAAGCACGGCAACACCTGAGGCAAAAAACAGCCGCCACACCATCCTGGTGGTGGACGACACTCCGGTCAACCTGACCGTGATGGGAGAACTGCTGGCACCGCACTACCGCGTGCGCGTGGCCAACTCGGCACAACGGGCATTGGCGGCGGTCAAGCTGAGCCCTCTGCCGGATTTGATTCTGTTGGACATCATGATGCCCGACACCGATGGTTACCAGGTGATCCAGCAGCTCAAAGCCGACCCGCTGACACACGACATACCGGTCATATTTGTCACGGCGATGGATGCTGATGAGGACGAAGAAAAAGGCCTGATGCTGGGTGCGGTGGACTATGTGACCAAACCCATCCGTCCGGCCATTCTGCTGGCCCGCGTCAAAGCCCACCTGGAACTCAAACAGTCACGCGACTGGCTTGCCGACCAGAACGGCTACCTGGAACAGGAAGTGCGTCGGCGCATGCACGAAAACGAACTGATCAAGGATCTCAGCCTGCATGCGCTGGCCACGCTGGCCGAAAAACGTGACAACGAAACGGGCAACCACTTGCTGCGTACCCGCGCTTACGTGGAAACACTCATCGCACAACTGCAAGACCACCCTCGCTTCCGAGATGCCCTGCGCGATCCTCAGCGCGGCCTGATCGCCAAAGCAGCCCCTTTGCACGACATCGGCAAAGTGGGCATACCGGATCACATCCTGCTCAAGCCCGCCCGCCTGACCCCGGAAGAATTCGAGATCATGAAACAGCATGCCCAGATCGGGGCCGATGCCCTGAGCGAAGCCATTGACCGTGCCCTCGCTTCCCCCAACCCGGACGACTTGCTCTACAGCAACGAAGACAAACCCGCCCTGGCCTTCCTGGAAGTGGCACGCCAGATTGCGCTGAGCCACCACGAGAAATGGGACGGCAGCGGTTATCCCCAGGGTCTGAGCGGCGACGACATTCCGGTGGCTGCACGCTTGATGGCATTGGCCGATGTGTACGATGCCCTGACCTGCCGCCGCCACTACAAAGAGCCGTTCGCACTGGACCAAGTGGAGCAGATACTGCGCGATGGACGCGGCACCCACTTCGACCCCGACGTGGTGGACGTGTATTTCAATTCCCGTGAACAATTTCTGGACATTTCCAGGCGTTTTTCCGATCACCAACACACCGCCTAACCGTCCGAAACCGCATGACGAACTTCTGGTTTTGCAGCACGCACCGCTGGCGCAGAACGGCCATGGCCCTGGCCTGCTGGCTGAGCGCAACGCTGTCCGCTTGGGCGCAAGCCACTACTCCATTCCAGGTGATACCGGCCAGCACCACCTTGCTTCAAGCCCTGCAATACGGTGGCTATGTGCTGTACATGAGGCACGGCAACACCAACAACAGTGTGGCCGATCAGCCCAGGGTTGATCTGGCCAACTGCCGCACCCAACGCCCGTTGAACGATGAAGGTCGGCAAGTGGCACGGCTGGTCGGGCGCGCCATTGAGCAAGCCAAGATACCTGTGAGCGAGGTGCACAGCAGTCCCATGTGCCGGGCACGCGAAACCGCCACCCTGGCTTTTGGCACACGCGTTCGGGTTGACCTGAACCTGATGTACACCGCCAATCTCACCGCCCAGGAGAAACAGCCCATCCTGGCACAGACCAGGCACCTACTGTCACAACCCGTGGCGGCAGGCGGCAACCGCGTCATCGTGGCCCATGCCCCCAATCTGGCCGATCTGATCGGCTACTTCGTCAAACCTGAAGGCACCGTGGTGGTGTTTCGCCCGCTGGGAGCGCAAGGGTTCCAATACCTGGGCAGCATCCACCCAGCCGACTGGTCCACTTTGCTGCCCTGAAACATGACCCAACGCCTGCCTTTCCTGATGCTTCTGCTGCTGCCCGTGGTTCTGGTAGCGGGCCTGGCCACCAGTATCAACTGGTACACCCTGTACCAGTTCAACCAACGGCAAAACCAGCTACAAAGCGAACTTGACCACCGCTTGACCCACTTGGATCAGGCGATGCAGTTGGGACACCAGATGATCGACATCCAGGAGCAGGTGCAATCTCTGCTGGATCAGGCCAGCACTGGGCAGGCCGACGCGGCGCAGCTCTACCAGTTGCACACAGAGGTGGTCAACCGACTGGCTCAGATCAATGTCCGGGTTCTGGAGATGAACCTTGACTCCAGCGATCTGGGGCCAGAAGTCATTACCCGCATCCGCCAGGCAGTGCGTGCCTACGACCACTACCGCAGCTATACCATCATGGCCACTGACCTGGCGGCCATAGACCACAACACCGCACAAAAACATATCAACACGGCCCTGCGCCACTACAGCCAATTCCTGGGGCACGTGCAGCAACTGGGCAATGAGCTGACCACGCTCAGCCGCGCACAAACGCAGGTTTTATTGCAACAGCGGCAAGAGTCCCTGTACCGCAACATCCAAATCGGCTCCATTGCCTTGGTGGCACTGGCATTGATTTGGTGGCGGATCGCATCGTGGTTGAGCCGCGAACTGAACCTGATCGTGCTGGCATTGCGCACCTTGTCGTTGCGCATGAAAGACCCCGACCACATCCAACTGGCCGATGGTGAAAACATGTTGCCTGCCATGGGCCGGATGGCCAGATCCAAGCACCCGGTGATCCGTGACCTGTCGGCAGCGGTACTGGCCTTCCAGCAAGCCATGCAGTTGGCCCGCCAAAACCAACTCGACTTGCAGCACGAACAGCACCAGCTGCAGGAGCGTGAAACTGAACTGCGTCATGCACAGTACATGGCCAAACTGGGCAGCTGGCATTTCAACGCCCGCACCCAGCGCTTCGAGTGGTCGGCCGAAGCCTGCACGATTCTGGGAATTGTGCCCGGCCCGGATATTGGCCTGGAAAAGCTGCAATCACGGGTTTTCCCCGAAGATTTGGACGCCCTGAATCAAGCCTGGGCAGCCGCCATGAAAGGGGCCACATTTGACGTTGAGCACCGGATACAAGTGGCGGGCACCACCCGATGGGTGCGCCAGCGGGCCGAAGCCACGCGCGACCTCCAAACACAGGCGTTACGCCTGGACGGTGTGGTGCAAGACATCACCACCAGCAAAGAGGCGGATGAAGCCCTGCGCCACCGCGAACAGGTGCTGTCGGCCATCATGGCGCAGTCGGATGTGGGCATCATGCTGCTGGACTTGGAAAGCCAGCAGATCGTTGAATTCAACCGATCTGCCCACGAAATGCTGGGCTATAGCCGTGAAGAGTTCGTGCAGCTCTCGGCGCCAGACATCACCACCGACCCGCCCGAAACCATACAAAGCAACGTCGACCGGTTGATTGAGCAGAGCCATGTTGAATTCGAAAGCCCGCACCGGCACAAAAACGGCCACCTGCTGGAATGCTGGGTCAGCCTGAGCCTGGTGGAACTGGGCCGCCAGCGTTATATGTCAGTCATCATCAACGACATCAGCGAACGCAAGGCCAGCGAACGCGCTCTGCGGCACTACCAAAACAGCCTGGAAGACATGGTGACAGAGCGAACCGCTGAACTTGTCACCGCCAAAGAGGCTGCTGTGGCGGCCAACCAGGCCAAAAGCGCCTTCCTGGCCAACATGAGCCATGAAATCCGCACGCCGATGAATGCCATCATCGGTCTGACGCATCTGTTGCACCGCGACAGCCAGAGCGACCGCCAACGACGGCAACTGGACAAAATCAACGATGCGGCACACCACCTGCTGGGCATCATCAACGACATCCTGGACTTCTCCAAGATCGAAGCAGGCCGCATGACGCTCGACCCAACCGACTTCGACGTTGAACGGGTGGTAGGCAATGTGTGCAACCTGGTGCAAGAACGTGCCGAGGGCAAACAACTGGAACTGGTGGCCGACATCAGCGCCCTGCCCCGACGTCTGAACGGCGATGGCCTGCGCCTGGGACAAATCCTGCTCAACTTTGCCAGCAACGCCGTCAAATTCACAGCGCAGGGCAGCGTGGTGCTGCGCGGTATACCGCTCCACACCGAGGGCAGCAAGCAGTGGCTGCGGTTCGAGGTGCGCGACACCGGCATCGGCATGAGTCCAGCCCAAATGGAACGCTTGTTCCAGCCATTCAGCCAAGCCGACAGTTCCACCACACGGTTGTACGGCGGCACCGGCCTGGGACTGGCCATTTCACGCCGCCTGGCCGAGATGATGGGTGGACGGGTGGGCGTGACCAGCACCCAGGGGCAAGGCAGCGTTTTTTGGCTGGAAGCCCCTTTTGGTTCGGCCAACACGGGGAGCAACCACGCCCAGCCAGACAGTCTGCCCAAGGGCACGCGCACCCTGGTGGTGGACGACATTTTGGAAGCCCGCGAGTCCATGGCCGACACACTGAGCCGCATGGGAGCCCGCGCGGACACGGCCAGATCGGGCCACGAGGCGCTGGAGCGGCTGGTCCAGGCCGAACGCCTGGGTGACCCGTATGCACTGGTGTTGCTGGACTGGTCCATGCCTGAGCTGGACGGCGTCACCACGTGCGAACGCATCAGGCAACTGAGGTTGAACCCCAGCCCCCATTGCATCCTGGTCAGCGCCACCAAAGACAGCCCGCAAGAACACTGGCAGGAACACGGTTTCAGCGGTTTTCTGACCAAACCAGTCACCGCCAGCGCGGTGCTGGACGCCTTATCCAGGACCTTGGGGCAACCCCTCTCCGCCCCGTCACCGTCAGACGCGGAGGACCTGCTGCGCAGGCGTCCCCAGGTCCATATCCTGCTGGCCGAAGACAACCCGCTCAACCAGGAAGTGGCCCTGGACCTGCTGCGGCACGTGGGCCTGCAAGCCGACCTGGCTGAAGATGGCGAGCAAGCCGTGCAAAAAGCCCAAACCCAGCCCTACGACCTGATCCTGATGGATTTGCAAATGCCCCGCATGGACGGCATGCAAGCCACACGTGCCATCCGGGGCAACACGCTCAACCGCGACACCCCAATCCTGGCGATGACGGCCAACGCTTTTGACGAAGACCGGCAGGCCTGCCTGGACAATGGCATGAACGACCACATTGCCAAGCCCGTGGACCCGGATCGGCTGTATGCCCCCCTGCTGCGCTGGCTGCCTGCGGTTGATGTCAGCGAAGCCGTGACGCCACCTGCCCTGACGCAGGAACACGCGCTATTGAGCGAGCAGCAACAGGCCTGGCTGCAGCGCTTGCAAGCCATGCCCGGCGTGCGTACCGAGCAAGGTTTGCGCACGGTGCTGGGACGGGTGCCACGCTGGTTTGAATTGTTGCAGCGGTTTGCATCGGAGCATGCGCACGACGCACAGGAAACCCGCACATGCCTGCATCAGGACCCGACCCGTGCAGTACGGATACTGCACACCCTCAAAGGGTTGTCGGGCACGCTGGGACTGATAGGCATCAGCGAAGCGGCGGCCGAAGCCGAATACGCGGTGCGTCATGGCACGCCAGACAACATTACCGACCGGCTGCAACATCTGACGCAAACACTCACGGCAATATGCAGCGAGCTGGCACAGCTGCCCACCCCATCCAACAGCGAACCTGTGCTGCCGCTGGATGAACCGCAGGTTCAAGCTCTGGCACAAGGACTTGCTGAACTGCGGCAATTGCTGAGCACCGACGATTTGCAGTCCAGCCAGCTTTTTCAGACATTGCGCGCACCCCTGCAACAACTGCTGGGTGAATCCAAGGTGCAACCACTCGCTCAGCAAATTGAGGATTTTGCCCTTGACCAGGCACTGCATCTGCTCGACACCTTGCTGGCACAAGAAACCCGGCTGCGCTTGTGAGGTTGGCTGGCCTCACACGGCTGGGTCGCGCTGTTCCCAGCGCACCTGGTCAATGGCTTTGAGCAATTCCGGCGACAGTGTGGTGCCCCAGGCATCCAGGCACTCGTCCAGCTGAGCCACAGAAGTCACCCCCAAAATGGTGCTGGCCACCTGCCACTTGGTGTAGCAAAACGCCAACGCCATGCGCACCGGGGTCAGCCCGTGTTCCTTGGCCAGCGTGTTGTAGCGGCGCGCTGCCGCCAGTGCCTCGGGGCGGCCCCAGCGCTGCTTGCGCATGGACTCGAACAGGTCCATCCGTCCACGTGGCGTGCCATCACCCGCCTGGTCGTACTTGCCGGTCAGCAAGCCAAACCCCAAAGGCGAATAGGCCAGCAACGACACGCCCAGGCGGTGCAGAGTTTCGTCCAGCCCGTTTTCAACCGTGCGGTTGACAAGGCCGTAGGGGTTCTGCACCGTGGCCACACGCGGCAGGCCATGCTGTTCGGCCAGACGCACGAACTCATGCACCCCATAAGGGGTTTCGTTGGACAAGCCCACGGCCCGCACTTTGCCCTGCGCCACCAGTTGCGCCAGCGCTTCCAACTGGTCCAGCATGGGCGTGGTGTTCGGCTTGTCGAAAGCGGGGTTGAAATACATTTGCCCGAACGTGGGGGCGTTGCGGGCAGGCCAGTGGATCTGGTACAGGTCGATCACGTCGGTGCGCAAACGGCGCAGGCTGTCCTCGCAAGCCGACACGATGTCGGCCTTGCTCAAGCCCAGTTGCCCGCCACGTATCCAGGGCGTGCCGCGCGACGGTCCGGCCACTTTGGATGCCAGTACCACGCGCTGGCGCACCCCCGGACGGCTGGCCAGCCAGGAACCTATGTATTCCTCGGTACGCCCATAGGTTTCGGCCCGCGTGGGCACCGCGTACATCTCGGCGGTGTCGATGAAATTCACGCCGCGCTCCAGCGCACGGTCCAGAATGGCGTGGGTGGTCGCTTCGTCCACCTGCTCGCCGAAAGTCATGGTGCCCAGGCAAATGGGGGTCACCTGCAAATTGCTTTGTCCCAAAGAAACGAGATCCATTGTGCAACCAGCCTGAAGTTGTAAGTGGAAGGAAGTGTAAACACGAGCGGCACGCCCCGGCACGTGCGGGGATTTCTCTCCTCGCTCTGAAAAATGCCAATATCCGCCCCATGACGCATTCACACACTTTCCGGGCCGACCTGCTGATGCTGCTGACAGCAGCCATTTGGGGCTCCACCTTTGTGGCTCAGCAAGTGGGTATGGACACGGTAGGCCCTTTCACCTACACCGGCACGCGTCTGCTGCTGGGGGCGGCGTTGATCGCCCCGCTGTGGTCATGGCGCGGCAGCCCTTTTGCCGTGCTGCCGCTGCACCGCAGCCAGGGGCTGTGGCGGGCGGGCGGGCTGCTGGGCCTGGTGCTGTTCACCGCCATCAACCTGCAGCAGTTCGGTCTGTTGGGCACATCGGTGAGCAATGCGGGGTTCATCACCGGGCTGTACGTGGTGTTCGTGCCCGTGCTCTTGCTGCTGTTCAGGCAGCGTGTCGCGCTGACGGTGTGGGGGGCCGTCGCCCTGGCCAGTGGCGGACTGTACCTGCTCAGTGTCAAAGCGGATGCCACCATCGCGCCCGGCGACTGGCTGCAACTGGGCGGCGCGCTGATGTGGGCCGTGCATGTGCTGCTGGTGGGTTACCTGGCGCGCCGCCATGACCCGTTGCGCCTGTCCGTGCTGCAGTACCTGGTGGCAGGGGGGCTGTCGCTGCTGGTGGCCGGGTCGAACGAACACATCACGGTGACCGGCTTGCAACAGGCGGCTGAGGCCATTGCCTGGGGCGGCATCATGTCCATAGGCGTGGCCTACACCTTGCAGGTCATTGTGCAGCGCGACGCCTTGCCCTCGCACGCGGCCATCATCTACAGCAGCGAAGGGCTGTTTTCGGCGCTGTGCGGCTGGTGGCTGCTGGGGGAAAACATCGGCCTGCGCGGCTGGAGCGGCGCCGCTTTGCTGGTGGCGGCCATGCTGCTGGCCCAGTGGCGGCCTCGGCCTGCAAGCACCAGCAGCTGACGAACGCGCACAGTGGGCCGTGGCATGAGAAAATCCAAGGTTTACAAAGAATTCAGAGTAGACCATGGAAGCCGAACGCATCAACGCCATCTCCGCCCGTTTGTCCGACCTCAGCGCTCGCGTGGTCGAGCTACGGAGGTATCTTTGACTACGATGCCAAGGCATTGAAGCTGAGCGAGGTCAACAGCGCGCTGGAAGACCCAACCGTTTGGGACAACCCCAAGCGCGCCCAGGACCTGGGCAAGGAAAAAAAGTCTTTGGAAGACGTGGTTCTGGTGCTCGACCGCCTGAGCAACGAACTGGCCGACAACAGCGAGCTGTTCGACATGTCCAAGGAAGAAGGCGATGACGCCGGCCTGGAAACCATCGAAGGTGAAGCCGACGCCCTGGCCGCCGACGTGGAAAAGCTCGAATTCCGCCGCAT
>CAYQTH010000035.1:0-13368 GCA_964420415.1 uncultured Macromonas sp. | reverse complement strand
AACTGGCCCAACTGGGCTACCAGGAAACCATCAACTTCAGCTTCGTGGAAGAGCGCTGGGAGCGCGACTACGCCGCCAACGCCGACCCGATCAAGCTGCTCAATCCGATTGCCAGCCAGATGAACGTGATGCGTTCTTCGCTGCTGGGCAGCCTGCTGGCGGTGCTGAAGTTCAACACCGACCGCAAGGCCGCGCGCGCGCGCCTGTTCGAGGTGGGCCGCGTGTTCACCAAGGACGCCAGTGTGCAGGACAGCGAAACCAGCGTGGCCGGTTTTGCCCAGCCCATGCGCGTGGCGGGCCTGGCCTTTGGCGACGAAGCCAGCCAGCAGTGGGGGGTGCCAGCGCGAGCGGTCGAATTCTTCGACGTGAAGGGCGACGTGGAAGCCCTGCTGGCACCGCGTGTACCCACCTTCGAGGCCGCCACCCACCCGGCCATGCACCCGGGGCGCTGCGCCCGCGTGTTGCTGGACGGTCAACCGATAGGCTACGTGGGTGAACTGCACCCGCGCTGGAAGCAGGCCGAAGGCTGGCAGCAGGCGCCGGTGATGTTCGAGCTGGACTTGCCGGCCGTGCTGGCCCGCGTGGTGCCGCAAGCCCAGGGCGTGACGCGCCACCAGCCGGTGGAGCGTGACATTGCCGTGGTGGTCAAGGAGGCCGTGACCCACGCCGAACTGATGACCGCCATTGAGGCTGCGGGCCAGGCGTGGCTCAAGCAGGCCGTGCTGTTCGACGTCTACCGCCCGAAGAAGGGTGCCGAGCAGACCGGTGGCCTGGCTGCCGACGAAAAGAGCCTGGCCGTGCGCCTGACGCTGGAGCGCGTTGACGCCACGTTGACCGACGAAGAAATCGACGGTGTGGTTCAAGCGGTGCTGGCTTCACTCCAGCTGCGCGCACAAGCCCGGTTGCGGGCTTGACAGCCGAACACACACCCAGGAGGCACTGTCCCATGGAAATCGAATTGCAAGACGGAGAAGCCGCAGCCCTGACCAAAGCGCAGTTGGCCGACATGCTGTTTGAGCAAATCGGCCTGAACAAGCGTGAATCGAAAGACATGCTGGATGCTTTTTTCGATCTGATTGCCAACAGCTTGGTGGCGGGGGAGGATGTGAAACTGTCGGGGTTTGGCAATTTCCAGATCCGCACCAAAGCCCCGCGTCCAGGCCGCAACCCGCGCACGGGAGAGCCAGTTGCCATCGAGGCCCGGCGTGTGGTCACATTCCATGCCAGCCCTAAACTCAAAGAAGCGGTACAAGGCAGTGTTCCTGCTACCATCCCGTCAGCTTGACTGACAGGAGGAATGCTATGTTGATTCGATTTGCCTTGGGTACGTTGCTGGCCAGCCTGGCTTTTGGAGCGGTAGCTCAGGGTGCAACCTGCCAGGCCAAGGCCCTCGAAAAGAAGCTGGCTGGGGCCGCCAAGACGTCTTTCGTGACCAAATGCCAGAAAGACGCCCACGCTGCCTGTGAGGTTCGCTCCAAAGAAAAGAAATTGTCCGGTGCGGCCAAAGCCAGTTTCGAGAAGAAGTGCGTCAAGGACGCTGTGGGCGAATAAGCTGCAGGCTCTTACGGGCTTGAGCGGCGCTGGCGCCGCCACTCCCAGGGAGCTGTGGGGTTGCGGTCGGTCCACAGCCCCAGGTGCTCGTTGCGGGCTGCCTGTTCGACGGCGTACAGGCTGTGGCCGTCTGGGGTGTATTTCCGGTACACCCATGCCAAGCCTGCGCGGACCAACATCTGGTTCACATTGGTGTGCTGGCATTCCACCTGTCCCACCATGCGGCCGTAGCGGTCGGTGTCCACCCGCCGGACCAGGGCTTGCTGGCCCGCGCACCACTGGGCCAGCGCTTCTTTGGCGCGCCGGTTGTAGGCCTGTCCGTGTTCTGGTGCGTCGATGTAAGCCAGTCTGACTTTGACGGTTTCCCCGCCAGAGCGTATGTGCAGCGTATCGCCATCTACCACCCGCACAACCGTTCCATTGAGGGTTTGCGCCGAGGCCACAGCCGTCGTCACCGACAGCACCAAGGCCACCAGCCACGGAGCGTGAAAAAGGCGCTGCATACGTCGGTCAGCGCGCGCGGCGCTGGGGTTGGATGAAACCGGTCGCCAGTGCCACCCCGGTGAACACCACTGCGCCGCCCAACACCATCCAGAGCGTGACAGGCTCATCCAGCAGGGTGGCGCCATAAACCAGCGCAAAAACCGGAATCAGAAACGTCACCGTCAGGGTTTTGCTGGGCCCGGCCTGGGTGATCAGGCGGAAAAACAGGATGTAGGCGATGGCGGTGCACAGCACGCCCGATGCCACGATGGCGGCCCATGTCAGGGCGCTTGGTGTGTGAGCGGGCCAAAACCACACGGTGGGTACGGCCAGTGCCAAACCGGCCCCTAGCAAATTGCCTGTGGTCATGGCCAAGGGAGGGGCATCCATGAGGTATTTTTTGGTGTGACTGGCTGCCAACCCATAACTCAAGGTCGCACCTAAGCATGCCAGTACAGCCCAACCGCTGCCTCCGGCGTGGAAACTGGCCTTGTCCCAGGAGAGCATCACCACGCCTGTGAAGCCCAAGGCCAGACCCAGGGCGCGGGCTGGCCTTGGCCGCTCGTTCAGCCACAGCCAGGCCACGAGTGCCCCAAACAGTGGTGTGGTTGCGTTCAGGATGGCCGATAGCCCGGTAGGAATGGCCAGCACGGCATAGGAATACAGCGCAAAAGGCAAACCGGCGTTGAGCAGGCCGGAAAACAGGATCGGACCCGCGCGCCGCCGAAAAGCAGGCCACTGGCCGCGCAGCAGGAGCACGGGCAGCAGGACCAGGGTGGCGACGGTGACACGCATACCGGCCGTGGCCCAGGAGCCAAACTCCACCGCGCCCAGCCGCATGAACAGGAACGAAGCCCCCCACAGTGCCGCCAGCAGCACGAACTCAGCCGCCAAAGCCGGGCTCATGGCTGGCCCCGGTGCTGCTCCAGCGTCAGCAGGGCGATTTTGCGGTCCAGGCCCCCGGTGTAGCCTGTGAGCGCGCCGCCGCTGCCCAACACCCGGTGGCAAGGTAGCACAATGCCCAGCGGGTTGCGCCCCACGGCGCCGCCCACGGCACGCACCGCTTTCGGGCGGCCTATGAGCTGGGCAATGCGCAGGTAGCTGGTGGTTTCGCCGTAGCCTATGGCGGGCAGCGCGTTCCAGACGGCTTGCTGAAAATCCGTGCCACAGCTCAGGTCCAGGGGCAGGTCGAACGTTTCGCGCTTGCCGTGGAAATAGCTGCTCAACTGCGCGATGGTGCGGCGAATCACCTCATGTTCAGGGCAGGGCGTCCCTTGCCTTGCCCAGGCCGGGATGCCGGTTTGGTCCTGGAACCAGATGCCGCACAGGTGCGTGGGGCTGGCCGCGATCAGCAACTGACCGATCGGACTGGGCCAAATGGTGGTCGAAATGGAGCGGGGCAGAGAGGGCTCGCGCAGTGACATGCCGGTCATGATAGCGGTGGACCCGTGCGTTGTGCTGCCTGGGGTTTCTACAATGCGGGTTGCGAACATTCCATCTGAACAGTGAGGACAACCTGCATGCAAGTCACGCCCAGCATCTTCAAAGCCTATGACATCCGTGGGGTCGTGCCGGACGCACTTCACCCAGACATGGCACGGGCACTGGGCCGCGCTTTTGGTGCGCGTGCGCTGGGGCTGGGCGAAACCACTGTGGCCGTGGGGCGGGATGGCCGCCTGAGCAGCCCGGTGCTGGCCCAGGCGCTGATCGAAGGGCTGGTGCAGGCCGGGGTGCAGGTGATCGATGTGGGCATGGTCACCACGCCCATGCTGTACTTCGCGGCGCACACGTTGTGCCGCAGCGGTATCCAGGTCACCGGTAGCCACAACCCAAAACACCACAATGGCTTCAAGATGGTGCTGGCTGGCCGTGCCATTTATGGTGACGAAATCCAGGCGTTGCGCCAGTCCATTGAGGCGGAAGATGCCCCGGCCCGAGCGGGGGGCGGCGTGCGCCAGCACAGTGTGCAGGCTGATTACATCGCGCGCATTGTGTCCGATGTGAAGCTGGCGCGGCCGCTCAAGATCGTGGTCGATTGTGGCAACGGCGTGGCCGGGGCTTCGGCGCCGCAATTGTTCCGCGCTTTGGGTTGCGAAGTGACCGAGCTGTTCAGCGAAGTGGATGGCAATTTCCCCAACCACCACCCCGACCCGTCCAAGCCCGAAAACCTGCGCTACCTGATCGCCGCCCTCACCCGAACCGGGGCCGATCTGGGCCTGGCTTTCGACGGCGATGGCGACCGTCTGGGCATAGTCACACCCAGCGGGCAGAACATTTTTCCGGACCGCCAGATGCTGCTGTTCGCGCAAGATGTGCTGTCGCGCGTGCCGGGCGGCACCATTGTGTTCGATGTCAAATGCAGCCAGCGCCTGGCACCGGCCATCGAAGCCGCCGGTGGTGTGCCACTGATGTTCAAGACCGGCCATTCATTGATCAAGGCCAAGATGAAGGAGGTCGATTCACCCCTGGGTGGCGAGATGAGCGGCCACATCTTCTTCAAGGAGCGCTGGTACGGTTTTGACGATGGCAGCTACGCCGGTGCGCGTTTGTTGGAAATTCTGAGCCGCCACGCACAGCCCGCCGCTGTGCTCGAGGCCTTGCCCACCAGCCACTCCACGCCTGAGCTGAACGTGGCCTGTGCCGATGGCGAACCGCACCGTCTGGTGGCCGAACTGCAAGGCTTGGCGCATTTCGCGGCCCCTGCCCAGCTCAATACCATCGATGGCCTGCGTGTGGACTGGCCGGATGGTTTTGGCCTGATCCGCGCGTCCAACACCACCCCCGTGCTGGTGTTGCGCTTCGAGGGCCAGACGCCCGAAGCCCTGCTCCGCATTGAAGCCGAGATGATGACCTTGCTCCAGCGCGTCAAGCCCGATGCCCAGGTCCAGCAAGCCGCGCACTGATGCGGCAGGGCAACCCGCTACCATTGCAACTTTCAGCCGCCACGCCTACCGCATGAAACCCAGCGCCGATCCAGAAGTCATTGTTTTCAACCTGAAGAAGCGCTACACCGGGGTGTCGGCCACGGTCAATGCCCTGGTCCCCTTGCAACTGGGGCAGTGGCGCTTGGCCTACTGCGGCACGCCGCAATCCAACGGCGTGCCGGGCATGACGCTGAAAGAAGCGATCCGTCTCTCACGCAAACCGCCCGCCGGGCGCGCGTTCCGCATCTGGCACGTGCGGCGTGACCACGAAATGATGGCGGGTCTGTGGGCCCGCGATGTGCTGCGTCTGCCTATCAAGCTGGTGTTCACCTCGGCCGCGCAGCACCGCCATGGCTGGTTCCCGCGTTGGCTCATTGCGCGCATGGACGCGGTCATCTCCACCACGCCTTTGGCGGCCAGTTTTGTGCCCAACACCACGGCCGTGGTGCCGCATGGCATTGACCTGAGCCGTTTCTCGGCGCCTGCCGACAAACTCACCGCCTGGGCCGATTCGGGTTTGCCGGGCAAGTACGGCATCGGCGTCTTTGGCCGGGTGCGGCCCGACAAAGGTTCCGACGTGTTCGTGGATGCCATGATCGCCGCGCTGCCGCATTTGCCCGATGCGACCGCCGTGATTGCAGGCCTGGCGCAGCCACAACACCAAGCCTACCAGCAAGAATTGCAAGCCCGCATTGACGCTGCTGGTTTGACCGACCGCATTGTGTTCCTGGGCGAAGTACCTTCGGGTGAGGTGCACCGCTGGTACCAGCGGTGCTTGCTGTGCGTGGCCTGTCCGCGCTACGAGCCGTTTGGCCTGACCCCTTTCGAAGCCGCTGCCACTGGCTGTGCTGTGGTGTGTTCACGCACAGGCGCTTTTGAACAACTGGTGCAGCCGGGTGTGAACGGTCAATTGGTGGACACGGGCGATGCGGTGGGCCTGGCCGCTGCCGTGCGCCAAGTCATGCAAGACCCCTTGGCCGCCCGCGCCATGGGTGAAGCCGCGAGGCAGCGCGTGACAGCGCACTTCTCGCTGGCACAGGAAGCAGCGGGCATTGGGCGGGTGTACGCCCAACTGTTTGCCGCCTGATGCGCACCTGGTTGGAGCGATTGGCCCGGTTTGTGTACAGCCTGGGCATGTGGCTGGCGCAGCCGCTGTTGCAGCGCAAACTGCGGCGGCGTGGTAGCCAGGAACCTGGATACCTGCAGTTCATCGACGAGCGGTTTGGCCATTACGCCCAGCGAACGGGCGATTCTGTAGGTGAGTTGTGGGTGCATGCCGTTTCCCTGGGGGAAACGCGCGCAGCTGCATTGCTGTTGGAGCGATTGCGTGCTGCCCGGCCAGGACTGCGCGTGCTGTTAACGCACAGCACCGCCACGGGCCGGGAAGAAGGAAAGCGGCTGCTGCAAGCTGGTGACATGCAAGCATGGCTACCATGGGATACGCCTGGGGCCGTTCAGCGTTTTTTGCGTCACTTTCAACCCAGCGCAGGGGTGCTGATGGAAACCGAGGTGTGGCCGAATCTTGTGCACGCCTGTCAGCAGCAATCCGTCCCGCTGTTGCTGGTCAATGCCCGCTTCAACGAACGTTCCTGGCAAAAGGCGCAGCGCTTGGCTTGGCTGGCCCGTCCGTCCTTTGCCAATCTCACCGCAGTTTACGCCCAAACAGAAGCCGATGCGCTGCGCCTGAGGCAACTGGATGCCAAGGTTGCGCGTGTGTGCGGCAACTTGAAATTCGACGTGCCCTGGCACCCAGGGGCTTGGGCCCAGGGCCAGGCGTGCCGTGCAGGAGTGGATGGGCGTCCGGTGATCATGTGGGCCAGCAGCCGGGAAGGGGAAGAAGCCTTGTGGCTGGACAGCCTGCTGACCCGTTTCACTGCCTTGCGTGAAGGTGTCTCGGGTGTTCAGCCCTTGTGGCTGGTGGTGCCTCGCCACCCACAGCGCTTCGATGCCGTGGCCCAATTGCTGCAATGTCGTGGTTTGCAGGTGTTCCGGCGCAGCCAGTGGCGGGGACGAGTGCCTCCTGTGGCTGAGTGGCCAGCAGAGGCTCAGCAAGCGGACGTCTGGCTGGGCGATAGCCTGGGCGAAATGCCGTTGTACTACGGCATGGCGCACATGGCTTTGCTGGGGGGGAGTTTCCTGCCGCTGGGCGGGCAAAACCTCATTGAAGCCGCGGCGTGCGAATGCCCGGTGGTGATGGGGCCGCATACCTTCAACTTTGCAGAAGCGGCTGCGTGGGCGCAGCAAACCGGTGCGGCGGTGGAGGTACCCGATCTGGACGCCGCGATGGAACAGGTGACACGCTGGGTGCAGCACCCGGCCCAGTTGGACCAGGCCAAGCTCGGGTGTCAAACCCTCATCCAGCAGGGCGCAGGCGCCGCAGACCGCTACGCCCAGGCTGTGCTGTCTTACCTCACTGCACCAGCAGGGCGTTGATCGGTTGCAGGTCTTCGGCTTTCAACACGCCGCTGGCCTGTTTCAGGCGCAAGCCACCCACCAGCACGTCGTAACGGGCTTTGGCCAAGCTGGCTTTGGTCTGGTAGAGCTGGCTCTGTGCATTGAGCACGTCGATGTTGATGCGCACACCCACCTGGTAGCCCAGTTGGTTGGCGTCCAGTGCGCTTTGGCTGGAGGCTTCCGCCGCTTCCAGCGCCTTGACCTGGCCTTGGCCTGACACCACGCCAAAGAACGCGGCACGAGTGGCCTGCGCCGAGCCGCGCTTGGCCGCTTCCAGATCGGTGCGCGCCTTGTCTTCCAGTGCCAGGGTTTCCTTTACCCGGTTCTGGATGGCAAAACCTGCGAACAGCGGCATGTTGAACTGCAGGCCAACGGTGGCATAGTGGTTACGCAAGTATTCAGGGGGCGTGGCGGCGTTGTTCGGGTTGCGGGCCACTTGGTATTGCGCCACTGCATCCAGCGTGGGCAGGTGACCAGCTTCGGCTTTTTGCGTTTCCAGTTGCGCCGTGTCCAGCCCAGCCTGTGCCTGACGCACGCTGGGGTGACCACTTTCGGCGCGTTGCACCCACTGCGTCACGTCCATGGGCTCCACGGCGGGCAGGTTGGCTGCCGGGGCCAGTTTCCATGGGCTTGTCCCCGGTTTGCCGACCAACTGGTCGAGTGCCAGTTTTTTCACGCGCAAGTCGTTTTCGGCGGCGATTTCCTGGGCCACCACCAAGTCAAAACGGGCCTGCGCTTCACGTGTGTCGGTGATGGTGGAGGTGCCCACCTCAAAGTTGCGTTTGGCTGCCGCCAATTGTTCCGCTACGGCCTTTTTCTGGGCTTGCACAAAGGTCACGCTGTCTTGCGCCGCCAGCACGTCAAAATAAGCTTGGGAGGTGCGCACGATCAGGTCTTGCTCAGCGCTGTCCAGTTGGGCCTGGGCCACTTCCAGCGACTTGCCAGCCTGTTCCAGCGCAATCCGATTGGCCGGGCGGTACAGCGGCTGGCTGGCTGCCAAGGTCACGTTGTGGCTGCCTGTGGTCTTGTCGATCGGGTCGAAGTCGGAGTCGGTGTTGGTGCGGCTGGCCCCTGCCGACAGACCCACACTGGGCAGCACCCCCGCTTTGGCTTGCTCGGCCTTGGCTTGGCTGGCATCGAACTGAGACTTGGCCGACAGGTAGCTTGCGTCGTAGGTTCTGGCTGCTTCGTACAGCTCCTGCAGACTCTGAGCCTGTACGGGCTGGATGAACACCGCCAGCGCCACAGGGACCAGAACGGGGAAAGTAAGGCGGATAGACATAGCGTTCCTCTGCAACCGTGTGTCAGTACTGGGGGACGGAAGGATCCACTTCCTGGGTCCAGGCGTGGATTCCTCCCTGGATGTTGACCACGCGCTCGTAACCCTGGTTCAACAGAAAATACGCCACTTGCGCGCTTCGGCCCCCATGGTGGCAGAGGCAGGCAATCGGCTGTTGGCGGGGCAACTCGCTCAAATGTGCAGGTACGGTGTGCATGGGCAAGACACGCAGCTCAAACCCGTTGGGCTTGATGCTGGCCATTTGCACTTCCCAGGGTTCACGCACATCCAGCACGAGCGGCATTTCGGCCTGTGTGGCGTGCTGTGCCAGCCATTGCGGCAAATCTTTTGGGCGTATGTTCGTGACCACTGGGTTTCCTATTCATCAGAACTTGAAGCGCTTGGCGGCTGGGAAATGCAGCAATGGCGGGGCGCTGGTGTCCCAGGGCTCTTCGGTGTGGAAGGATGCTGGGCCAGCGCGGCGGATCAGGGTGGCGCGCATCACCGGGCCTTTGCCCACGATGGCAAACAGACGGCCGCCGGTCTTCAGCAATTCCAGCAACTCGGTCGGTACTTCGGCCACGGAGCCGCCCAGCACAATGGCGTCAAAGGGGGCGCCACTGGTGCAGGCGGCATAACCATTGGCGACAGCGTCGGCCTCTTTGACTTCCACATTGCCAATGTGAGCGCGAGCCAGGTTTTCACGCGCCTGGCGTGCCACACCCGCGTCAATTTCCAAGCTCAATACGCGTGCGCCCATGCTGGCCATGAGTGCGGCCATGTAACCGCTGCCCGTGCCAATTTCCAGCACGGTTTCACCCGGTTGCAGCGCCAGGTCTTGCACCGCGCGGGCTTGCACCTTCGGGTTGAGCATGCAAGGGCCTTCTTGGCCTTTGTCGGTCAGGGGAATGCACAAATCGGCCAGCGCCACCGCTTGGTAGGACGCGGGCACAAATTGCTCACGCTTGACTTCACTCAGCAGGTTCAACACCTTTGCATCCAGCACCTCCCAGGGGCGGATTTGCTGTTCGATCATGTTGAAGCGGGCCTTGTCGAAGTCGAAAGGGGCGGTGCCAGTGTGCATTAAATACTCCTGTGGGTATATTAGCCGATTCTTTCTCATTTTACTGAACGCACTCCATTCAAGGGGGGATGGAGGGTGGTTTGAGCAAAAAGTCTTTGGGTAAGGGATACTCGAAAAGTTATTTTTGCAACGGTTGAACCTATGGGTGTTGAAATGACGGAGCGTGAAACCATAGTGCTGGCGGGTGGCTGTTTTTGGTGCACAGAAGCGGTTTTTGACCAGGTTCGCGGGGTGACGGATGTGGAGTCTGGCTACGCCAATGGGCAAGTGATGGCCCCGACTTACGAACAGGTGTGTACTGGGCAAACCGGGTACGCTGAGGTGGTGAAGGTCGAATTCGATCCAGCCGTTATTGGATTGAAGGATATTCTGGAAATATTCTTTGCGGTGCACGACCCGACCACTTTGAACCGGCAGGGGCACGATGTGGGCTCCCAATACCGCAGTGGGGTCTATTGCACACAGCCAGGCCAGCAGGCTGTTGTGCGGGTCGTCATCGCTGATTTGGAGCGGGAGGGGGTATTTGGTCAACCCCTGGTCACCGAAGTGGACGATCTACGCAGCTACTGGTCCGCCGAGGACTACCATCAAGATTTCTTTGCCCGCAACCCGCACCAGGGGTATTGTGTGGCTGTGGCGGCACCCAAGGTGGCAAAGTTACGCGCCAAATATGCCCAGTGGGCCAAGTGAGGCGGTGCACGGCTCGGCCGCAGCGGCGGGAGCCGCATTTGATCCCTTTTGTTTCAGAACCCCCCGTATGTACTGGCTACAACAGTTGCCCGTGTCGGTGCAGACCGTAGGTCTGCTGCTGGCGTCAAATGTGTTCATGACCTTTGCTTGGTATGGTCATTTGAAGCACCAAAACAACACGGTTTGGTACGTAGCGGCGCTGCTGAGCTGGGGCATTGCGCTGTTCGAATACCTGCTGCAGGTGCCGGCCAACCGCATTGGACACACGCAGTTCACTCTGGCCCAGCTCAAAATCATGCAGGAGGTCATCACCCTCAGCGTCTTCGTGCCTTTTGCTTTGTACTACATGAATGAACCTCTGAAATGGGACTACCTGTGGGCGGCGCTGTGCATGCTGGGGGCGGTGTATTTCATGTTCCGCTCGGCTTGACCAAGTGCGGCAAGGCGGCTCACTGGCTGATGAGCAGACCTTGTTCCACCTGGTGTTCAAAATAGCGCTGGAAACCGAAGGCCAAACTGCTCATCAAGGCGATGGCACCCACCATCAGAGCGCAAACCACGGCTCCTACCGTTAGCCAGCGCGTGTGACCTGCGGAGGCACTGGTCTGCAGGTGCGGGTTGTGGTGGGTGTTCCAATGGGCAGGGTCGGTCAGACCGTACAAAATGGCAAACAAGCAGGCTGTGGCAATACTCAGGCCCAGACAGGGCAGCAGCCACCACGACAGCACATCATCTTGACCGAACTGCTGCAAGCGCACGAATCCCCACAACCCGAGCGCAGTGGGTAATGGGTGCAGCCAGGCCCAGATATCCTGTGGGCCATACAGGTAAAAACGGTGCGCGCCCAGTGGGCCACCCAGCACAGCCAGCCAGGCGGCCAGTGTCTTGCTTTTGCTGCGAGGGTGTTGAGGTGGGAAATGGGGGTTGGTGGTATTCACTTGTCTCCGCTTATAATCAAAGGCTTTGCAACGTTTCGCTGGCCGGGTGGTCAGTCGTGTGTCTCAGGCGGTGCAAAAAATTTCCACCACCCGAAGGATAAATCATGGTCGTTATTCGACTCTCCCGCGGCGGCTCCAAGGCCCGTCCGTTCTACAACATCGTTGTTGCTGACAAGCGCAACCGCCGTGACGGTGGCTTCATCGAGCGCGTTGGTTTCTACAACCCCCTGGCCAAGGGCGGTGAAGAATCCCTGCGTATCGCTCAAGACCGCCTGGCTTACTGGCAAGGCGTGGGCGCCCAAGTGTCCGACACCGTCGAACGCCTGATCAAGCAAGCTGCCAAGTCTGCTGCTGCCGCAGCCTGATATGGCGGTCGTGCCCGGCCTGGAATCAGCGCCTTTGCCGCCTGACGCGGTGGAGGTAGGCCGGGTGCAGGAAGCCTGGGGCATCAAAGGGTGGGTGCATGTGCATGCGCACAGTGCAGCCCCCGAGGTGCTCTTTGCTGCCAAGCGCTGGTACCTCTCAGCCCCGTTAGGCCGCTACGCCCGGGGCTTTGACGCTTTCAAGGGCGATGTGGTGGTGACCGTGAAAGAGGTCAAGACCCATTCCGATGGCATCGTGGCGCTGCTGGAACCGATCCAGGACCGCAATGCGGCCGAAGCGCTCAAAAGCGCACGCATCTTTGTCTCGCGTGCCGATTTCCCTGCGTCCGGCGACCCCAATGAATACTACTGGGTGGACCTGATCGGTCTGGATGTGGTCAACCGCGAAGGTCTGCATCTGGGTGTGGTGCGCGACCTGCTGTCTACCGGCCCGCATTCCGTGCTGTGCCTCGAATACACCGAAGGCGACAAGACGCTGGAGCGGATGATCCCGTTTGTGGCGGTCTATGTGGACCAGGTCGATCTGCCGGGCAAGCGCATCACGGTGGACTGGCAGCCCGATTACTGAGTGCCTGATTACGGCCTAGCTGCCGTTGGGAGCCGTCATGCGCTTCGACATCATCACCCTGTTTCCCGAATTGTTCGAGCCTTTGCTGCGGCAAGGCATCACGCGGCGTGCTTACGAGTCGCGCCAGGTGGACGTGCGTCTGTGGCAATTGCGCGACTTTGCCGAGGGCCAGTACCGCCGGGTCGATGACCGCCCCTTCGGCGGCGGCCCCGGCATGGTGATGCTGGCCGACCCGCTGTACCGCTGTTGGCAGGCCATCCGTGCCGACCGTGCCGATGCCGACCCGGCGCAGGTGCCCACGGTGCTGTTTTCGCCGCTGGGTGAGCGCCTGTCGCACCCGGTGGTAGAGCGGTTTTCTGCCGGGCAGGGCGCGATTCTGGTGTGTGGCCGCTACGAAGGGGTGGATCAGCGCTTCATCGACGCTTGTGTCGATGTGCAGATCAGCCTGGGAGATTTTGTGCTGTCAGGCGGCGAAATCCCCGCCATGGCGCTGCTGGACGCGGTCGCGCGGCTGCAGCCTGGCGTGCTGAACGATGAAGGCAGCCACCAGCAGGACAGCTTCAATCCAGCGTTGGACGGGCTGCTGGACTGCCCGCACTACACCCGGCCCGAGCTGTGGGCGGGTCCGCAAGGCGAGGTGCCCGTGCCCGAAGTGCTGCTGTCCGGCCACCACGCCAACATTGAGGCCTACCGTCGCCAGGAGCGGTTGCGCCTGACCGCCAGCCAGCGTCCGGATGTGCTGGGGCGGGTGCGTTCCAGTGGTGGTTTGAGCCAGTCCGATGAGCGCTGGCTGCGCCAGGGTTTGGATAAGCGCAAGGCTTAGGCTATAATCAAAAGCTTTTCGATCCTCTGGCTGGCCGCCTTGATCAAGTTCTGCTTGTGCTTTTTGCGCAGTGCGGGTTTGAAATCCAGGCCTTTAGTGCAGCGCAGCCATGATCGTGAAATAGGAAACCATGAACCTGATCCAAACCCTTGAGCAAGAAGAAATTGCTCGTCTGAACAAAGAAATTCCCG
>CAYQTH010000034.1:0-13650 GCA_964420415.1 uncultured Macromonas sp. | reverse complement strand
ATCACTCCGTCTGACGATATCAGCTTAGACCCGCTTAGTGTTTAATGGTATTTTTCATGGCATCCATAATTAAATAATCTATAAACCATTGTTTTTAAACATGTTTTTGTTTCAAAATACAATCGAGTGGGAATAGTCGGTGTGATTCGCATGCACTACAGCCTGCATTCATGCGGGTTGTAGTGTGTGCTCTGTGGCGGATGTCAGGACGCTTTCCAAGTCAACGGCAGGCTTTTCAAAGCGAATACAGCGCCCGATGACATGCGTACAGGCTCACCGGGTTTGACTTCAAAATCCGGGATTCGATTGAGCCACTCCTCCAGAAAGATTCTCAACTCGGTACGCGCCAGGAATGAGCCAGGACAGCGGTGATTTCCATTTCCAAAGGCCGAATGGATGGGGGAGGGGCGAGAGAAATCGACTTCCAGCGGACGTTCGAAACAGGCTTCATCCAACCCGCGCATCCACGACGCCAGCAATACCTGTTCTCCTTGTTTGAACTGCACCCCCCGGTAGAGCACATCCTGGGGAACAATGCGAGCCACGTTTGCAACCCCGAAGCGGCGAATGAATTCATCGGGGGCTTTGTTGATCAGTTCCGGGTTTTCAATGAGCTGACGGCGGTGTTCTGGGTGTGTGGCGAGAAAGTGAGCCGTGAAGCCCATCAGCGCGGCTACGGTGTCCAAACCACCTGCCATGACGTTGACGCACATGCCCAGTGATTCCGCATGACTCATGGGGCGGCCATTGACCGAACCGTTGACGAATTTGCTGATGAGGTCGTTGCCAGGTCTGGCGCGACGTTCTGTGACCACCGCGTCGGCGTAGGCGAAGAGGTGTTTGTATGCGTCGGCCAAAAGTTCGGGACTTTCAGCCCGGACGAGTTGATTCGCCCACGAAAGGAGTTGGTCCTTGTCGCTCAACGGCAGATCCACAAGTTTGAGGAACAAAACGATGGGCATTGCCAAAGCGAAGTCGGAAACAAAGTCGCACTCACCTCGCTGTTTGAAACCCTCAATCAGCGAAATGGCCAGTGCTCTGGCATCGTGCTCCAGATTACCCACTGCCTTCGGTGTCAATGCCGGGATCAGCATGTTCCGGTAGGCCATGTGTTCTGGGGCATCCGATTGCGTTGGGATCATCGGGTAGGGACTTTGCCCTGAGGGGATGGAAATTTCCTTGGATGAGAAACGTTCGGAGTCCTTGAAAATTTCGTACAGAGCTTCGCCGCGGACGCAAATCCAGTGTCCGCCGTTTCTGGGGGTCCAGACAAATTCCGGCCCAAATTGCAGCACCGACCGCCAGGCCATGTGCACATCTTCTTCGGCATGGGCTGGATGCAAGTAGTCGAAGTCCACCACCACTTCCGTGGGGATATGGGATGGAATGTTGTATGGAATAGAAGATGGCATAGGGAGGCTTGAACGGTGGACGGGGGCGTTTCAGGAAAACGGAACCGGCTCTACGGGCTTACAACGTGGGCCGAATGCGCGTACACAGGGTGTGGTTACGCGCGGGCTTTGGCAGCAGCGATGATGGGGCGGAACTCGTCGAACATGCTTTCCGGGATGTCGAAGACACTGGTGTCGTCGATCTGTGACATGTGGCGTTCGATATCCTCCGCCAAGGGGGGCTGTTGCACATCGGCCAGCCAACCACGGCTGGCGCCAATGAAAACCCGCGCGAAGCGGCCTGCGGTGGCGCTGTAAAGCGCGTGCGTAGCACGGCAACGGTCGCTGACCAGCCACAGCACCAACGGCGTAACGTACTCATTGCGCATTGCTGTAGCCACCAGGCCCATGTCTGCTGGGGCTTGCTGCCCGAAATCCTCGGGCCAGTCCAGCCCTTCGTTGCGGCCGGTACGGCCCGAGCCAGCAGGTAGCAGTCCGGTTGCGGTGATGCCGTGCTTGGCGCCTTCAAGAGCAATCACGTTGACCAGGCCCACCAATCCCATTTTTGCGGCGGCGTAGTTGGCCTGCCAGGGGGTGCCGAACACACCCGAGGCCGAACTGGTGAACAGCATGCGTCCGTAGCCGTTCTGCTTCATCGCTGCAAAGGCGGGCTGTCCCACATAGAAACCGGCCTTCATGTGCACGTCCAGCACGGTGTCGATTTGTTCGTCGGTCAGTGTCTCGAAGGCGGCGTTGCGCAGGAAGCCTGCGTTGTGGATCAGGATGTCCACCCGCCCGAAGGCCGACAGGGCCGCCTCGACGATGGCCGAGCCCCCCGCACGGGTGGCGCAGCTTTCGTGGCAGGCCACGGCCTGGCCACCAGCGGACAGAATCTCTCGTACTGTGGCTTGTGCCGAGGTCTCTGCGATGGCGCCAAGCGACCGGCCCTTGGTGTCGACGCCCAGGTCGTTGACCACCACTTTGGCGCCGCGCGCGGCCAAGTTCAGCGCGTAGTCGCGGCCGAGGCCGCTGCCCGCGCCGGTGACAATAGCCACGCGGCCGTCGAAGCGGATGGATGAATATGCAGTTGTGTTCATGCCGTGGATTTGTTGAATGATGAAAATTCAGGGGGCAGGGGTGAAGTCCACGCGCAGCCGCGTCAGCTTCATCGTCTGAATGATCCACCGGCCGTTCACCTTGCTGTAGGTTTCGTGGTAGTGGCCAAAGCCGTGCAAAGCCTGGCCAGGCGTGTTCGACTCGGGGCCCCAGCGCAGCATGTCCTCCATGGCCCAAATGCCAGTGGCGGTGCGGTCGGAGGTGATCTCGATTTCCGGGCAGTGACCGTGATGCACGCTGACTACCCCGGTCAGGGGCACCGAGGCTGCCTCGATGATCTTGTCTGAGCCAGTGAGCACGCAACCCGGCACATCGGCGCTGATGTCGAACAACGCGTCGTCGGCAAACACGGCCTTGTAACCGGGCCAGTCCTTGCCGTCCACGCAGCGGAAGTAGCGCGCCTTGAGTTGCTTGATTTCTTCGATGGCCAGCAGCTTCTCGATGTCGGTCATGGGGTGTCCTGTTTGTTTCAGTTGATGGAGCGGCACTGGCCGCCGTCGACGCGGTAGTTGGCGCCGGTTATGTAGCCCGACAATGGGCTGGCAAGCAGAGCCACTACGCGGCCAATGTCCTCAGGTTGACCGAAGTGGTCGGCCGAGATGGGGATGAGTTCGGTGGTGAAGCGACGCTCGATTTCGGTCCAGTCGTCGGCATTCCAGCCCATTGAGCGTGCGATGTCCGTGAAGGTTTTCACGACCGCAGGGGTGAGAATGGCGCCGGGCGACACTGTGTTCACGGTGATGCCGGTGTGCGCCAACGTCTTGGACAAGCCCGAGGTCATGTTGACCATGGCCGCCTTCACGGGCTGGTACTCGGCCAGGTCGGGTTCGGTCTGAGTAGCCGCAGCGCTGGCAATGTTGATCACCCGGCCCCAGTGGCGTTCCTTCATACCCGGTACCAGTCCCTGGATCAAACGCACTGCCGCGCCCACGTTCTGCTCATACGTCCAGAGCCAGTCCGACCACGGTGTGTCGAGCCACGATGCATTCATTGCGCCGCCCCGACCATCGGTGCGATGCGAGCTGGCCCGGCCGCCTGCGTTGTTCACCAAAATGTCAATGCCGCCCAGATGTTCAATCAGCGTTTTGCAAACGGCGGCGCAGTCAGTCTCGTTGGCCAGGTCGCCCAGTACAGCCATGGCCGTCCCCCCCTTTTGCCGGATTGCATTGACCACCTCGTCGCAGCGGGCTTGGTTACGGCCATGCACCACGACTGTGGCTCCTTCGCTGGCCAGTACGTTTGCAATGCCAGCACCGATACCTGAATTGCTGCCCGTGATGAGCGCGCGCTTCCCTTTGAGCTCAAGATCCATTTGTAAAACGAGGAAAAGTTAGAAACTCCCTAAATTATGAAACCAACAGTTTCATTAAGTCAACGGGTGAATTTCTAAGTGTTTCCCCTTGGGTGCTGGAACGTGGACAGCAACGCTCAAGCCCGCAGCAGAATCTGCGAGCACAACATAAAAGGAGACTCACCGGCGAATCAGGTGGGCAGATGACAGCGGGTTAGCGGTTTTCTCCAGCCGCACTGCCAAGTGTGTCGCGTTGCAAAACGCCGTTGAGGAAAAGTTCCACCGCGTAATCGCCCAGCAGGTTGACGGCTGGTTTGCCAGCCGGGCTGGCCAGGAAACTGGTCAGCCCACCGTTCACGAGATCGGCAAAACAGGAAGCTGCGACATGAGGATCTCCCACCTTCAAGCGGCCTCGGGCACCCTCGCGAGCCAGATATGCCGTGATTGGCGCAAGCGCTTCTGCCTCGAAGTCAATGACTTTGTTTAACTCCTCACCCAGTTCCATGCGCGCTTCACTGACCGCTTGCCACATGGCCCTGTTGCCGGCATCAGCCTGGTAGGTTCGAAGAACGTGCGCAAAATCGTGCAGCACGTCGGCAGGCAGGCGGGCTGGATCGGTGGACACCGCCTCCAGCGGTTGAGCAAGCTTGGACACACCGCGGTACATGGTGGCCAGAAGCAACCCAGCTTTGCTTCCATATTGCCTGTATACAGTGGCTTTGCTGGCGCCAAAACTGGCGGCCAGGCCATCCAGTGTGGTGGCACGGTAGCCCAGGGTGCTGAATTGCTCAAGCGCGTGAACCAGGAAGCGTTCACGGCGATCTCCGGCTTCTTCTTTGGATGGCCTGCCTCGCTTGGCGATGGAAATGTGTGGTCGATCGCTCATGGCGTGATTGTCTCTGTCTTCCCTCGCTTGAAAACAAGGCAACGATAAAATCAAGGCAACGGGGGCAAAGGGCAGTGTACATGCGAGGGTGCCTTTGCCAGGAAGATTCTGTACATGGATGGAGCAGACTCCGACAGCTCGGCAAGATGCAGGAGTAGAGGATTGGGCAACCTTTTGAACCGTGCCGTGGAAACCGATACCCTGGCGGACGATGAACATTGGATGGCGGTTGCACTGCAGGCGGCACGCAACGCTGCCGAGCAGGGCGAGGTGCCGGTGGGCGCCGTGCTGCTGCACAGGCCTGACGGCGCCGTTGCCACTCTTGTGGCGTGCAGCCACAACCAGCCCATAGCGCGCAACGATCCTACCGCCCATGCCGAGATGCTGACTTTGCGCCAGGCCGCCACCCAGTTGGGCAATTACCGGCTTGATCACTGCGAGTTGTATGTGACGCTGGAACCTTGTGCCATGTGCGCACAGGCCATGCTCCACGCCCGTCTGCGCCGGGTGGTGTTTGGTGCCACCGAACCCAAGACCGGTGCCGCGGGTTCGGTGCTGAACCTGTTTGCCGTGCCGCAACTCAACCACCACACCAAAGTGAAGGGCGGTGTACTGGCCGACGCCTGTGGCGCGTTGCTCAGCGAGTTTTTCCAGGGGCGCCGTAAAGATGCCAAGCGCCATGCCACCCCTTTGCGAGACGACGCGTTGCGCACCCCAGATGCCTGCTTTGCACCTGTGTGGGCTGCCTGGTCCCACTGGGCGGACCGCAGTCGGTACTGCCAGGCGCTGCCGGCCTTGTCACAGTTGCGGCTGCATTGGCTGGACCTGGGTCCTACAGACGGCAATCCGCCATGGCTGGGTTTGCATGGCCCCGAGGCTTGGTGGCCCCAGCTGGCCTCTTGGGCTGTTACCCAGGTAAAAGCCGGAGAGCGCGTCCTGTTGCCCGACCTGATCGGGTTTGGTCAGAGCGATAAACCCAAAAAACCTCACTGGCACAGCCTGGAAAGGCATGCCCGCATTCTGCTCGCTTGGTTGGACGAACAGCGGGTTCCACAGGTCCGGCTGGTTTGGGCGCCAGGGCAGTGTCAACTTGCCGCTGTTCTGCATGAAATGGCCCCAGAACGTGTGTTTACTATGCAACCGCTGTCTTCTGATGAGCTCACTCCCTTGTCGCAGGAGTGGATGGCGTTGCCATTCCCCGATGCAGGACACCGGGCGGGGCAGAAAGCGTGGGCCGTTGGCGGTTGGGCAGCCTAGCTGGTCAATAATGCCTGCATGGCACACATCTACATTTATTCGCCCAGCGGCGTGGTGTCCGATAAGGCGGCCTTCCGCCGAGGCGTGAAGTTTCTGCAATCCCATGGGCACGATGTCGAACTTGACCCCTCCGCGTTGGCCCGCGATCAGCGGTTTGCCGGTGATGACGACACCCGGTTGGCGGCCATGGAGCGGGCGGCATCCAGCGGGGCCAGCATCGCCCTCACGACCCGAGGCGGTTACGGTTTGAGCCGTTTGTTGCACCGCCTGCCGTACAAATTGCTGGCCAAAGCCGTGGACAAAGGCACCTGTTTTGTTGGGTTGAGTGACTTTACAGCCTTGCAAACGGCATTGCTATCGCAAACGGGCGCCATTACCTGGGCTGGGCCTGCCGTGTGCGAAGGGTTTGGCGCGCAGGAAGGGCCGGACGAGATCATGCTGGCATGTTTTGACGATCTGGTGCAGGGCCAGGGCGAAGGGGCTGGCTGGCGTCTGCCGACCACTGACCTGAAGGCCTACCCTGACTGGTTGCCCAGCGTCCAGTCAACAAACGGCCAGCAACATCACCACAGCCAGGGTGATGAAAATGACGGTTGGGGGGTTGACAAGGCCACCCTGTGGGGGGGGAACCTGAGTGTGCTGTGCAGCTTGCTGGGGACCCCGTACTTTCCGGACATCAAAGGTGGTGTGCTGTTTCTGGAAGACGTAAACGAACACCCTTACCGTATTGAGCGTATGCTGACCCAATTGTTGCATGCCGGTGTACTGGGGCGGCAAAAAGCTATTTTGCTGGGGCAGTTCACAGAATACAAAACCTCGCCGCTCGATAATGGCTACAAACTGCAAACGGTGGTGGATTGGTTGCGTGCGCAACTCAAAGTGCCGGTGTTGACGGGTTTGCCGTTTGGGCATGTTCCGACCAAGGTGCTCTTGCCGGTAGGAGCCACCGTGCAATTGCTGGTGCACCAGCGCGAAGCCATCGTGCTCTGGGATTGATCCGAACCCAGGCGGCCACCTTGGTGAGATGGTACCGACAGGCGGTCGGTACCATCAAGTGGTTTGGCTTTCCTGGATGCGTTGTGCAATGTGCGCCAGTGCCTCGTCCACCTGGTCGATCAGGATCAGGCACAGGTCACCCGGTTGCAGGGTAGCCAAAGCGGTGTCGATGGCGTTGAACTCGCCCTGAATTTCGCGCACACGGCGGATTTTGGGCGCGCCAACCAAACCTTCCTGCAGCAAGCGCAGCACTTCGCCGTCGGCGCGACCGCGTTGGCAGGCATCTTGGTACAGAATCGCTTCGTCAAACGTTTTGCCCAAGATGCGGGTCTGGTCGCGGATGTCTTCGTCGCGCCGGTCACCCGCGCCGCTGATCACCACAACACGTTCGCGCGCGGGCATGTGCTCCACTGCGCTGCAAAGCGCTTGGATGGCGTCAGGGTTGTGGCCGTAGTCGGCAATCAAGGTAGCGCCTTTGTATTCGAACAGGTTGAAGCGGCCTGGCACGGCGAGCGCGTCACTGACGAAAGTAGACAGGCCGCGCACGATGGTGTCCCAAGGCACGTTCAACGCCCACGCAGCACCAATGGCGGCCATGGCGTTGTCCACCTGGAAGCCGATGGTGCCATTGCGTGTGATGGGCACTTGTGACAAGGGTATGCGTACCAGTGAGGAGCCTTCCGCGGCCACAATGTGTTCGTCTTCCATGAACAGCACACGCTTACCCAGGGCTCTGTGGGTGGTGATGACCGGGTGGTGCTCGCTGGGACCGAAATAGGTGACTTGGCCGGGGCAATGGCGCGCCATTTTCACCACCTCGGGGTCGGCCGCGTTGAGCACGGCCATGCCGGTGGGGGCCACATTCAGCACGATGACGCGTTTGAGCACGCGCAAATCTTCCAGTGTGGTGATGTAGTTCAGACCCAGGTGGTCCCCGGTGCCGATGTTGGTGACCACGGCCACCTGGCAGCGGTCGTAGGCCAGGCCTTCGCGCAGCAGGCCACCACGGGCGGTTTCGAACACAGCGGCGTCCACGTCCGGGTGCAGCAGCACGTTGCGTGCGCTGCGCGGGCCGCTGCAGTCGCCGCTGTCGATCTGGCGACCATTCACATACACGCCGTCGGTGTTGGTCATGCCCACGCGCAGGCCGTTACCGCGCAGCAGGTGGGCGGCCAAACGCACAGTGGTGGTTTTGCCATTGGTACCGGTCACGGCAACGACTGGGATGCGGCCGTCCTCACCGTTCGGGTACATGTGGTTGATGACGGCTTCGCCCACGTTGCGACCCTTGCCAAACGACGGGCTGACGTGCATGCGCAAACCCGGCGCGGCGTTGACTTCAACGATACCGCCGTGCTGGCTTTCCAGCGGCTGGATCACGTTCTCGCACACCACGTCCACGCCGCAGATGTCCAGCCCCACCATTTGAGCAGCTGCCACGGCACGGGCGGCCACATCGGTGTGGACTTCATCGGTCACGTCGGTGGCGCTGCCGCCGGTGGACAGGTTGGCGTTGTTGCGTAGCACCACGCGCATGCCCAGGGGTGGCACGGATTCTGGGGTCAATCCCTGCTCGCGCAGGCGGTCGATGGCAATGTCATCGAGCCGGATTTTGGTGAGTGGGGTGGCATGGCCATCACCACGGCGCGGGTCCTGGTTGACCGTGGCCACCAGCTCGGCCACGGTGTGTTCGCCATCCCCGATCACCAGTGGTGGGTCACGTCGGGCGGCTGCCACCAACTGGTTGCCGACCACCAGCAGGCGGTAGTCGATGCCGGGCAAATAGCGTTCCACCATCACGTCATCGCGGAAGTTTCTGGCAGTGTTGTACGCGGCAATGACCTGTTCACGCGTTTGCACATTCACGGTCACGCCTTTGCCCTGGTTGCCGTCACGTGGCTTGACCACCACCGGGCCGCCAATCGCCTGTGCAGCGGCCCAGGCGTCTTCGGCATCGGTCACGGGGCGACCGATGGGCACGGGTACACCTGCTGCATGCAGCAGCTTTTTGGTCAGTTCCTTGTCTTGTGCAATGCCTTCGGCAATGGCGCTGGTGGTGTCGGTTTCGGCAGCCTGGATGCGGCGTTGCCTGCTGCCCCAGCCGAATTGCACCAGGCTGCCCTGAGTGAGGCGGCGGTAGGGAATGCCACGCGCCACCGCAGCATCCACGATGGCTCCGGTTGAGGGGCCGAGCCGTACATCCTCATCCATTTCACGCAGTCGGGCCACGGCAGCTGTGGCGTCGAAGGGCAAGTCGTTGCGTGCGGCGGTGATCAACTCTTGTGCCAATTGCATGGCCAGACGGCCCACGTCTTCTTCGGTGTATTGCACCACCACTTGGAACACACCAGCTTCGGGCGCGGGAGTGGTTCGGCTGAAGCTGACGGTGCAGCCCGCATGTGTTTGCAAGGCCAGTGTGGCCAGTTCCAGGGTGTGGGCCATAGACACCACGCCTTGCGGGCTGGGAAGTGGCAACGAACCTATGTTGGGAAAACGCTGGCGCAGGCGGTCCTCGAAGCCGGGCAACTGGTTCAGGTCGCATTCCTCGGGGGTGCAATGAACCACAGCCTCGATGGCGGTGTATCGGGTCCAGAGATTGGGGCCACGCAGGGCACGGATACGGGAGACGTCCATGAGCGAGGGGTCAGCCTTGTAGGGTCAAACGGTGGGGAACACCAAAGCGGCGGTTTCTACACCAGCGCGCAAGAGTGCGGGGGGCAAGTCGAGTGCCAGAGCCGATGCCACGGCAGCCAGCAGTTCGGGCAAGGTCACGTGGCGCTGCAGCAAGCTCACCACCATGGGCTGTTTCAGGTCCAGGATGGGGCTGCAAGACTGGTTGCGGCACAGCACCACCTGCTGGTCTTGCACCAGCAAGAAGCGGCGGCCCTGGGCGCAGTGGTCAGCCTGCCGGCCATGCTCGGCGGCGGTGCTGTAAAAGATCACGTCGCCGTCGCACAGTTCGGCCAGATCGGCACAGACCTCATCGTCGGCATTGAGCACCGCACAGCCGTTAGGCAGTACCACGTCCACCTGGGTGCGCAGCACAGTGCGCATCTGTTCACGCGTCAGAATGTGCTGGTCCGCCAAACCTTCGGGTTCGGGCACGCCGGTGACCACGCCGACCAGGCAACGGTCGTAGGCCAGGCCTTCGTCCAGGATGCTGCGGGCTGAGTTTTCCAGCACCACGGCGTTGACCGTGCGGTTCATCAGCATGCGCTGGCCGGCTTCCCATTCGGACGTTGTACCAGCATCGACCCGCTGCATTTGCATGAACTGGCCTTCTTTGCAGGCCAGCCCGGTGTTTTTGCCCGCACGGTGCAACAGCCAGCCCAGCAGTTTGGCCACGGATGTGGTGCCAGGGCCACCGGTGATGCCCACCACAGGGATGCGACCGTCGTCCTTCGGGCCGAACAGGTGTTCCACGATGGCCTGGCCGACAGGGCGCGGTTGGCCGATGGCTGGTTTGAGGTGCATGAGCAGACCCGGTCCCGCGTTGACCTCGACGATGGCGCCGCCCTGCTCATGCAGGGGGCGTGAAATGTCGCGCGTCACCAAGTCCACACCTGCGATGTCCAGCCCGATGATGCGCACCGCCAAAGCGGCCATTTCGGCAACATCGGGGTGTACTTCGTCGGTCACGTCATTCGTCATCACGCCCGTGCGTTGCACCAACACCGTGCGACCTGCGGCCGGAACGCTGTCCGGCGTCAGGCCCTGGCGCTCCAGCTCCAGCATCACAGTGGTGTTTTCCGGTAAACGGATGGTGTCGAGTGGGTAGTCTTCTTCCTCACCACGGCGCGGGTCGGTGTTGATTTGAGATGCAATCAACTGCATCACGGTGTGCTGGCCGTCGGCAGTGATGCTGGACTGTTCGCCCCGCGCCGCCGCCACCAGTTTGCCACCCACGATCAGCAGCCGGTGTTCCTGGCCTGGCACGCAACGCTCCACGATCACATCGGAGCCTTCGGCATCAGCGATGGGGAAAGCGGCCTTCACCGCTTCTTCGCTGCTCAGGTCCAGGCAGACGCCCCGGCCATGGTTACCGTCGCTGGGTTTGATCACCACGGGCAGGCCAATGTCCTGTGCGGCTTCCCAGGCTTCTTCCGGGCTGTTGACGACTTGACCTTCAGGCACCGGCACGCCGCAAGACGACAGCAGTGTTTTGGTCAAGTCTTTGTCGCGCGAAATGCCTTCGGCAATGGCACTGGTGCGGTCGGTTTCAGCAGTCCAGATCCTGTGTTGCTTGTTACCGTATCCCAGTTGCACCAGGTTGCCGCTGGTCAGACGGATGGACGGAATGCGCCGTTCGGCGGCGGCGTCCACAATGCTCGCGGTGCTGGGACCCAGGGCGTGGCGGTCGATCAGTGCTTTGAGTTCCTGCACACAGGCGGTCACGTCGTACGGACGGCCTTCGATGGCCGCCATCACCAGGTCCCGTGCAGACACCAGCGCCTGGCGTCCCACTTCTTCCTGGCGAGTGCGGATCACCACCTTGTAGACACCGCGCTGCTCGGTAGAGCGGGCTTTGCCGAAGCCGGTCTGCATGCCGGCCAAGTTTTGCAGCTCAATGGCCACGTGTTCCATGATGTGGCCAGGCCAGGTGCCGTCGCGCAGTCGCTGCAGGAAGCCGCCGCGTTCACCGACACCGCAGTGGTGTTCGATCAGACCGGGTAGCCAGGCGGTGAGCCGTTCGTAGAAGCCGGGCAAGGTGTTGGAAGGACAGTCTTCCAGGTCACCAATGTCGATCAATGCCTCCACCGCAGGACGGTAGGTCCAGATGTTGGGGCCGCGCAGGTGGTTCATGCGCAGGAACTGGATGGTCTTGTTGCTCATGTGGGTGGAGGCACGCAGACAGCTTTCCCCGCCTGTCGCATCAGGCAAGGTGCGGACAAGCCGCTGTGGGGGATGTCGGTTCTGCGCAGGTTGCAGCCTTACAATCTTTGTAGTTAGCGACTGGAAACAAGGGCAAACAGGGCATCGCTTCTTGGTCGAAAGCCATTCACATGCTTGTCACGCGATCCATCAAGCGTGATTTTCTATCCAGTTCGGCATTTTGCGAGTTCACTTTCAAAAAAATTATTTGAAACATGCCGTTACCTACCGAATCTGCCATCTGGCCTGAAGGTTTCCCAGCCGGTTGGCTTGAACGTGCTTCGGAGGTCTGGGCGAAGGCCGCGCAACGGCCGGATGCGGTGGCGTGGCTGGAACTGGACCTCGACGCACATTTGTGTTTTACCAGCAGCCTGCTGGTGGTGGGTGAGCGCTGCCTGTGGCTGCTGGACCCGCAGTCTGCTACCCCGCTGCAGCGTTGGCCGCTGAGCGATGCGCTGCATTTGCAGCAAAACGACCACAACGGCGTGGGCACACTGGAACTGCTGGACAACGGAACACGGCTGGCGGTGTGGCGCTACACCCTGGGCCACCACCTGCAGGCCACCCGGCTGCAGGAACAGTTTGAGGCACGCCAGGAATGCCTGCTGCACGGCACACCACTGCAGATGGCGCCGCTGGCCCTGTGTCCTCAATGCCAGTCGCCGCTGGACCCGGACGAGGACGAATGCAGTGTGTGCGCGCAAGTCAACCACACGCCACCGTCCACCTGGACGCTGCTGCGCTTGTGGCGTTTTGCACACCCCTACCGCTGGCAGTTGCTGGCAGGTTTTCTACTGACACTGGCCTCCACCGCTGCTACGCTGGTGCCGCCGTACCTCACCATCCCGCTGATGGACGACGTGCTGATTCCGTACCAGAACGGCAAGTCCATCGACACCTCGCTGGTGGCTCTGTTGCTGGCTGGCTTGTTCGGTTCAGCACTGTTGGCCTGGGGGCTGGGTTGGGCCAAAACCTACATTTTGGCGCTGGTATCGGAACGCATCGGCGCCGACTTGCGCACCAACACCTACGAGCATCTGCTCAAGCTGTCGCTGGAGTACTTCGGCGGCCGCCGCACCGGGGATTTGATGGCACGCATCGGTTCCGAGACCGACCGCATCAACGTTTTCCTGTCGCTGCACTTGCTGGACTTTGCTACCGATGTGATCATGATCGTGATGACCTCGGTTATTTTGTTCACCATCAACCCGTCGCTGGCGGTGGCCACACTGGTGCCGCTGCCTTTCATTGGCTGGATGATCCATTTTGTGCGCGACCGGCTGCGCACCGGCTTTGAAAAGATCGACCGCGTCTGGTCGGAAGTGACCAGTGTGCTGGCCGACACCATTCCCGGCATCCGCGTGGTCAAGGCATTTGCCCAGGAGGCGCGCGAGGCCAAGCGCTTCCGCGACGCCAACCGCCACAACCTGGAGGTGAATGATCGGCTCAACCGCCTGTGGTCGCTGTTTTCACCCACGGTGACACTGCTGACCGAAGTCGGCCTGCTGGTGGTGTGGGGCTTTGGCATCTGGCTGATTTCTCGCAACGCCATCACCGTCGGGGTGCTCACGGCCTTCATTGCCTACATTGGGCGATTCTACGCCCGGCTGGATTCGATGAGCCGCATCGTCTCGGTCACGCAAAAAGCGGCATCCGGGGCCAAGCGCATCTTCGACATCCTGGACCATGTCTCCAGCGTGCCTGAGCCGGTCAACCCAGTGCCCATGCCCAAGGTGCAGGGCGGCATCGAAATCCGCGACGCCGGTTTCCGTTACGGCAACCGCGCCGTCATCCGTGACCTGAACCTGTCGGTGAAACCGGGCGAGATGATCGGTCTGGTC
>CAYQTH010000033.1:0-13878 GCA_964420415.1 uncultured Macromonas sp. | reverse complement strand
ACAACCGTGCCTGTGGTGACCGTGGCATAACTGCGTCTGGGGCTGGGGCCATGCCGTCCAACATCAGGTTTGTGCAACAGAGCCACTCGGCCGCGTCCCCCCGGTCGAGTACTGTGTGAAACAATTCCCCAACCTCTACTTCTGACTGGCTCAGGAATTCGAGGGGACTTCATGCTGAATACCGGAAGCGGTACCCTTACACTGGTCTCACTGCCCAACGTGCAAGGAGACGGCCACAACGGCAATGAGTTCATTGGGACTTGGTTAGCTCGCGCCGATGCAGCCCTGTACAGAGCCAAACAACCGGGCGCAACAAGGTGGAAGCGGCTTAGCGAAGATCTGCTGCTCACGACGGCAACACATAGCCCTTGTCGCGGATGAGCCGCACCGTGGCATCGACCGTCTCGCCGTCGTACAGTCTGGCCCGCCCCTGCTCTAACTCCTGTAGGGCGACATCCAAGCTGAGCGCCGGTCGGTAGGGCCGGTGGGCTGCCATCGACTCCAGTACGTCGGCCACGGCCAGCACGCGGGCCTCGGGCAAGATGTCCTCGCCCTTGAGACCGCGTGGGTAGCCGCTGCCGTCCATGCGCTCGTGGTGTTGGCGTATGGTTTCAGCTACCGGGAAATCAAAAGGCACGTCCTTGAGAATGTCGTAGCCCGCCTGCGCATGCTCCTGAACCAACTGCATTTCAATCGAGGTCAGGAGGGCGGGCTTGGACAGAATTTCGGCTGGCACGGCCACTTTGCCGATGTCATGTACCAAACCGATCGTTTCCATGTTCTTGCAACGGTCCGCTGACCAGCCCAGCTCCTGGGCAATGGCGGCCGCTATCAGCCCCACGCGCCGCTCGTGGCCTGCGGTATAGGGGTCGCGCAGCTCCACCATGGTGGCCACCGCCCGCAGGGTGGCTTGCATGGAGGCTTCGAGCCGCTGCACATAGTTGTCGATCTGTGCGGCTGCGCGCTTGCGCATCGTGATGTCGTCCACCAGACCGATCACCGCTGGCTGGCCGTCGTCCCACTCGATGGGATTCAGCCTGATACCCACCTCGATCCTAGTGCCATCATTGTGGAGCAAAGTGGCTTCCAACGGCACATTGCGGGCGCCGGTATTCAATTTCTCCCAGGCTTGAAATATGCGCTCCCAGTCCTGCGGCGTCAGATCCGAAAAATCGGTCAACTCACTGCCCAGAAGCTCGTCAGCTGAGCGCCCCAGCATCTGGCAGAAGCTGTTGTTCACGTAAATGAGTTTGCGGTCCCGTCGCACGTACATGCCCGTGACCGCGTTTTCCACCATGGAGCGGAAGCGCCGTTCGCTTTCTTTGAGCTCGGCCTCCTGGCGGCGGATCTCGGTCAGGTCGGTCCAGACCAGAACGATTTCATCGCCCACCAGCGTGGCCCTGGCGCGCCCCACCTGAATCTCGCCACGCTTGCTGCGCAAGGTGGTTTCCGGCATTTCGATGGGTTGCCCCTGCTGCATCTGCGTGATGGTGTTTTCCCACCGCTGTTGCCGTGCCTGCCCCTCTTCAGCCAAATACAAGGCTTTGAACCACTGCGCCCAGGTCGCAATCTCGTCCAGCTCGTAGCCGAGCCATTGACGGTGGGCTTGGTTGATGTAGTTGAGGCGCCTCTGCGTCAAAGGGTAAATCTGGATCGGCACGGGCATGGCCTCAAGCACCTGCTGCAGCTGCTCCCTGGCTTGCTGTTCCCGTTTCTGTTGCGCCAACACCCTGGCTTCGGCATCGAACTTGTCCACCGCAAAACTGATTTGCTCCGCCAGTGCTTCCAGCAACAAGCGGGTTTCCGGATCGTACCAGCCCGCTTGCACTTCATATAGCATCAGTACCGCAAACGCCTGACCGGCGCGTGAGATGGGCAAGCCCACAGCGGAGCGCCAACCGTACCGCGCGGCGCGTTCGGACCAGGGCGCAGCCCTGGGGTCGGTGCTGAAGTCTTCAATCCACACGGGACGGTTTTCACGCAAGGCCGTGCCCACGGGGCCACGACCTCGGGGCTCGTCTGCACGCAATGAAATGTCGATTCCCTCAAGGTATTCGGTCCCCTGACCAAAGGCGTGCGCGGGGTGAATCAAACCCGTCTGTGGATCGGCCAGACCAATCCAGCACATACTCAGGTGACCACATTCCACAACCACTCGGGTGATGCGCTCAAACAATGCCTCCTGCGTGGTGCAATGGATGATGGCGGCGTTGCACTCGCTCATGACCGCATTGAGCCGGGCTAATTGTTGTACCCGTGCAAGACTTTGGATCTGCTCCGAAACATCCGAGAAAGTGCCGATCATGCGCAAGGCCTGACCCGATTCGCTTCGGGCTACCACAGCTCCTCGGTCTCGCAGCCATTTGTCACTACCTGCCTTGGTCTGGATACGGTAGGTGGTGTCGAAGCCGTCGGAGTGACCGCCAAGGATCCCTTGCCGTTCGCGCAATACGCGGTCTTTGTCTTCCGGGTGGAGGCACTGCACCCATGCTTCAAAGTAACCTCCGGGGTTCTCGTCACTGCAGCCTAGCAGCGCCTTGCTGCGGGCGGAAAAGAACACCTGATTGGTTTTTAAGTCGGTGTCCCACACGCCAATGCCAGACCCATCAAGCGCAAAATCCCAGCGAAATTCATCTTCCCTGAGTTTTTGTCCTTGACGCCGAATATCTGCGGTGAGCTTTTCGGCCAGCTCGTTGGCCAGCTGCTGGCGGTTTTGCAAGCCTCTGACCAACAAGAACGACAGGCAGGTGGCGAGCAAGCCACCGCCGAGCATCCACCACAACGTGGTGTAATCGACCGCACCACGAGCCGATGGCACATTGAACGTCAAAAGCCAGGTGCGGCCATTGAAGCTGATCTGCCGTTGCTGGGCAAACAGCGGGTTGCTCTCGCGCGCTGTTGGGGGTGCGCTTGTGTACAACAGATTGGCCTCAGAAACATCGGTCCCGTCGTAAACAGACAGCACGATTTCCACGCCCAATTGCGCGTCCCAATCACCCAACATGCCTTCCACCAGGTCGTTCATGCGGTAGGGACTGTAAGACCAGCCCAGCATCGCGGCCCGACGTTCTGCTTCCGTGTTGAGCGGCATGCCTTGGCGGTAGGTGGGCGCGTACATCAGCACGCCCACCTGAGGGTCTTGGCCGTCCTCTTGCACGAGCCGGACCGGGCCAGTGAGGGCCGCCCGGCCTGTGACCAAGGCCCGTTCCATGGCCTCACGGCGCACGGGCTCCGAAAACATGTCGTAGCCAAATGCGCGCAGGTTGCGGTCGACAAAGGGCTCGAGGTACACAATCGCGCTGTACACCTCGCGCGGACCGGCGGGAAAAACGTTGTAGTCGGCAAAACCCTCGGCGCGAATCTGCTCAATGTGCGCCTGCAAGGCCTCTGGCCTGACGAGTTGGGCAAAACCAAACCCCTGCAACCCAGGCAAGAGTTCTGGCGTTTTGGTTTCTTGCCAGTACCGGTGCCAAACGTCCCGCGTCACCGGCTCGGCAACGGTAAGCAGTGCCGCACCACCATACAAGAGGGCTTCCTGCTTGGCCAGTCTGTCGCTCACCTTGACTGCGATCTGATCGCTCGCGTAGGCAAAGCGCCGCATCGCCGCTAACTCAACCTGAGCTCGGGCCCACGCTACCAGCAAAAAGGTGACGAACAAGCCAACGATCAAAACAAGCCACCCTGCATTGGAATGCAGCCAGGATCGGTCGGTACGCATGGTGTTCAAAAGTAGGATGTGTGGCTATTTGACGAAGGCCCCCTTGTGCGCAAAGCCCATCTTAAGCAGCATACACGTTTTTGAAAACTTCCCCAATTGGGCAGCAGGAGCGCCGGTGGCGATGGGGTCGTATGGCCTCTTTGAAAACCGATAAGATTGGCAAAAACCACATGGAGTTTGTGATGGATAAAAAATCCTTGCAAATGGACACTTTGAGCCGCCAGTACCGCTGGGGCGACATGACCATGGCGGCCATTCTGCCGCTGTATCTGCTGGTGGCGGTGTTGCTTGCATGGCAACTGGATCGTCCAGGGTTGAGTGTGCTTGCCACTTTGGGGTGGGGGGGCGCCATGGCTTTGCCTGGGGTCCTGGGGGTTGTTCTGGCACGTGGTGGCTTGATCAGCCGTGTGTTGTTGACGGTCTCGCTGTCTACTTTGGTCATGCTCCACATCCAAGTGGCGGGTGGCATGAGTGAACTTCACTTTGGCGTTTTTGTGACGCTGGCGTTCCTGATGGTGTATTTGGATTGGCGGGTCATTCTCCTGTCAGCCGTGTTGTTTGCTGTGCATCACCTGGCTTTTGACCGCCTTCAGGCCGCAGGCTGGGGGCTGATCTGCCTGTCCCAGCCTGACTTTCGGATGGTTCTGATTCACGCAAGCTATGTGGCTGTGCAAGCTGCGCTCGCCATTTACCTGGTGGTGCAACTGGCGCACAGCATGCGTGACAACGCCGAAGTTGCATTGATTGCTGGTGGCCTCATCGAGCAAGACAAGATTGTGCTGGACACCCGCCACCTGACAGTACGAACCCCCCTGGCACGTAGTTTGATGGAAGCTTTGGACCGGATTGGTGCTGCTGTTGACACAGTGCGTCAGGCGTCCCACGATATGCACACCGCCAGCCGCGAAATCGCCAATGGCAACCAAGATTTGTCGGAACGCACGGAGCAAACGGCCAGCAGTCTGGAAGAAACCGCATCCAGCGTGGAAGAGTTGACGACCACGGTGCGGCACAGTGCCGATGCGTCGCGGCAGGCAAACGATATGGCCCAGAGTGCAGCCGACGTGGCGCAGCGTGGTGGCAAGGTGGTGAGCGAGGTGGTGCAAACCATGGAGGAGATCAACCATAACAGCCGCAAAATCGCCGATATCATTTCGGTGATTGATGGCATTGCGTTCCAGACCAACATCCTGGCTTTGAATGCGGCGGTTGAGGCTGCACGTGCCGGCGAACAAGGCCGGGGGTTTGCTGTGGTTGCGGGTGAGGTGCGTTCGCTGGCGCAGCGCAGCGCACAGGCTGCCAAGGAAATCAAAGACCTCATCAACACCAGCGTTGACAAGGTACAGGATGGCAGTGAGCTGGTCAAACAGGCAGGCAGCACCATGGACGAGATCGTGCAAAGTGTGCGCCGAGTCAGCGACATCATTGGCGAGATCACCGTGGCGGCACGTGAACAAAGTGATGGCATCAGCCAAGTCAACGGGGCCATCAACCAGTTGGATCAAATGACCCAGCAGAATGCGGCTTTGGTAGAGGAAAGCGCAGCGGCTGCCGCCAGTTTGACCGAGCAAGCGGCGCGCTTGGGCGGCGTGGTGGCCGTGTTCCGCACGGCGCAAGCGGCCGTGCGCGTCGGGTCAGGTACGTCCCGTTCACGCTCAGTACAGGCTGTCCGTCGTCCGCTTGCGGCCAGTCCGGCTGCACCTGCCGTGGGACTGAAGACACCCAAGGTCAATGCACCGGCTGTTGCGGCTCCAGCGTCACGTCCTGCAGTGGCGGTTGCCAATGCCCCAGCCAGCAGCAGTTCTGAAGGTGATTGGGAAACTTTCTGATGTTTTTCTGCTATGTCCGGTTGGTCTGGCGCCGTTTTGATCTATGAGCAAGGCTTTTACCCGCGAAACCGACCCTGATGACGATGACCTTGCGGCCATTACAGCTTTGCCAGTAGGTGGCAAAAATTACATCACTCAGTCGGGTTACCAGAGCTTGCGTGCGGAGTTGGTGCGCTTACTGGACGTGGAGCGGCCCAAGATCGTGGAGGTGGTGCATTGGGCAGCCAGCAACGGCGACCGTTCAGAAAATGGCGACTACCTGTACGGCAAAAAGCGCTTGCGTGAAATAGACAGGCGCATTCGTTTTTTGACCAGACGGCTGGATATTGCGGTGGTGGTGGACCCGTCGCTGCACCATGGTTCAGACCAGGTGTTTTTTGGTGCAACCGTGACCTGCGTGCGCGCGAGTGGCACTGAGTTGACGGTCACCATCATGGGGATTGATGAGGCGGACAGTGGTCGAGGACAGATCAGTTGGGTCTCACCCATGGCGCAGGCACTGTTGAAAGCCCGTGAAGGTGATGAGGTGCGAGTTCACACCCCGTCGGGCTGGGAAACGGTGGAAGTCCAGGCGGTGAGTTATCCCGTTCCGGGACAGTCAGGCTGAATCAGCGCGTTGCATGGATTCAATGTCCGGCGCGGCCTGGCCGGGCACGCGCCGCACGCACCACAGAAGGTGTGCGCTTGAGCGCACGCAGCACCTGGGCCAGATGGTGTCGGTTATGCACGGCAATGGTGAAGCGCAGGTCACTCGCGGCTTGCGACACTTCTTCGTTCATGTGCACATGCATGATGTCGGCTTCAGCGGCGGCCAGTGCTCCCGTGACCTTCGCCAAGGCGCCTTTGTCGTTGGCCACGGTCACGACCACGGTGGTTTCGAACGGGCGCACGGGTTCTTCGGACCATTCCACTTCCAGGAAGCGCTCGCTGTCCCGGTGCAACAGCTTTTTACCTGTTGGGCAGTCGTTGGTGTGTACTACCAGCCCCTCGCCGCGTCCCAGGTAACCCACAATACCATCCCCCGGCACCGGGCGGCAGCAGGTGGCGTACTGTACCGAAGCCCCTTCGCTGCCGTCGAGCGTGAGCACGCCTTGGCTCGGCTGGTCTTCCGGCTGGCTGGCGTAGCGCTCCTGGCTGATCAGCAGCAGATCGGGTTTGGCACCTGCCTCGGCCAGTAATACAGCCAGTTTCTTGCCAATCATGCTTGCAATGCGGCGGCCCAGACCGATGTCGGTAAGCAGTTCGTCACGGTTTTTGCTTCCGCTGAAGCGCAGCAGCTTGTCCCAGATCGACTGAAGTGTGGATTCGTCCTCCGGCCAAGCCGCAATGCCTTCCGCACGCAAGGCTTGACGCAGCAGGCGCTGGCCGAGTTGCATGGATTCTTCCTGCTCCAGCGTTTTCAGATGATGGCGAATTTTGGAGCGGGCACGGCCGGTCTTGACAAAACCGAGCCAGCTTGGGTTGGGTTTTGCGTGCGGGGAGGTGATGATTTCCACCACGTCACCATTCTTCAGTTCACTGCGCAGTGCGGCCTGTTCGCCGTTGACC
This sequence comes from uncultured Macromonas sp., assembly GCA_964420415.1. Taxonomy (GTDB): domain Bacteria; phylum Pseudomonadota; class Gammaproteobacteria; order Burkholderiales; family Burkholderiaceae_C; genus CAYQTH01. The sequence continues at coordinate 6,783 of CAYQTH010000033.1, read as the reverse complement.
TTGGCACCAATCGCGCGGTGACCCACGTCGCTGTGGATGGCGTAGGCGAAGTCGATGACGGTGGCGCCGCGCGGCATCGACATGATCTTGCTCTTGGGCGTGAACACATAGACCGAATCGGGGAACAGGTCGATCTTGACGTGGTCCCAGAACTCGGCGGCGTCACGCGTTTCCTGCTGGATGTCCAGCAGCGACTGCAGCCACTGGGTGTTGAGGTCGCGCGAGGCGGGGCTGTTCGGGTCGTTGGCTTTGTACAGCCAGTGCGCCGCCACGCCAGACTCGGCCACCACGTCCATGGTGGGGGTGCGCAGCTGGAATTCGATGTTGGTGCCAAAGGGCCCGATCAACGTGGTGTGCAGCGATTGGTAGCCATTCATCTTCGGGATGGCAATGTAGTCGCGGAACTTGCCTGGCAGCGGCTTGTAGAGTTGGTGCAGGATGCCGAGCGATCGGTAGCAGTCGAGCAGTTCGGGCAGGATGATGCGGAAACCGTAGAGGTCAGTCACCTGGGCGAAGGTCAGGTGTTTCAGGTCCATCTTGCGGTAAACCGAAAACAGCGTTTTTTCGCGCCCGACAATGCGCACCTGAACCCCTTGTTGCTGAAAGGCCGCTTCCACCTCGGCTTGTACGCGGGCAATCAGGTCCCGGCGGCGGCCACGGGATTTGGCCAGGGCTTTGGACAGGGTCTTGTAGCGCCAGGGGTGCAGGTGCTTGAATGCCAGATCCTGCAGTTCGCGGTAGTTGTTGTTCAGGCCCAGCCGGTGCGCGATGGGCGCGTAGATTTCCAGGGTTTCACTGGAAATGCGGCCCCACTTGCTGCGCGGCATATCACCCATGGTGCGCATGTTGTGGGTGCGGTCGGCCAGCTTGATGAGGATGACGCGCACATCGCGCGCCATGGCCAGCAGCATTTTCCGGAAGGATTCGGCCTGGTTTTCCTCGCGGCTGTGGAATTCCAGTTTGTCGAGTTTGGTCAACCCGTCCACCAAGTCGGCTACTTGCGGACCGAAGCGTTCCATCAGGTCCGTTTTGGTGACGCCGCAATCCTCCATCACGTCGTGCATCAGGGCTGCGCACAGGGCTTGCGCGTCCAGTTTCCATTCGGTGCACTGCGCGGCCACCGCAATGGGGTGGGTGATGTAGGGGTCGCCGTTCTTGCGCAACTGGCCCAGGTGGGCGTGGTCGGCAAAGCGGTAGGCTTGCCGCACTTGCTCGATATCGGTGGCGTTCAGGTAGCCAAGCCGGGCTTCCAGCGCGGCAAAACTGGCCGCAGCGGCACTGGCCGCCGACTGGGCGGGTTTGACTTTCGGTGCTGAAACAACATCGTCACGCATGCCTGAACTTTAGCCTGAGTTGCGTTCCCTTGCGCGTTGAACCATGACGGGCGTTGCGCAGGGGCCGCTAGAAAACAAAAAGCACCGGCGGGGCGGTGCTTTCGGTGATGAAGCCGAGGCTTCAGACGGGAACTTTTTTCAGCATTTCGAGGCCGACCTTGCCTTCGGCAATTTCGCGCAGTGCGGTCACGCCAGGCTTGTTCTTGGTTTCGATCTTGGGCGTGTGACCCTGGTTCAGCATGCGGGCGCGGTAGGTGGCGGCCAGGACGAGTTGAAAGCGGTTGGGGATTTTTTCCAGACAGTCTTCAACAGTGATGCGTGCCATGGCGGACTCCGAACGTGAGCAGGATGCTCGAGTGAATTACAGGATATTGAGTGCGCGGAAGGTGTCGGCGCGGGCGCGACGCTGGGCAGCCACCTTCAGACGCTGAGCGTGTGCAATCGCCTTGAGGTCAAAAAGCGCACGCTCGAACAACTCGTTGATTATAACGAAGTCGAACTTGCCCACGTGGGCGACTTCTTCGGCGGCGTTCTTCATGCGCAGTTCAATCACTTCGTCTGAATCTTCGGCACGGCGCATCAGGCGGGCACGCAGTTCGGGCCAACTGGGCGGCAGAATGAAGATCAGCACGGCATTGGGGAACTTTTCCTTGATCTGGATGGCGCCTTGGTAGTCGATTTCCAGCACGATGTCTGCGCCTGCGGCAATTTTGTCCTCAATGGCTTTGCGCGAGGTGCCGTAGCGGTTGCTGTGTACGTGGGCCCATTCGACGAAGGCGTCGTTGGCCACCATGCGGTCGAATTCTTCGCTGCTGACGAAGTAGTACTCGCGGCCATGCACTTCCTGGCCGCGGGGCGCGCGCGTGGTGTGCGAGACCGACAGTTCCATCCGGGAGTCGACCTCCAGCAGGGCTTTGACCAGGCTGGATTTGCCCGTGCCGCTGGGGGCGGCGACGACGTAGAGGTTGCCAGGGTAGTCCATGGTTGGTTGGTTTATTCCAGGTTTTGCACTTGTTCGCGCATTTGTTCGATCAGCACTTTCATGTCCACCGAAATGCGGGTGAGTTCCAGGCTGGAGGCTTTGGAGCCCAGCGTGTTGGCTTCGCGGTGCAGTTCCTGGATGAGGAAGTCGAGGCGTTTGCCAGCTTCGCCGCCTTTGTGGACGAGGCGTTCGATTTCGTCCAGGTGGGATTGCAGGCGGGTCAGCTCCTCGGCCACGTCGATGCGGATGGCAAAGGCGGTGGCTTCGGACAGGGCTCGTTCTTGCGCGGCGCTGGCGGCGGCGTCGGTCTGGGCGGCGCCCAGGGCCTCGTTCCAGCGTTCCAGAAAGCACTGGCGCTGCAGTTCCACCAGCTTCGGTACCATGGGCTGGGCTTGCGCGGCCAGGGTGCGCAATTGGGCCACGCGGTCCAGCAGCATGGTGGCCAGGCGGGCGCCTTCGCGCTCGCGTGCGTCGGCGAAGTCAGAGATCACTTGTTGACTCAGGTCCAGCAATACGTCTGCCAGGCCGGTAGGCACCGGGGCGCTGCGGTCCAGCGCTTGCAAGGTTTCGGCGACCGACAGTTCGCGCGCGGCGGGCAGCCAGCTGCGGATGTGTTCTTGCAGGCTGGCCAGTTTTTGCAGTTCGGCCGGGGCTGGGGTGCGCAGGCCATGGTCGGCGCGGCCTTCGATCCAGGCGCGCACTTCCACTTTGCCACGCTTGATGCGGCTGCTGATGGCCTCGCGCAGGGCGGGCTCGTTCGGACGCAGGTCGTCCGACAGGCGAAAACTCAGGTCCAGAAAGCGGCTGTTGACCGAGCGGATTTCCATGCCCAGCTTGGGCGTGCTGGCAGGTGTGCTGCCTTCGGCAACTTCGGGTTGGCTGTGCCCGGTGGCGTAGCCGGTCATGCTGTAAACTGGCATTCAAACGTCTCACTGTGTTTGCAACAAAAAGAGGGGTTGCAACTGCTTCGATTATGTCAAAGACCAAGCCAGCCCCGCTGCCGCCAGACACGCTGATTGGCGGTTACCGCATCGTCCGCCAGTTGGCGGCGGGTGGTTTTGGCTTGGTTTACCTGGCGCTTGACAGTGGCGGCCAGCAGGTGGCCTTGAAGGAATACCTGCCGTCGGCCTTGGCCACCCGCGCGGAAGGTGAATTGCTACCGGTGGTAGCCTCAGAGAAAATGGCCTTGTACCGGTTGGGGCTGAAGAGTTTTTTTGAAGAAGGGCGCGCCTTGGCGCAAATTTCTCATCCGTCCGTGGTGAGTGTGCTCAATTTCTTCCGAGAGAACGACACGGTTTACATGGTGATGAACTACCTGGAAGGCGCATCGCTGCAGGATTTCATCGTCACGGCGCGTGAGCTCAAGCGCAAAAAAGTGTTCCGGGAGGCGACCATTCGGTCCTTGTTCGACGAGGTGCTGCGCGGCTTGCGGATCGTGCATCAGCAGAAGATGCTGCACCTGGACATCAAGCCGGCCAATATCATCATCACCGATGACAACAAGGCGGTGTTGATCGACTTTGGCGCTGCCCGTGAGGTACTCAACACCGAAGGCAATTTTGTGCGGCCGATGTACACCCCCGGTTTTGCTGCGCCAGAGATGTACAAACGGCAGTCGGCCCTGGGTCCATGGACAGATATTTACGCGGTGGGAGCGTGTATGTACGCTTGCATGCAAGGCTACCCGCCGCACGACGCGCCGCAGCGGCTGGAGAAGGACCGGTTGGATTCGGCTATGGTCCGTTTGCGCGGGTTGTATTCGGACGAACTGATCGACGTGGTGCGCTGGTGCATGGCCCTGGATCCGCTGGAACGGCCCCAGTCGGTGTTCGCGGTTCAGAAACAACTGAACCAGGATGACGGAGGTGGTCATCATAGCCCGCTGGGCCTGGTGGATCGGCTGCGCAGCCGGTTCGGGGAGTTGTTTGCAGACAAAGCGGCCGACAGGTCGGCGGCGAGCGCCCGTTCGAGTTTTCAGGACATATGAAGTTTTCCGTTTACCAGATCAGCCGCAAGGGCGGCCGAGCCACCAACGAAGACCGTCTGGGGTACACCTACACGCGCGAGGCGGTGCTGCTGGTTCTGGCCGATGGCATGGGCGGGCACCCGGAAGGCGAAAAGGCAGCGGAACTGGCGGTCAAGGTTTTTACCGATGCTTTTGTTGCTCAGGCCCGCCCCACGCTGGCAGACGTGCCCCGGTTCCTGACACAAACTTTGCTGGAGGCCAATCAGGCCATTGTGGATTACGCGCTGGCCAGGCAAATGGACGACAACCCGCGCACCACTCTGGTAGCTGCGGTGCTGCAGGACGACCAGCTTTGCGCCGTGCATGCGGGCGATTCGCGTCTGTACTGGGTGCGCCGTGGCCGCCTGCTGCAGCGGACCAAGGACCACTCTTACCAGGAACAGGCGGCTTTGTTCCGGTCGGGGTCTGTGAACGTCAACCGCAGCGTGTTGTTCACTTGCCTCGGATCTGCATCGGCTCCGATTTACGATGTGCTGGAGCCTGCTCCCCTCGAGGATGGTGACCGGATCCTGTTGTGCTCCGACGGCTTGTGGTCGGTCATGCCCGACGCAGATGTGGCTGGGGGCCTCCACGGTATGCCGTTGCAGGATGCGGTGACCCATTTGGCCAACCAGGCCGTACAGCAAGGCGGGCGCCATGGGGATAACGTCTCGGTGCTCGCTTTGGAGTGGGCTTCAGAGTCGGATTTCACCTCGACCCTGGTGATCCAGGGTGATGCGATGGTTGGCAATGAGCGTTTTGCATCCACTTTTCAAACCGTGGTGGATGACGAGTTGCTGGCCGACTTCGATGAGGCGGCCATTGAGCGTTCGATTGCCGAGATCAATGAAGCGATCCGCCGCACGGCCGCGCGCAAAGCGCCGCCTGTGTCTGAGGATTAAGACGGGGTGAGCCCCCATAGCCGGGCTACCCAGATGGTGTTTTTCGAACAGAGGACATAAGTGACTGATTCTTCTACGGCGCAAGCGCGCCACGATGGCCGCCCGGCCGATGCCTTGCGCCCGGTGCGCATCACGCGCAACTTCACCATGCACGCCGAAGGCTCGGTGCTGATCGAGTTCGGCGACACCAAGGTGCTGTGTACCGCTTCGGTGGAAGAACGGGTGCCGCCGCACAAGAAGGGCAGTGGCGAAGGCTGGGTCACGGCCGAGTACGGCATGTTGCCGCGCGCCACCCACACCCGCAGCAGCCGCGAGGCCGCCAAGGGCAAGCAGACCGGTCGCACCCAGGAAATCCAGCGCTTGATTGGCCGTTCGCTGCGCGCTGTGGTGAATCTGGTCGCTCTGGGCGAACGCACCATCACGCTGGACTGCGATGTGCTGCAGGCCGACGGCGGCACGCGCACCGCGGCCATCACCGGTTCTTTTGTGGCGCTGAGCGACGCCATCCACAGCCTGCTGGCCGAAGGCAAGATCACCAGCAACCCCATCCTGCACCCGGTGGCAGCCATTTCGGTGGGCATTGTGGGTGGCGTGCCGGTGCTGGACCTGAACTACGTGGAAGATTCCGACTGCGACACCGACATGAACGTGGTGATGACTGGCGCAGGGCACTACGTGGAAGTGCAGGGCACGGCCGAGGGCGCCGCCTTCAGCCGCGACGAGATGAACCAGTTGCTGCTGCTGGCTGAAAAGGGCATCAACGAGCTCATCGGCCTGCAGCGCGCCGCGCTGTCGGGCGCCGACGTGGCTTGAGGATGCGGGCATGACAAGCAAGAAACTGGTGCTGGCGTCCAACAACGCCGGCAAGCTGGCCGAGCTGCAGGCCATGTTCGCCCCGCTGGGGGTAGAGCTGATCCGCCAGAGCGACCTGAACATCCCGGAAGCGCCGGAGCCGCACCGCACCTTCATTGAAAATGCGCTGGCTAAGGCGCGCTATGCATCTGAATTGAGCGGTCTGCCCGCGCTGGCCGACGATGCCGGCCTGTGCGTGGACGCCTTTGGCGGTCTGCCGGGCGTGGACACGGCCTACTACTGCACCCAGTTCGGCTACGAAAAGAGCAACGCCAACAACGTGCGCGCGCTGTTGGAACAGATGCAAGGCATCAGCGACCGGCGTGCCGCCATGGTCAGCACCCTGGTGGCAGTGCGTTCCGCGCAAGACCCGGAGCCGCTGGTGGCCACGGGGCGCGTCAGCGGGCTGATCACGCAGGAACCGCTGGGCGATGGCGGTTTTGGCTTCGATCCGGTGATGTTCATTCCCGAGTTCGGCCAGACCTTTGCCCAGTTGCCGACCGAAGTGAAAAACGCCCACAGCCACCGGGGCCGCGCCGCCCAGGCCATGCTGGCACTGATGCGCGAACGCTGGTACCCGCAGGCATGAGCGCGTCCGTCATCCAGTTGCACCGGCCCGGGCAGTTGCAGTTGTCGGCGTTGCCGCCGCTGTCGCTCTACATCCACCTGCCGTGGTGCCTGAAGAAGTGCCCCTATTGCGACTTCAAC
>CAYQTH010000032.1:0-14031 GCA_964420415.1 uncultured Macromonas sp. | reverse complement strand
AGGTCAACACCATGACCGACTTCAACATCTGGTGCTGGAACAGCCGGGTGTTCCCGGCCATCGACACGCTCAACGTGCGCCTGAACGACCGCGTGCGCATCCGCATCGGCAACCTGACCATGACCAATCACCCCATCCACCTGCACGGCCATGAGTTCACCGTGACCGGCACCGACGGCGGTCCGGTGCCCTCCAGTGCGCGTTGGCCGGAAGTGACCACCGACGTCGCCGTGGGGCAGATGCGCCAGATCGAATTCGTGGCCGACGAGTTGGGTGACTGGGCCTTCCACTGTCATAAGAGCCACCACACCATGGGCGCCATGGGGCATGGCGTGCCGACGATGATTGGCGTGGATCACCGTGGCCTGGTCGGCAAAATCCAGCAAGTGGCGCCCGATTACATGGTCATGGGCGAGCGTGGTATGGCCGACATGGGGACCATGGAAATGCCCTTGCCCAATAACACCTTCCCCATGATGACCGGCAGCGGCCCGTTTGGCCCGTTGGAAATGGGTGGCATGTTCAGCGTGCTGAAGGTGCGTGCCAACCAGCCGCCCGGCGATTACGGCGATCCGGGTTGGTACCAGCACCCGGCAGGTACCGTGCCCCAGCTTTACAGTGGCGTGGTTGCCGAGCCACAACGCCCGGCCGGGGCCAGCCGTGCACCGACCAGCCCGCCCCAGGGAACCGTGCGCAAGCCGGTGGATCACACGGCACACCATTGATTCATCCTGCTTTTTCAAGTATCTCCAGACATGACACGTTTTTCCTCCTCCACTTTGCGTACCCTGGCTGCTTTGTGCGCGGTCGGCCTTTTGAGCGGTGGTGCCTGGGCCAGCGGTAGCCACGCTGGTGGCCACCACCACGGCGCTGATGAAACCGCCTATGGCAAGCCTGGCGTGTTGGCCCAGGTCACGCGCACCATCGCTGTGGTGATGAGTGACAACATGCGCTTCAGCCCGGCTGAGATCCGGGTGAAAAAGGGCGAGACCATCCGTTTTGTCATCCAGAATGCGGGCCAGTTGAAGCATGAATTCAGCTTGGGCACGCAACAGGAGCTGGCCGAACACTACGAGCTGATGAAGAAATTCCCGGATATGGTTCACGACGAACCCAACAAAGTGTCTCTGGCACCGGGCGAGAAAGGGGAGGTGATCTGGCACTTCACCCAAACGGGCGCGGTCGATTTCGCTTGCCTGCACCCCGGCCACTACGATGCCGGCATGAAGGGCCGGGTCAAGGTAGCGGCCAAATGACCGTTTTTCACAGTGACGAAGAAAGGTGTTTATGAGAGCCATCACCTGGAACCGCCGACAGATGCTGATAACTGCTGCGGTCGCCGGTCTTGCCGCCAGTGCCTGGACGCGTGCCGCCCAGGCTGCGGCCAAACCCGTCATCATGGTTTGGAAAGACCCGAACTGCGGCTGTTGCAAGGACTGGGTGGTGCATCTGGAGCAGCACGGTTTCCTGGTGACGGTCCGGGACAGCGGCAACACCGCAGCGCGCGCCCGGCTGGGCATGCCTGCCCGGCTCGGTTCCTGCCACACCGCCCAGGTCGATGGCTACGTGGTCGAAGGCCATGTGCCTGCGGCCGACATCCACAGATTGCTCAAGGAGCGCCCGGCCGCGCTGGGCCTGGCGGTGCCCGGCATGCCGGTGGGTTCGCCGGGCATGGACGGGCCGGCCTACGGCGGGCGCCGTGATCCCTATCAGGTCTTGCTGGTCCAAGCCGATGGCTCGACAAGCGTGTTCCGTGCTTACCGCTGATCACGGGTGGGCAGCCGGGCCGGGAATCGTCCCGAAAGTTGACCAAGATCAAACATTGGTGCCGAGTTGGGAGAATCCCCGGTCGGCAGTTGGCGATCCAAAATCTATACTGCCGCCCGGTGCCCTTCCGTCCAGGTTGGGCCTTCTGGATTGCCCAACCTCATGCACAATATCGAGCTCTATGACAGCGACGAGCATCGCTTTATCCTGCTGAACGAAAGCGAACCCGGCGAAGAAGACGGGGTGCGTTCCAACCAGTACCTGGTCCAGCATGGCGCCGACGGCGTGTTGCTCGACCCCGGCGGATTCGGCGTGATGCCCCGTGTGCTGACGGAGTTGCTGCGCTACCTGCCGCCCGACAAGATCAAGGCCATCATTCTGTCGCACCAGGATCCGGACATCGTGGGCGGTCTTTCCAGCTGGCTGCAACTGACCTCGGCGCCGGTCTACATCTCGCACATCTGGACGCGTTTTGTGCCGCACTACGGCATCGACGAAATGGACCGTTTCGAGCCCGTGCCCGATGCAGGCATGCGCCTGACCATCGCCCCTGGCTTCGAGCTGGAACTGGTGCCCGCGCACTTCCTGCATTCCGAAGGACAGATCAACGTCTACGACCCGGTGTCCAAAGTGCTGTTCACGGGCGACATCGGCGCGGCCATGATGCCGTCTGATGTGGACGTGGCCTTCGTGGACGATTTTGAGGCCCATCTGCCCAACATCATTGGCTTCCACCGTCGTTACATGTGCGGCAACCGCGCGGCCCGTGCCTGGGTGGAGCGCGTCTCCAAGCTGGACATTGCGATGCTGGCGCCGCAGCATGGCCCCATTTACCGTGGGGCGGCCGTGGTCGACTTCCTCAACTGGTTCAAAGAGTTGCAGTGCGGCATGGACCTGCTGCCGTCCATCACCGAGGCACGCTGACCATGAACGCTGCCGGAGTTCCTGCGCTGCCGCAGAGCATTGCCGACATGCGCCTGTATGTGGTGCAGCGCTTCGCGGCCTTGCTGGAAAACCAGACACAAAACCAGCGCTTCAGCCAGGCCATTGCCGAAATGGTGTCCGACGTGCAGCGCGACGTGCTGAGCAGCCTGAAGAAAGCGCAGCAGTTGATCCATGGCGCGGCGTTGCCGCCCGGCGCCGCGCAGGAGGTGCTGCGCGAACTGGAGCAGTCCATCCTGCGCTGCCACAACCTGGGCGAAGCGTTGCCCTTGCTGACGAATGCCCGCGCTTCGCGTTCCAAGGCCAACAGCCTGGCTTTGCGCAATGTGCTGCTGCGCTTTGACGAGACCGCACAGCAACTGGCGGGCACCATGGTGCAAAAGGAGTTGCTGGAGCGCCAAAGCGCGGTGCTGGAGCAGATCATCCTCTCGCACGAGAAGGTGACGCAGTGGAAGGTGTTCGTGCAGGAAATCCTTACCAGCTTCCAGGAGGTGTTCCCGTTCCAGTTTTTCTTCATCGCTTTTGGCGAAGCACACGGCCTGTCGCTCAACCTGTACTACGTCGGGCAACCCACCGAAGAGGCCAAGCGGCTGGCACGGACCAAGCTGGCGCGCGACATGGTGCGCGAACTCAAGCTGCCCGACGACTCGCCGCTGGATATCGAGGAATTCGAGCTGTTCAACGAGGCGAACCCTGGCGTCTTGCACGACGTAGAAATGATCATGGTCTCGGTCCCCGAGATCGAGAACGTCAACCTTGCGGGCTTGCTGGGCGTGGCCTATGCCAGCACACGCCACCCGGACCCGCAGGAAATCGCCATCATCCGCTCCATTCTGGCGGTGATGGTGATGGTGGTCGGTTCCAGCAAGGCGCTGGGGCGTACCCTGTCCGAGCTGGAGTACTACTCCAGCCACGACCCGCTCACCGGGCTGCACAACCGGCGCTATTTCAACGAGATGCTGGAGTACGAAGTGGGCCGCTCGCGCCGCCACGAGCACGAGTTCTCGCTGCTGATGCTCGATTTGGACGATTTCAAGGATGTCAACGACACCTGGGGCCACCCCTGCGGCGACATGGTGTTGCGCCTCATCGCCGAAAGCCTGCAGGCCGAAACGCGCAAGGGCGACTTGTCGGCCCGCCTGGGCGGGGACGAATTCATCCTCATGCTGACCGAAACCGGCCGCGAGGGCGCTCAAATCGTGGCCGAGAAACTGCGCCGCCGCCTGCGCGACAACCAGTACCGTTCACCCGATGGCAAACCGTTCCACGTGACCACTTCCGTGGGCCTGGTGACTTACCCCGGCGATGCCGACACGGTGTCCGACCTGATGGCCGGGGTGGACCTGGGCCTGTACCGCGCCAAGGCGCAGGGCAAGGACGGTGTGGGGACGCTGGAATCGGTGGGGGCCCAGCTGAAAAGCAACCGCAAGAACCGCGACTTGCTGGAACGGTTGCGCGAAGCGCTCAAGGAAGACCGGGTGCTGCCGTTCTTCCAGCCCATTTTCGATGGCCGCACCGGTGAGCTGTTCGCTTACGAGTCGCTGGCGCGGTTGCAGGAAGCTTCGGGTGAAACCATTTCTGCCGGTGCGTTCATTGAAACCATCGAAAAGTACGGGCTGGGCCGCGAGCTGGACCGCGCGGTGGTGCACCAGGCCATGCATGCCTTGCGCCGCCGCATGGATGCCGGGCTCGCGCCGGTCAAGCTGTTCATCAACCTGTCGGCCCAGGAGCTGGCCGGACGCGGCGTGATTGGCTACGCCGAGCAGTTGTGCGGCCAGCTGGGTATTCCGCCCAGCACGCTGGTGTTCGAAATTCTGGAGCGCGATGCCATTGGCGACATGACGCACACGCGCACCTTCTTGAGCATGCTGCGCGAAAAAGGCTTCCTGTTCGCGCTCGACGATTTCGGCAGCGGTTACAACTCTTTCCATTACCTGCGCGAGCTGTCGTTCGATTTCGTCAAGATCGACGGGGCTTTCGTGCGCAACATCCTCAACTCCAAAATCGACCATTCCCTGGTGCGCAACCTCACGCACCTGTGCCAAGACATCGGCATCCGCGTGGTGGCCGAATTTGTCGAATCCGACGAGCTGTGGGCCGCCTTGCGGGTCATGGGCATGGATTACGGGCAGGGGTACCACCTGGGCATGCCCACCGCGCGCATGCCCTGAGCCCGCGGGGGCTGGCTTCACTCCGCCGCTGCAGGCATACTCGCCGTTCAGATAGAACCTGTGAGCGCCGCCGTGAACGACCTGATTGCCGACCCCCTGGCCACCCATTACCCGCAACCCCGTTCGGCGAAGGAGCTGTGGGCCCTGCTGCAAATCCCGCATTCATCTGCGCAGGGGGCCCGCCACCTGGGCGAGGCCCTGGTGCAAAGCGGGGTGGTGACGCAGGAGCAGCTTCAGTCCGCCTTGCAGGCGCAGTTTGAAGAGCGCAAATACGGCATCGACCGCCAGTTAGGGCAGCAGATGGTGGACAAGGGCTGGTTGACCGAGGCCCAGTTGCGCCACGTGATTGCGGGTTGGTTGGGCAACCGGGTGGTGGATCCCACGCATTACCCCTTCGATCCGGCGGTGGTGGCCCTGGTGCCGCATGCGGTGGCGGAACGCGAGGCCGTGCTGCCGCTGTCGCAGAACGAGGACATCCTGGTGGTGCTGATGGCGGACCCGCTAGACAAGCGTCTGCTTGATGAACTGCGTTTCATGACGCAGCGGCGCATCGTGCCGGTGCTGGCGGCGCCCGGTACGTTGCCGCCAGCCATTGCACGCGCTTACGAACGCGCTCTCGCGCCCCAGGTTGCGATGGCGCGCAACCAGAACCACGCCGCCGCCAAAGACCTGGCGCTCGACCTGCAGGAGATGAGCGACATCAGCAACGAACCCGCGACCGATGTGGTCAGCGAGTCCGACAACACGCTAGTGCGGCTCATCAACTCGCTCATTGAAGAAGCCATTGCGCAAAAGGCCTCGGACATCCACATCGAAACCGAGCCAGCCCCCAAAAAGGTCAAGATCCGCCTCCGCCTGGACGGAGAGCTGACCCGTTACCTGGAGTTGGAATCGCGCTTCCGCTACGCCCTGGTCGCGCGCATCAAAATCATGGCGGGCATGGACATTTCCGAGCACCGCAAGCCGCAGGACGGCAAGATCGACTTCGCCCGTTTCGGCGGCAGCAAAACCGAATTGCGCGTGGTCACCGTGCCCACCACGGGCGGGCTGGAAGACGTGGTGCTGCGCTTGCTGGCAGGCTCCAAGCCGATGCCTATGGGTGGCATCGGGCTGAGCCCGTCCAATTTGGCCGACCTGCGTCGTTTGGCGCTCAAACCCTACGGCCTGGTGCTGGTGTGCGGTCCCACCGGCAGCGGCAAGACCACCACGTTGCATTCGCTCATTTCCGACATCAATACCGACAGCCGCAAGATCTGGACCGCCGAAGACCCGATCGAAATCACCCAGGACGGCCTGCGCCAGGTGCAGATGAACCCGCGCATCGGCTGGACCTTTGCCCAGGCCATGCGCACCTTCCTGCGTGCCGACCCGGATGTCATCATGATCGGCGAAATGCGCGACGAGGAAACCGCCCGCATCGCGGTGGAGGCATCGCTCACAGGGCACCTGGTGCTGTCCACCCTGCACACCAACTCGGCGCCGGAGAGCATCACGCGCTTGCTCGAAATCGGGATCGACCCCTTCAACTTCTCCGATTCGCTGCTGGGCATCCTGGCCCAGCGCCTGGTGCGTCGGCTGTGCCAGAAATGTGTCCAGGTGGCCCCCGCCACCGACGATGAAATCCATGCCCTGGTGACCCAGTATTTCGAAGGCGTGCAGAACTGCAATGACCACGACTTGGCCGCCCAGGTCGAACGCTGGAAGGCCGAACATGGCGTCGACGATGGCCAGGGCGGGCGCTACCTGCGCATCTTTACCAAGAAAGGCTGCGCCGTGTGTGAAGGGCGGGGCCTGAAAGGCCGGTTGGGCATCTACGAGCTCATGCTCAACGATGACGAAATCCGCCACCACATCCGTCGCCGTTCGCCAGCAGGTGAGATCCGGGCCTCCGCGCTCAAGGCAGGTATGCGTACCCTGCGCCAGGACGGGATCGAAAAGGTCATCATGGGCCTGACCGACCTGAACGAAGTGATCGCCGCCACCAATCTGTGAGCAGGGACTTTTACAATCCGGGCATGTTGCAATACCTCACCATCCCTGTCACGGCCTTCCAGCAAAACTGTTCCCTCGTCTGGTGCGACGAAACCCAGGACGCCGCTGTCATCGACCCTGGCGGCGACCTGCAGCTGGTGCTGATGCAGGCCGAGCGCCTGGGCCTGAAGCTGGGCCAAATCTGGCTGACGCATTGCCACATTGACCATGCAGGCGGCACCGCGGCGCTGGCGCAACACCTGAATATCCCCATCATTGGCCCGCACCCGGAAGACCAGTTCCTTATTGACCGTTTGCCGGAACAAAGCGTGAATTACGGCTTCCCCAAGGCCGACAGTTTCATCCCCACCCGCTGGCTGCACGATGGCGACACGGTGCAAGTGGGCCATAGCACGGTGCAGGTTCGCCACACGCCGGGCCACACGCCAGGGCACGTGGTGTTTTACTCGCCCGAAGCCAAACGTGCCTTTGTGGGCGACGTGCTGTTTGCAGGCAGCATCGGCCGCACCGATTTTCCGCGTGGCGACCACGACACCCTGATCGACAGCATCACCACGCGCCTGTGGCCCATGGGTGACGACACCGTGTTCATTCCAGGCCACGGGCCGGAAAGCACGTTTGGGCAAGAACGCCGCAGCAACCCCTTCGTGCGCGGTACCTGAACCGGGTACGGGCCTGTTTCAGTCCGTGCGCAGGCAGCGCGGGGGTCAGCCGCCGCGCCGGGCTTGCTCGTACAGCGTTTGCACCTTGGGCACGTTGGCCTGCAGATCGCGGATACGGTTGGGGCCACTCGGGTGGGTGGACAAAAAGCCTGGTCCACCGGAGCCGTTCTGCGCTGTCATTTTCTGCCACAGGCTGACGCTGGCTTGCGGCTGGTAGGCCCCACGCGCCGCCAGCTCCAACCCCACCAGGTCGGCCTCGGTTTCGTCGTCCCGGCTGTATTTCAGGCTCAGCAACTGGGTGCCCAGGTCGGCCGCGATGTTGCCCAAATCGCCCAGGCCCAGCAAGCGCGCGCCGAGCGACAGGCCGATGCTGGTGGCCTGCGTCTTGGCCAGGCGCTCGCGGGCATGCTCGCGCAGGGCATGGGCCATTTCATGGCCCATGATCATGGCGGCCTCATCGTTGTTCAGTTGCAACTGGTCCAGGATGCCGGTGTAAAAAGCAATTTTGCCGCCCGGCATGCAAAAGGCATTGATCTGCTTGCTGCCGATCAGGTTGACTTCCCATTTCCACTGGCGTGAGCGTTCATTCCAGGGCGCGGTGTGCGGAATCAACTGGCGCGCAATGGCGCGCAGCTTTTGCAGCTGCGGGTGGTGGTCTGGAGCCAGCGCGCCTTTGGCTCGGGCTTCGGCCAGCAACTGGCTGTACTGCTGGGTGGCCGCGCTTTCCAGTTGCTGCGCAGGTACCAGGTTGCGCATGCCCGAGGACTGGCCCACGTTCACCTGCGCCCAGGCGCCTGGGGCAACGGCGGCTGTCAGCCCCGCCGCGCTGGCTTGCAGTAGCACACGCCGCGACAGCCCATGAGGCGCGCCACTGGCGGCCGAGCCTGGGTTGAAGTGGTGGGCGTTCAACGCCGATTTCGCATCACAAAGCCAGCACATGGCTGAATGATAGGCAAAATCGGGCCATGGCTCTACCGATTTCCGACAATTCCACCACTTCTCCCCGCGTCACTGCGCCGTCCCGCAGTTGGCGGGCCAGCCTGGCGGCGGTCTGGAACCGGCAGGTGCTTGTCATGGGGTGCCTGGGGTTTTCGGCGGGCGTGCCGCTGCTGTTGATTTTTTCATCCCTCTCGCTCTGGCTGGGGGAGGCCGGGGTGGAACGCAAGGCAGTGACCTATTTCAGCTGGGCGGCTTTGGGCTATGCCTTCAAATTCATCTGGGCGCCGTTGGTGGACCGCGTGCCGCTGCCCCTGCTCACCCTGTGGTTGGGCCGCCGGCGCGGTTGGATGTTGCTGTCCCAGTGTGGTGTGGCTCTGGCCATTCTGGGCATGGCCTCCACCGATCCCGCGCAGGGCGGGGAGGCATTGAGCACCATGGCCCTGTTTGCGGTGTTGCTGGGGTTCACGTCGGCCACGCAGGACATCGTCATCGACGCTTACCGCATCGAGTCGGCCAGCGCAGACCGTCAGGGCATCCTGTCCTCGGCCTACATTGCGGGATACCGTGTGGGCATGATCGTGGCGGGCGCGGGCGCGCTGTTCCTGGCCGCCTATTGGGGCTCGGCCAAAGGCAGTTACAGCTACGAAGCCTGGCAGTGGACGTATTGCGTCATGGCCGCGACGGTGGTGGTGGGGGGGCTGACCACATTGCTGGCCCCGGAGCCGCCGTTGCGGGCAGCGGTTCTGGCGCCCGATGAGCCGCCGGCCCACCACGCCCACCTGCGCCTGGTGCTGGTGTTTCTGCTCAGTGTGGCCGGTTTTGTGGGGGCGTTTTATGGGACAGGGCAGCTGGTGCTGGCAACGGCCAGTCCGCTGTGGGGCGTGCTGCAGGAGGCCTTGCGCCTGGCGCTGAGCTTGCTGGCCGCGTTTGCCCTTGGCTGGGGGCTGGTGCGTGTCGGGCTGGCCAGTCCGGCTCAGGCCCGCCGCACCTGGGTGGCGCCCGTGCTGGACTTTTTCCAGCGCTATGGTGTACGCACCGCCTGGCTGGTGCTGGCACTCATTGGGCTGTACCGCATTTCCGACATTGTGCTCGGGGTGATTTCAAACGTGTTTTACCAGGATTTGGGGTTTTCCAAGCCGGAAATCGCCTATGCCGTCAAAACTTTCGGTGTCGTGGTGGGCATCGCGGGCGGCTTTCTGGGCGGGATCTGGGCCACGCGGTTTGGTGTCATGCGCGCCCTGATGTGGGGTGCCGTGCTGGCCGCGTTGACCAACCTGGGATTTGTGGCCCTGGCCTACGCTGGACATGATGTTGCGCTGATGTATGCCGTTGTCGCCGCTGACAATCTGGCGGCCGGTTTTTCCAGTGCCGCTTTTGTGGCTTTCCTGTCCAGCCTGACGAATGTGTCCTTCACCGCGGTGCAGTACGCCATCTTCAGCTCCCTCATGACGCTGCTGCCCAAAACGCTGGGCGGCTACTCGGGTGGCATGGTCGATGCCTTGGGGTACCCGGGGTTTTTCTGGTTCACGGCCGCCATTGGGGTGCCGGTTCTGCTGCTGGTCTGGCTGGCACAGCGACGTTTACAAGTGGGGTGACCCGCATGGCGGCGCACTTCATGCAACTTTACACTGCCGCGCCATGGGCTTGACGCGGGTGCGGCATGATGGCAACAACGCCTTTCCCTCTGTTTCGAATTGCAACCCAGCCATGCCCCCGCACATCCTGATGATTGAAGACGATGGCCGGCTGGCGGCCATGGTGGTGGAATACCTGGTCCGCGAAGGTTTCAGCGTCGAACATGCGTGTGCGGGGGAGTCCGGTCTGGCCGCTTTGCAGGCACGGGTGCCGGACCTGGTTCTGCTGGACCTGATGCTGCCGGGCATGGACGGCCTGGAAGTGTGCCGCCGCCTGCGGGCTTTGCCGGGGGAGGCCGCACACGTGCCCTTGCTCATGCTCACCGCCAAAGGCGACCCCATGGACCGCGTGGTGGGCCTGGAAATGGGGGCTGACGACTACCTGCCCAAACCCTTCGAACCGCGCGAATTGCTGGCCCGCATCCGTGCCGTGTTACGCCGCCGCGGTGGACGTGCCACAGGTGAAGCCGCCCCGGCAGTCATGCGCTTTGGCGCACTGGAGATCGATCGCGATGCGCGCACCGTCACGGTCCACGGCCAAGTGGCCGACCTCACCTCCTACCAGTTCGACCTGCTGGTGGCCCTGGCCGAACGTGCGGGCCGCGTGCTCACGCGCGACCAGATCATGGAAGCGGTGCGCGGCCGCGAACTGGAGGCGTTTGACCGTTCCATTGACGTGCATGTGGGGCGTATCCGGAACGCCATCGAGGTCGACAGCAAGGCCCCGCGCCGCATCCTGACGGTGCGCGGCGTCGGCTATGTGTTTGCCAAGCAGCAGGACTGAGTTTGTGGCCGCGCGTCCCCTGCACCGGCGGCTGGCCTTGCGCATCTGGTGGGCGCTGGTTGCCGCCATCATGCTGCTGACCTTGTTGCTGGGCTGGTTGTGGCGCCTGCAATGGGAGCAGGAGCGACTGCAGCGACCCGGCCGCCAGCTGGTGGTGCGCAGTGCCCATGGCGACGTATTGGCTCAAGCGCATGCGCGCGAACTGCCGCCCGAAGAATCGGCTGGTCGGGGGCCGGAATTCCAAGTCACCTTGCCCGACGGGCAAACCATCATCATTCACCTGCCCAAACCGCCTCGGCCCTTGGGCTGGCGCGCAGGCACTCCCGTATGGATGAATTCCTTGCAGGGTTTCGTGACCCTGCTGGTGATGGTGGCGGTGGCTGTCGCCGTGGGAGCCTACCCGGTGGTGCGGCACCTGACCAAGCGGCTCGAAGCCTTGCAGCGCGGCGTCGAACGCTGGGGGGGCGGGGATTTGGCCGCACGCCTGCCCGTACAGGGTCGGGACGAAGTGGCTTTTCTGGCCGAGCGCTTCAACGCTGCAGCCGAACGCGTGCAGTCCTTGTTGCTCGCCCACAAAACCTTGCTCGCCAACGCCTCGCACGAACTGCGTTCGCCCCTGGCACGCATCCGCATGGGGGTGGAACTGCTGGGCCAAGGTGGGCCAAGTCCCCTGGCGCGCCAGGAAATTGCCCGCAACATTGCCGAACTTGATGCCTTGATCGATGAAATCCTGCTGGCCAGTCGCCTGGATCTGGCCGACCCGAACCAGGTTGACAGCCTGGGGCCGCTGGACGAAGTGGATGTCCTGGGTCTGGCGGCTGAAGAGTGCGCCCGCGCAGGTGCCGACCTGCACGTGACCGATGGTTGGGCCGCGCCTACTGTTCGCGGGCAGGCCCGTTTGCTGCGCCGCCTGTTGCGCAATTTGCTGGAAAACGCTCAGCGTCATGGGGGCCGGGACGGTGGTGCTGGTCTGGAGGTGACACTGCGCCAGTGCCACGGCCCGGCGGGGATGCAAATCCGGGTTCGCGACCATGGGCCCGGCATTCCGCCGCAGTGGCGGGAGCGGGTGTTCGAACCGTTTTTCCGTTTGCCCGGTGCCAGTGAGCGCGAAGGCGGTGTCGGGCTGGGGTTGGCGCTCGTCAAGTCGATTGCCCGGCGCCACGGGGGGAAGGTGCATTGCGAGGATGCGCCAGGTGGTGGGGCCTGTTTTGTGGTCTGGCTCCCCGTGACGGGATCAGACCCGATGCCGCCTCCCCTAAACAGGGGAGGTACAAGCGACTGAATTCATTGCAAAATCCCCGCAAGGCTGTCAACACAACGAAAACATCATCGTTCTGGATGGATGTTGCTCAGGGAGGTGCCGTTCAAACAACAAATCAGACGGCAGCGACACGGTTCCCAACGATGTCCTTGACATGGACTTCAAGCCACCTTCGGGTGGCTTCTTTTTTTAGGGCGTGATCAGTCCTGGCGAATTGGTCGGGGGCGGCCGTTTTCGTCCAGTGCCACATAGGTCAGGGTGGCTTCGGTGACTTTCAGAAACCCATCTTGCAAGCGCAGGCGCTCTGCGTAAACCTCTACCTCGACCGTGACCGAGGTGTTGCCGACGTGTTTGATGTCCGCAAAAAAATACACCATGTCGCCTGGTTTCACCGGTTGCCTGAAGATGAACTCCTTTACGGCAACGGTGGCCAGACGGCCGCGAATCAGGCGTGCGGGCAACACGGCCCCGGCCAGGTCTACCTGGGACATGACCCAACCGCCGAAAATATCGCCGCTGGCATTGCAGTCGGACGGCATGGGCAGCACTTTGAGCACGAGTTCTTTGTCGGAGGGCAGGGTCGGGCGTGGCAGTGAAAACCCGTTGGGAGAGGATGGAGGCAAAATCGTCGAATTCATAAAGGTATTCTGACGCATGCGCCGCTACGGTTCCCACCCCGAAAGTTCGTCCCTGGCCCCTGTGGGGGCGCAAAACCCGGCCCAGCCCCGTTCCGACTGGGCCGCTTTGCGCCGCCTGTTGCCGTATTTGTGGCAATACCGCTGGCGCGTGGGCGCGGCGCTGGCCTTCATGGTGGGGGCCAAACTGGCCAACGTGGGGGTGCCGCTGTTGCTCAAGCAACTGGTGGATGCGCTCACCCCCCAAGGCACGGCTTCGGCCTTGCCAGGTTTGCCACCGGGCAGCGCGGCCCTGCTGGTGGTGCCCGTGGGGTTGTTGCTGGCGTATGGCCTGCTGCGCTTTTCCACCAGCCTGTTCACCGAGCTGCGTGAACTCATCTTCGCCAAAGCCACCGAAGGCGCCACCCGCACCATCGCGCTGCAGGTGTTCGGCCACCTGCATGACCTGAGCCTGCGCTTTCACCTGGAGCGCCAGACCGGCGGCATGACGCGCGACATCGACCGCGGCACGCGCGGGGTGCAGTCGCTCATCTCCTACTCGCTGTACAGCATCTTCCCCACCTTGCTGGAGGTGACGATGGTGCTGGTGCTGCTGGGCGTGAAGTTCGAACTGTGGTACGTCTGGACCACGCTGGCGGCTTTGCTGACTTACGTCTATTTCACGGTGAAAGTGACGGAGTGGCGCACCCAGTTCCGCCGCCAGATGAACGAGATGGAGTCGGTCTCGCAGACCAAGGCGATTGATTCGCTGCTCAACTACGAAACGGTCAAGTACTTCAACAACGAGGCGTTCGAAGCGCGCCGTTACGACGAGGCGCTGGAACGCCTGCGCCGCGCCCGGCTGAAGAGCCAGACCACGCTGTCCATGCTCAACACCGGGCAGCAGCTCATCATTGCTGTGGCGCTGGTGGCCATGCTGTGGCGCGCCACCCAGGGTGTCACCAGCGGGCAGATGACGCTGGGCGACCTGGTGATGATCAACGCCTTCATGATCCAGCTTTACATCCCGCTCAATTTCCTGGGCGTGCTGTACCGTGAAATCAAGCAGAGCCTGACCGACCTGGACAAGATGTTCACCCTGCTGGACAAGGAGCGCGAAATTGCCGATGCGCCCGGCGCCCAGCCCTTGCAGTTGAGCGGCCCGCCCGAAGTGCGCTTCGAGAACGTGCGCTTTGCCTACGAGCGCGAACGCGAGATATTGCACGGCGTGAGCTTCACCATTCCGGCGGGCAAAACGGTGGCAG
>CAYQTH010000031.1:0-14205 GCA_964420415.1 uncultured Macromonas sp. | reverse complement strand
CCTCGATGCGGCGGCTCACGCCACCGCCGCGCGGGTTGTTGGGCATCAGCACCACGTAGCGGCCAGCCAGGCTGACGAAGGTGGTCAGTGCCGCGCCCTTGTTGCCGCGTTCTTCCTTTTCGACTTGGACCAGCAGTTCCTGGCCTTCGCGGATCACGTCCTGGATGCGTGCCTGCGAGGGCGAGGTGTTGCCCTGGAAGTGCTGGCGCGAGATTTCCTTGAACGGCAGAAAGCCGTGGCGTTCCTCGCCGTAGTCAACGAAACAGGCTTCCAGCGAAGGCTCGACACGGGTGACAACCGCTTTGTAGATGTTGCCCTTGCGCTGCTCGCGCCCTTCGATTTCGATTTCGTAGTCGAGCAGTTTTTGCCCGTCCACGATGGCCAGGCGGCGTTCTTCGGCCTGCGTGGCATTGATCAGCATGCGCTTCATTGCGTTTCCTCGGTTCACATAAACGACGGCCCACAACGGGCTCAACTGCCGTGAAACCGCATCTGAAACGCGAACTGGGTGGAATTGCCGGAGAGCCCACAGGCGGGTTGGCGGGGCGGCGGCTGCAGTAAGCGCGCAGCGCCGCGCACGCTCAGACCTGCCGGGGCATAGGCGCTGGGAGGTGGGTGATCCAGGGGGGCACGTCGGTGTTCAACACGGCGTCGGCCAGTCTTTCTTGGTGGGTCACTTGGGTCCTCGTTCAGCTCAGGGTCATAAAAGACCCAGGGCTGAACGTTTGGGGTATTCCGTTCGGGTTCGCTGTTCTTCAACGCGGGTTCGCCATCCTGGTGCGTATCAACAAATGCACCTCACTGGATGGTGGCAACCTTGTCCAGTCGGCCGATACTCGGTACTTGCCTTAAACTCCAAGGCAAATCAAACACTTACCTGACACAACTGGAACCAGTACATTATAGACCCCAGTCTTTGCACTTGGGGGCGGGTTTTCCGGGGGGGTGGCTTGGCGGCATACCCCAGCTTTTTTCAGATCCATGACCTCAGTACCCCAAGTCCGGCACCTCACAGTCGACAGCGAATCGACCGGGCAGCGGCTCGATAACTACCTGCTGCGCGAACTCAAAGGGGTGCCCAAAACGCACATTTACCGGATCATTCGCAGTGGCGAGGTGCGGTTGAACAAAGGCCGTGCCCAGGCCGAGTCGCGCGTGCAGGAGGGGGATGTGGTGCGTGTGCCGCCCATCCGCCTGAGCGAACGTGCCGAACAGAAACAAGCGCAACCCAGTGCCCCGCCGCGTGAATTCCCGGTTTTGTTCGAAGATGCGGCGTTTCTGGCCATCAACAAACCGGCCGGGGTGGCCGTGCATGGCGGCAGCGGGGTGTCGTTCGGTGTGATTGAGCAGTTGCGGCAGGCGCGCCCGCAGGCGGTTTTGCTGGAGCTGGTGCACCGGCTGGACCGTGAAACCAGCGGCATCTTGCTGGTGGCCAAGAAAAAGAGCGCACTCAAAGCACTGCAGGACCAGTTCCGCGAGCGCGAAACCGGTAAGACCTACCTGGCGTTGGTGAAAGGCGTCTGGCCCGGGAACAAAAAAGTCATCGACAGCCCTTTGCGCAAGTACCTGCTGCCCGATGGAGAGCGCCGGGTGCGTGTGACCACCCCTGACGACCCGGAAGGCATGCGCTCGATCACCTTGGTGCAGGTGTTGGGGCAGGTGCAGGTGCCCGACGGGCTGGCCCCAGGCGGCGTGGCCGGTTTCAGCCTGCTGGCTGTGACGATCAAGACCGGACGCACCCATCAAATCCGTGTGCATTTGTCTCAGGCGGGTCACCCCATTCTGGGGGACGACAAATACGGCGATTTCGAATTGAACAAATGGCTGCAACGCCAAGGCTTGAAACGCATGTTCCTGCATGCCTGGAAATTGGGTTTTAAGCACCCCGTTTCAGGCGATATGCTTCAATTGCAAGCTGATTTGCCACCTGAATTGCTTCAGTGGAGCGATGTGCAGAGATTTTTTCATTAGAATCGGCGCTGTTGGGTATTTTTTGCTTACTAAAGAAAGGTCGGAACATGGCAAGTTACGCTGAATTGATCAATCAAGCACAGGCTCTGATGGCGCAAGCAGAACAGGTGCGCAAACAGGAATTGGTCAATGTCATTGCCGACATCAAGGCCAAAATGAAAGAATACGGCATCACGGTCGAAGACCTGGGTGGCAGTTCTGGCCGTAAGCCAGGTGTCAGTAAAGCAAAGAATCCGGCCAAATACCGCGGCCCGAATGGTGAAATGTGGTCCGGTGGCCCAGGCCGCAAACCCGAGTGGGTGAAAACGGTTCTTGCTGCTGGTAAAAATATCGAAGACTTCCGTATTTAACCGGTTGCCTTGCTGAATCCGAGGGCGCGCAAGCGCCCTTTGTTTTTATAGAAATTCCAACATGCGCCCACGCCAATTTGATTTGATTGCATTCGATTGGGATGGCACCCTGTTCGATTCCACGGCCATCATCGTGCGCTGCATCCAGGCTGCGGTGCACGACGTGGGCGGGCGTGAGCCGAGCGCCGAAGCGGCGTCCTATGTGATTGGCATGGGGTTGATGCAGGCGCTGGCGCATGCGGCCCCCGACGTTCCTAAAGAGCGCTTGCCCGAACTGAGCGAACGCTACCGCCATTATTATTTTGCGCGCCAGAACGACATCACTTTGTTTGATGGCGTGTTGCCCATGCTGCTCGACTTGCGCTCGCGCCACCATTGGTTGGCTGTGGCCACAGGCAAAAGCCGCCGTGGGCTCAATGAGGCGTTGGAGGTGGTTGAACTGAAAGGCGTTTTTGACAGTTCACGCACCGCTGACGAAACGGCGGGCAAGCCGCACCCGCTCATGCTGCAGGAACTGATGCGTGAATTCGGTGTGGAACCCGAGCGCACCCTGATGATTGGCGACACCACACACGATCTGCAAATGGCGGCCAATGCGGGATGCGTCAGCGTTGGGGTGAGTTATGGTGCGCACGACCCGGCCAGTTTCGCGGCATGCCAGCCACGCTTCGTGGCGCATTCTGTGCGTGAATTGCACGACTGGCTTACAGTCCACGCCTGAATTGTCCTTGCCCTTCCGGCTGGGCCTTGCCCGTCTGTCCAATGAAAGTACCGTCACAATGAGCGTCCAATGGTTTCCCGGTCACATGCACGCGACCAAGAAGGCCATTCTTGAACGCGTCAAAGACATTGATGTCGTCATCGAGATGCTGGATGCCCGTTTGCCTGGCTCCAGCGCCAACCCCATGCTGGCGCAACTGACGGCAGGTATCCCGTCGTTGAAAATCCTCAACAAGCAGGATTTGGCCGACCCGGTGCGCACCGAGGCCTGGCTGGCGCATTACAACGCGCAGAAAGACACGCGTGCCATGGGGCTGGACGCTGGCATGACCGCCACCGCCCGCGCCTTGGTGGCCGCGTGCCGTGCGCTGGTGCCTAACCGGGGCGGCATGGTCAAGCCGCTGCGGGTGCTGATTGCGGGCATCCCGAACGTGGGCAAGTCCACCCTCATCAACACGCTGGTAGGCAAGCGCGCCACCAAAACCGGGGATGAAGCCGGGATCACCAAACAGGAACAACGCATCTTGCTGGCCGACGACTTTTACCTGTACGACACGCCAGGCATGCTGTGGCCCAAGATCATCGTGCCGGAAAGCGGCTACCTGCTGGCCGCCAGTGGGGCGGTGGGGCGCAACGCCTACGACGAGGAAGTGGTGGCACTGGAGTTGCTGAAGGTATTGCGAGGCCCCTACGCCGCCCAGCTGGAAGCCCGCTACAAGTGGGGCAAGACGGTGGTCGACATTGCCGCCATGACCGACGACGAACTGCTGCTGGCGGTGGGCCGCAAGCGGGGTGCGTTGTTGCCGGGTGGCAAGCTCAATGCCCAGAAGGCGGCGGAAAGTGTGCTGACCGATTTCCGCAGCGGTGTGCTGGGCCGAATCACGCTGGAAACGCCTGAGGAATTCGTGCGCTGGCTGGCAGCGGCTCAGCAAATGGAAGAAGGACTGGCGGCCGAACGCAAGGCGCGCCAGGCCGAACGGCGGGGCAGCTTCCAGGCCGACAAGCCCCAGCGCCGCCGCTAGTGCCTGTGCACAACCTGGACTTGTCCCGTGTTTGACTGGATAAGGTTGTGCATAAGCCATGGGAAGTCCGGTATGGGCCACGCAAGTGCTTGATTTGACTGAGCTTGGATTGGCCTGCCCGAAATTTGGGCAGTGGCAGCTTGCCCGCTGCTTACCCGTTATACAGAACTGACTACACTCGCAGCCCTGGATCTTCAACCTCTGTACCCATGGATTCCTTGCTCTTGGCTGTATTGCTGGCTCTGGGGGCCTTTGTGCTCAAAACGCGCGAAGAGCGCCGCCGCATCCGTCTGTTGGCCTTGCACCTGTCTCCGTTCCAGGTGGAAAAACTCATGGAGCAACTGATTCAGGGCTACCTGCGGGCACTGGGGGAGCCGGACCCGGCACGGCAGCAACAGGTGTGGCAGTTGCTGGAAGTGACCGAACAGCAACTGGCCGACCAAGTGGGGCGGTTGGCACAAAGTCTGGCGCAGGCGCCAGCAGAACACACACGCATACACCGCTGGGCTTTGCCGCTGGTAGAACGCTGGTGGCCGCAGAGCACGTTCGATTTGCGTGAGCTGATGGCGGTGCATGCCCAAGGGTTGCGCGCAGTGGTGGCCGGTACGGGTTCGGTGGCGCCCAAGGACAAAGCGTACACCCTGTTGGCGGAACTGCTGTTGTTCCAACACTCCTGCCACTGGTTTTGCAAATCCAAGACGGTGGCATCGGCTCGCCTGCTGGCGCGCCATCAGACCCGGTATGAGCAGGTGCTGCGTTCGGTGTCGCCCGCCACACGTCAGGCTTACTTGGCTATCAGTGGCCAGCGCGCGCCCGCTTGACGTCCGTTCATTCCGATCTTCCAGACGGTCTGGGTGAGTGGCGCTTTGCCAGCTTCATGTGTGGTGCGCGGGACGGGACTTGAACCCGTACGCCTTGCGGCGGCGGATTTTAAGTCCGCTACGTCTACCGATTCCGTCACCCGCGCGCCGAGCTAGGCATTGTACTGGTGGCGCACAGGGCTCAGGAATTACAATCGCTTCCTGTCGAGAAGGGCAGGATCGCGCCTTCGGCGCCCACCAGTGAGCAGCAACATGAGCCAGTATCCCCCGCCTTTTGAGATTCACGTTCACGGCGATGTTCTTCTACGGGACGACGTGGACTACAACCAGATCCAGGAAGCCCTCAAGCCTCTGTGGAAATACGCGGGGGCGCGTTCGCTGATTGATGCTGCCGCCAGTGCTTTCGAGGACGAACCCGGCATCCGCTTTGACCCCGCTGCGCACTTGCTGCATTTGTGCTGGACCGTGGAGGGGGATGACGATTTCCGCTTGGCCATCGACGAAGCCTGCATGGGGCTGAACGACATCGCGGCTTCCGGGGCGCCGATTGAAGTGTCGTTTTACGACACCGAGTTTGACGAGGAAGAGGCGGGCCCCGAGAGCGAAGCGCGCGACGATTTTGTGATGTGCTTTGTGGGACCGACGCCAGCGGCCATCATGCAGGTGCAGCGCGACATGCTGGTGCAGGATGTGGTGCATCTCATGGAGCGCCATTTCGATGGTTCTGAACTGGGTGAGGTGGTGGGCGCCATCGACAAACTGTTCAACAACCGTTTTGACGCCTTGATCAACTCCATGCAGCTGGGCCGTCCCCCGCGTGGTAGTGGCCCGACGGGCGGCCATGGCGGTGGCCCGCGCAAGCCGCGCCACCTGCACTGAGGCAGCTTGACGGCTGCGCTGTGACTCAAGCGCCCATCAAAAACACCGCTGGCAGGGTCAGTGGCAGTTGCGGCGGGTGCTGTTTCCATTGGCTCACCAGGGCGCTGTGTACCTGCTGTTGTGGCAGGCTCACGCCACAGCATACCGCCAGCCGTGTACCGGGTTTGAGTGTTTGCAGCAAGCTTTGCAGCAGGGTTGTGTTGCGGTAAGGCGTTTCTATGAACAATTGCGTCTGGCTCGTTTTGTGAGACAGGGCTTCGAGCTCACGTACCCGTTGGGCGCGGGCGGCCGCGTCTTGTGGCAAATAGCCCACGAACGCAAAGTTTTGGCCGTTCAAGCCGCTGGCGGCCAGGGCCAGCATCAGTGAAATGGGTCCCACCAGGGGAACCACAGGAATGCCCAGTGCATGGGCCGCTCGCACCACCGAAGCGCCTGGGTCGGCAATGGCGGGCATGCCGGCTTCGCTGACAAGGCCGATGTCGTGGCCTTGCCGTGCGGCGGCCAGCAGCGGTTTGGCGTCGAAGCCGCCTGCGCTGCTGTGGTCGCCCTTTTTATGCACTTCGCGCGGCAGTTCTTGGATGTGTTGTTCTTGCAGCGGCAGCGCCAAGGGGGTTTGCTGTCCAACGCGTTTGAGGAATGCGCGCGTACTTTTGGCGTTTTCGGTGATCCAGTGCGACAGTCCTGCTGCCATCTGCACGGTGTGGGGGGGCAGGGCGGCGCGTAAACCTGCGTCTGCGTCGGTCAGCTCGCAGCCAAAGTCCAAGGGGGTGGGCACCAGGTAAAGGGTGCCTGTGCGGTGCGGTGCGTTCATGGCAGCGTCAGCCCGGCGTCGCGCAGCAGGCGAGCGGTACGGATCAGCGGCAGGCCGATCAAAGCGGTGGGGTCGTCGTTGTCGATGTGGTCCAGCAGCGCAATGCCCAGGCCCTCGCTTTTGGCGCTGCCCGCGCAGTCGTAGGGCTGTTCGGTGCGCAGGTAGCGTTCAATGGTGGCGTCGTCCAGTGTGCGGAACACCACGCGCACCACTGCCAGTTCACAGCGCTCGAAGCCCGTGGCAGCGCACACCACTGCCACGGCGGTCTGGAACAGCACGGTTTGGCCGCTCATGCGCCGCAGTTGGGCCACGGCACGTTCGTGGTTGCCGGGCTTGCCCAGGGGCTCACCGTTCAAGTCGGCCACCTGGTCGCTGCCAATCACCAGGGCGTCGGGCCTCTGGGCGGCCACGGCACGGGCTTTGTCCAGGGCCAGGCGCTGTGCCAAGGCCGCTGGCGCTTCGTGTGGTTGCGGGGTTTCGTTTACCTGGGGTGACACCACGTCGAAGGGCAGCTGCAGGCGCTGCAGCAGTTCGCGCCGGTAGGGCGAGGTGGAACCCAGCACCACGGCGCGGGAAGTAAGGGCGGCACTGCCGCTCAGTGAATTGGTCATGGCGCTATTGTCCGGATTTTTAGGCCAGCCCCGGTTTTGCGCTAACGTTATGGGTCATGCACGCGCCCAGCCCCGATCTGCACCCTTTGTGCCACAGCCACGACTTGACCGACGGGGGGGACGCCTGTCCGTTCGATGTTCAGTACGCGGGCCAAACCCTGCGCGCCTTTGCAGTGCGCTACCGGGGGCAAGTGCATGCTTACCTGAACCGTTGCAGCCATGTGGCCATGGAGATGGATTGGCGGCCGAACCGTTTTTTCGACCTCACCGGGCACTACCTGGTATGTGCCAGCCACGGAGCGTTGTTCCGGCCCGACACCGGACAGTGCGTGGGCGGACCGGGCAAGGGGCCTTTGGTCAAGATTGAAACGCTGGAACAGGATGGAGTGGTGTTCTGGCGGTCACAATACCACCTCAAGCCGGTCGAGTTCTGACGCGGCCACTGATTTCAACCATTGCCCGCCATGCCTGACGCACCCCAAGACCCTTTCGAACCCTCGCCCGGCCAGCCCACGGCGGCTCCTTCGTGGGAGCGCCAAACGCTTGAAAAGCTCGCCTTTGCCGTGCTGGACGAGCAAAAGGCGGCCCGGCGCTGGCGCACGGGTGTGCGGCTCATGTGGCTGGGTTTCTTTGCCATGCTGGTTTGGTTGGTGTACGGGCAGGTGCCGGAAACCCAGGCCACCAGCACGCCGCACACCGCGATGATCGAAATTCGCGGCGAGATTGCGGCCAACACCGAATCCAATGCCGCGTCCGTGCTGGCCTCGTTGCGCTCGGCATTCGAGGACGAGGGGGCGCAGGCCGTGGTGTTGCTGATCGACTCCCCTGGCGGCAGCCCCGTCCAGGCCGGCATCATCAACGACGAAATTTACCGACTCAAGACCTTGCACAGCAAGCCGGTGTATGCCGTGGTGGAGGAAACCTGCGCTTCGGCTGCGTACTATATTGCCAGCGCGGCAGACCAGATTTTTGTCGACAAAGCCAGCCTGGTGGGCAGCATTGGGGTGCTGATGGATGGTTTTGGTTTCACCGGACTGATGGACAAGGTGGGGGTGGAACGCCGCCTGCTCACCGCCGGTGAGAACAAAGGTTTTCTGGATCCGTTCAGTCCGCAAAATGCCACCCAGCGTGCCTACGCTGAAACCATGCTCAAAGTGATTCACCAGCAGTTCATTGATGTGGTGAAAAAGGGCCGCGGTGAGCGCCTGCAGATCACGCCGGACACTTTCAGCGGCTTGGTGTGGAACGGGCAGCAGGCGGTGGACATGGGCTTGGCCGATGCCCTGGGCAGCCTGGATCAAGTGGCACGCGAAGTGGTGAAGGCCGAAGACATCATCGACTACACCCAGCGCGAAAACGTGGCCGAACGCTTGGCCAAGCGCTTTGGTGCAGGCATGGGCGAAACCGCCCTCAAGCTCACCCAAAGCTGGGGCGGCCAGCTGCGCTGAGAATGGCGGCATGAAACACACACTGCTGGTCGCGGGGGGGGGTATGGCTGGGTTAGGGGCTGCATTCGCATGCGCCCGCGCGGTGCCGGGTCTGGAAGTGCAACTGCTGGAGCAGGCCGATGCCTTCACCGAAGTGGGCGCCGGGCTGCAACTGGGACCCAACGCCGTGCGCGTGCTGGACGAATGGGGGCTCAAGCCTGCGCTGCAAGCTTGTGCGGCCTTCCCCGATGACCTGTTGGTGCGAGACGCCAGTCATGGCCAGACACTGGGGCGCTTGCGCCTGGGTGCGGAGGCCGAGCGCCGCTACGGTCAGCCCTACGCCACTGTGCACCGAGCCGATTTGCACAGCTTGCTGTTGCAGGCCGTGCAGCAGCAGGGGCAGACCACGGTGCATCTGGCGCAGCGGCTGAACCAGATAGAGCAACACACTGGCCAGGTGGGGGTGCAAACCGCTGTTGGCCTGCGGTTTGAAGCCGATGCGCTGCTTGGTTGCGACGGCGGACGCAGCCGCACCCGTGAATGGCTGCTGGCCGACGGTGCGCTCGGGTTCAGCGGGGACTTGGCCTACCGTGGACTGATTCCCATGACCGATTTGCCCATGACCCTGCGCAGCAACGTGGTCACGGTCTGGTTGGGCCCCCGGTTGCATGCCGTGCAGTACCCGGTGCGTGGCGGGGCCTTCATGAACCTGGTGGTGGTGGTCGAAGGTGGCCTGCCACCCCCCGGCGCCGCCGAGTGGGATCACATGGCGCATGCCACCGACCTGCGCCTGGCCCTGGGCAGCGTCACGGCCGATCTGGACGCGTTGCTGGACGCTGTGCGCAGCTGGCGCTTGTGGCCATTGAATGTGCGCGCGCCCATGCAAGGCCCGCAAGAGCATGGCCACGGGCGTGTGGCGCTGCTGGGCGATGCCGCACACCCAACCCGGCCTTACCTGGCCCAGGGGGCCGCCATGGCCCTGGAGGATGCCTGGGCCATGGGGCGTTTGCTCCAAGAACCCCGCCGGGCAGAGGCTCCCGTACCCTGGCCGTCATTGTTGCCACGCTGGGCCGCAAACCGCTGGCGCCGCAATGCTTGGGTGCAGTCCCAGTCGCGTCGCAACGGCACCGTGTTCCATGCCCGTGGTCCACTGCGCTGGGCACGCGACTTGGCCATGCGCACATTGAGCGAAACCTTGCTCGACCAGCCTTACCTGTACGATGGCCCGCCAGCGCCGATTTAAGACAGAACCGATGACCGTGTACCGGCCGGTTTCTGGTGCCTTCGAGGAACTGTATGAAACTTGAATCCTGTACCGATGACCCCGCGCCTTTGCACCTGCGGCGGGTCAACATCGACACCTACCGCGAAAACGTCGCCTACTTGAACCGCGATTGCGCCGTCTACCGTGCTGAGGGTTTTCAGGCCCTCTCCAAGGTCGAGGTGCAGGCGAACGGCAAGCGCATCCTGGCCACGTTGAACGTGACCGGTGATCCCCGTATCGTCCAGTGCAACGAACTGGGTCTGTCGCTCGATGCCTTTGCCCAAATGGGGGTTGAGCCTGGCCACCCGGCCACCATTTCGCAGGCCGAGCCGCCGGTGTCCATTGCCGCGTTGCATCGCAAGATCGACGGCGAACGCCTGAACCGCGAGGACTTCCATGCCATCGTCAAAGACATTGCCGAGCACCGCTACAGCAAGATCGAACTGTCGGCTTTTGTGGTGGCCACCAACCGGGGCGAACTGGACCGCGAGGAGGTTTTCTACCTGACTGAAGCCATGGTGGCCAGCGGCCGCCGGGTCGATTGGCATGAGCGCCTGGTGGTGGACAAGCACTGCATCGGCGGCATTCCGGGCAACCGCACCTCCATGTTGGTGGTGCCGATTGTGGCGGCGCATGGCCTGGTGTGCCCCAAAACCTCGTCACGCGCCATCACCTCGCCCGCCGGCACCGCCGACACCATGGAGGTGCTGGCCAACGTGGAGCTACCGTTCGACCGTTTGAGCGAAATTGTGCGCGACCACCGCGCCTGCCTGGCCTGGGGCGGCACTGCCGACCTGTCCCCGGCCGATGACGTGCTGATCTCCGTGGAACGCCCCTTGTCGCTGGATTCACCGGGGCAGATGGTGGCGTCCATTTTGTCGAAGAAGATCGCGGCCGGCTCCAATCACTTGGTGCTGGACATTCCCATTGGCCCCACGGCCAAGGTGCGTTCCATGCCAGAAGCGCAGAAGTTGCGCCGCCTGTTCGAGTACGTCGCGCGCCGTCTCGACCTGTCGCTGGATGTGGTGATCACCGACGGGCGCCAGCCCATCGGTAACGGTATCGGCCCGGTGCTGGAGGCGCGGGATGTGATGCGGGTGCTGGAAAACCACCCGCTGGCACCCATGGATTTGCGGCAGAAAACGCTGCGTCTGGCGGGCCGCTTGCTGGAGTGTGATCCCGACATCCGTGGCGGCGACGGTTACGGCATTGCCCGCGACATTTTGGATTCCGGCCGTGCGCTGGAGAAGATGCGCGCCATCATCGAAGCGCAGGGCGCCAAGCCGTTCGACCACAACCACCTTCAGCTGGGCACTTTGACCTTTGAGGTGTATGCGCCAAATACCGGCGTGGTCACCGGTATCGACAACGTGCAAAT
Organism: uncultured Macromonas sp.; assembly: GCA_964420415.1. Lineage (GTDB taxonomy): Bacteria > Pseudomonadota > Gammaproteobacteria > Burkholderiales > Burkholderiaceae_C > CAYQTH01. The sequence continues at coordinate 2,951 of CAYQTH010000031.1, read as the reverse complement.
CGCGCGCATTGCCCGCATGGCGGGAGCGCCCAAGGTGCCGGGTGCAGGGGTGGACTTGGCCTGCAAGTTGGGTGACACGGTAGACGCAGGGGCTTTGCTGTACCGGGTGTACGCCGCTTACCCTGCCGATTTGGAGTTCGCACGCCAAGCGTGCCAAAAATCGAACGCTTACACCCTGGGCTCTGCCAATGAGATGCCACACGTGTTTGTGGAGTTCTGACCAACATGCAAGAATAACCGAACCATGCATATGCTGTTGTGCTTTGAGGATGAACAAGCCCCAGCCGAGCGCTTGCGACAGGCCCTGGGCGTGTTGGGCCAGACCGTGGCGCTGGGTGTGATCGACCGCCACCGTTTCCCTGATGGCGAGTTGAAACTGCGCTTGCCCAGCCCCTTGCCGCCACGTGTGCTGCTGCTGCGCAGCCTGCACCAGCCCAACGAAAAACTGGTCGAGTTGTTGCTGGCGGCCCGTACCGCCCGCACGCTTGGCACACAACACCTCACCTTGGTCACCCCCTACCTGGCCTACATGCGGCAGGACATCGCTTTCCAGCCCGGCGAGGCGGTCAGCCAGCGCATCGTGGGGGCTTTCCTGGCCGAATTGTTCGACGCCGTCATCACCGTCGACCCGCATTTGCACCGCGTGGCCACGCTCGGTGAGGCGGTGCCGGTGGTGCAGCCGGTGGTGCTGAGCGGTGCCCCGGCGCTGGCCGACTGGATTGCCGTGCAGCGCCCAGGGGCCCTGTTGCTGGGGCCGGACGAAGAATCCGCCCAGTGGGTGGCTCAAGCCGCCGCGCGTCATGGTTTTGACCATGCCGTGTGCCGCAAGGTGCGTCATGGTGACAAGGCAGTGGAAATCGAGTTGCCCGACGTGGCCTGGCAAGGCCGCCAAGTGGTGGTGTTGGACGACGTGGCCAGTTCCGGTCGGACCGTGGCGGTGGCGGCGCACCAGTTGCTGGCGGCAGGAGCGGCCTCGGTGGATGTGGCGGTGACGCATGCCTTGTTCGCGGGCGACGCGCTGGCCGTGATGCACGAAGCCGGTGTGGGGCAGGTGTGGAGCACGGATTGCATTCCACATGCATCCAATGTGGTGGTGATGGCACCCGAGTTGGCGCAGGCGGTGGCTGGGGTGTGGGTGGCAGTCTGAAAGAGTTGTCAGGCCAGTGAGCTCACCGGCGCCATCCTATGCCGCGCCCGTGCCCGGTCACAGGCGTTGCTGCCTTCCTCGAATTCGTGGCAGGGGGCAGGTCGACATTCGTAAATCCCGCAGCCCACTTTCTCGCCCAGCTTGCCCGTCAGCGCGGCGCAGCGAATAGGCACATGGTCGGTACCGCGCATGCGCACCGTGTGGTCGTTGACCTCAACCGTCAGGCCGGAAGGCACGCAGCCACCCTCGGTGTCGAGTTCGTGAATCGAGAAATCGACGCGAAAACTGGCGCAGCAGGCGCCGCAGGACTGGCAGTGCGACATGGCGGGAACAAGGTGAGCGTGACGAAGACCGATTGTCCCCGAAAGCCTGTCTCCAGGCCGGCTCAGGCCAGTTCCGGTGCGCGGTAGATCAGCACCTTTAAAGCGCGTTCCGGTGCCGCATCGGCAAACGCGGCCGGGTTGGGTAGGCGCTGTTCATACACCAGTGCCGGGGCGGTTTCCTGCATCAGGTCCTGCAGGAAGGCCGGGCCCAGTTCCGGTGCATTCAGGCACAGCAACACCCGGCCTCCGGGGATCAGCAGGTCCGGTAGGCGGCGCATCAGCTTGGCGTAGTCTTTGGTGGCCACGAAGCTGCCCTTCTGGTAGCTTGGCGGGTCCACCACGATCAGGCCGTAAGGCCCACCACGCGTGATCTTGCCCCAGGTCTTGAAGATGTCGTGCGCCAGGAAGCTGGCCCCGCTCAGGCCATTCAGTGCATGGTTTTGCTGACCCAGCCCCATGGCCCCGGCGCTCATGTCCACGTTGACCACTTGTTTGGCGCCCCCCTGTAGCGCGGCCACCGAAAAGGCGCAGGTGTAGGCGAACAGGTTGAGCACTTTCAGCCGGGGTTGGCTGGCGGCAAAGTCGCGCACCCACTGGCGGCCGGCCGCCATGTCCAGGAACAGGCCGTGGTTCTGGCCGCGCAGCACATGCACCAGGTAGCGCGCCTGGCCTTCGTTCACCACATGAGGCTCAGGCACAGCGCCGGCCATCAGCCGCGTGTCGGTGCGGCCTTCAAAACGGCACTGGTAGATCCAGTTCAGAGGCTCATTCGGCGCGATCTGAGCCCAGCGTGCTGCCAGCGCGTCATGCGCCAGCTGCAGTTCAGCTTCGGCCAGCGGGGCAAAGCTGGTCAGCAGCCAGACTGGCGGGTAGGCGTCGAGCGCCAGGTGTTCGCAGCCGGGGTGCAGCCCGCCGCGCCCATGGAAGATGCGCTGGGCGTCGGTCGGGCGGTCGGCGCACGCAATGGCGTCGAGCAAGGCCTGCATGGCGAAGGCGGGCCTCAGCCCTGGCGCCCCAGCAGCAGGTACTCCATCAGGGCCTTTTGCACGTGCATGCGGTTTTCGGCTTCGTCCCACACCACGCTTTGCGGACCGTCAATCACCTCGGCCGCCACTTCCTCGCCGCGGTGGGCCGGAAGACAATGCATGAACAAGGCGTCCGGGCGTGCCAATGCCATCATTTCGGGCGTCACGCACCAGGCGGCAAAAGCCTTCATGCGCGCTTCGTTCTCGGCCTCGTAGCCCATGCTGGTCCACACGTCGGTGGTTACCAGGTCGGCGTCTCGGCAGGCGTCCATGGGGTCGGCAAAGGCTTGCCAGCAGGCACTGCTCACGCCCGCCACCTGGGGGTTCACTTCGTAGCCGCCAGGGGTGCTCACGTGCACCTTGAAACCCAGCAACTCGGCCGCCTGAAGCCAGGTGTTGGCCATGTTGTTGCCGTCGCCCACCCAGGCCACCGTCTTGCCGCGCAAGGCTTTGGGG
>CAYQTH010000030.1:0-14391 GCA_964420415.1 uncultured Macromonas sp. | reverse complement strand
CCGATGCGGCGAGTGCCACCACTGCAGACACCTTGCCTGCCGACGCTGCCGCTTTGGCTGCCCTGTTGGCCCAAAGTCAAGCAGGGACAACCCCGTCCGACACCAGCGAACAGGTTTCTGACGAAGCCGTCAAAAACGGCCTGCCCGGCCGCCGTGGACGAACCACCACTGGCGGCATCCTGGGAACGGCCGAATTGCAGCAAAGCCGAAGTGCTCATGCCCCTGGACATTTGGTATCCACCCTGGCACACAACGATGACCACACCCTGCCTCCACCCCAAACATTGGCGGCTTTGAACCCGGCCAACGACGCCAACCCAACCAGCTGGCACATGCTGACGCCGGGTCACCCTGGTTCTGCTTTGCAAGCAGGCACAACAGCAACAGAAACCAGCAGCTCCCCCGTCGGCACCGATCTTGTTTCCTCTGGAGTCAGCCTCGCCAGTGAGCCCAGCGCGTCCGCGGGCGCAGACACCAGCGGCCAGCCCGGTGCCGATCCAGGCACGGCCAGCACCAACAGCCCGCCTGGCACCGACACCCCCACCAATGACAATGCTCCCGTCACCGACTTCTCCCAGAATCTGGAACACGTCATGGACACACTGGGCGCACAGGTGAGCTATTGGATGTCCAACAACATCCGTCGTGCCACCATGCGCCTCGACGCTGGCCTGAAAGATGCCCTGGAGGTCGAGGTGCGCATGAAAGACGGGGCCGCGCAATTGGACTTCCGTACTGACGACGCCCAGGCCCGCGAAACCCTCAAGAGCCAGGCGGCCTCGGTATTGGCAGAGTTATTTGCACGCAGCGGCATTGATCTGGAGGGCTTGTCCGTGAACGCACAAGGCAGTCAAGGTCAAGGTGCGGGTCAATACCGCGATCAGGCAACTGAGGGTTGGCATCCCATCGGGTCCGGTCTTGCCCAGCGCAGCGAAACAGGCATTGAACCGAGCCCAGCGAACGCCACGCGACCTTCCACCGGACAAGGAGTCGTGGACGTGTTCGCCTGATCCTTCTCGCCCTGCCATCAGAACAAGCCGGACTAGTTCCGGCTTTTTATGCTTTAGAGGCCGCCCATATTGACCATAATGGCCATGCCAGAATACGGTCCACGGGGAAGCGCCACACTTTTCCGCCACAGACAACCCGCATTCAAGGACCCCGACATGTCAGCACCCGCCGCCGAAGCCCCTGCCAAACCGAAGAGCAAGAAAATGCTCATCATCATCGCTGCCGTGTTGGCCTTGGTGCTGATTGCCGGTGCAGCGACCCTGTTTTTGCTCCAAGGAAAATCCTCGGAAGACAGCGACGGTGAAGAGCAAAGCTCTGGGCAGGAAGAAGATCACGACAAAGCCAAAAACCCGCCACAGTTCATGCCCATAGACCCAATTGTGGTGAACCTGGCCGATCCGGACACGCCACGTTTCGCCCAGGTAGGCATCACCCTGCAACTGGAAGACGCCCACACCGCCGACCAGGTCAAGGCCTACATGCCCTCCATCCGCAACGGCATCTTGCTCAAAATGTCTGCCCAGACGTCGGCCGAACTGCTGCGGCCCGAAGGCAAAACCAAGCTGGCCGAGGAAATCCTGGCGCTGGTGCGTGAAAAAACGGGGTTGGACAGCAAGAAAAAGAACCCGGTACAGGCGGTGCTGTTCTCCAGCATCATCGTGCAATAACGTTCCCCCACCCGCAACCAACCACCGACGACCATGAGCGACGCCTTTCTCTCCCAAGACGAGATCGACGCCCTACTCGAAGGCGTCACCGGCGAAAGCCAGAAACTCGCCAAAGAAGATGTTCCCCTCGACGGGGTGCGCAACTACAACCTGGCCAGCCAGGAACGCATCGTGCGTGGGCGCATGCCCACCATGGAGGTCATCAACGAACGCTTTGCGCGCAACCTGCGCGTCGGCCTGTTCAATTTCATTCGGCGCAGCCCGGAAATCTCAGTCGGCCCCGTGCAGGTACAAAAGTACAGCATGTTCCTGCGCGAGCTGGTGGTGCCCACCAACTTCAACATCATGGCGGTGCGCCCGCTGCGCGGCAGCGGCATGATCGTGTGCGAACCCACCCTGCTGTTTGGTGTGATCGACAGCCTGTTTGGCGGATCCGGCAAGTTTCACACCCGCATCGAAGGGCGCGATTTTTCCCCCACCGAACAGCGCGTCATCAACCGCATGGTGGAGGTGGTCTCGGAAGAATACAAAAAGGCCTGGAAAGGCGTGTACCCGCTGGAACTCACCTACCAGCGTTCCGAAATGCAGCCGCAGTTCGCCAACATCGCCACCCCCAGCGAAATCGTAGTCAGCACCAGTTTCACGCTGGAAATTGGCGACATCACCGGCTCCCTGCACCTGTGCATTCCCTACTCCACACTGGAGCCCATCCGCGATTTGCTGTATTCCTCGCTGCAGGGCGACGCCATTGAAGTGGACCGGCGCTGGGTCAAGCTGCTGAGCGGCGAAATCCAGGCGGCAGAAGTGAGCGTGGTGGCCGAACTGGCCCGCACCGAAGCCACCGTCGAGCAGTTGCTGGCCCTGAAAGTGGGCGACTTCATCGAACTGGAACGCGAGCCGGTGATCCAGGCCAAAGTGGACCACGTCCCGATCATGGAATGCGAATACGGCACCCACAGCGGCAAATACGCCCTCAAGGTGCTGCGCATGATCCCCAGCACCGACAAGACTTGGCACGGAGCCCCCTATGACAAATGAGAACGACACCCCGAGCGACGAGTCCATCGCCGACGACTGGGCGCAGGCGCTGCAGGAACAATCCAGCAACACCGTCGACCAGGATTTCGCCAGCGGCGCCCCTCACTTCGACGGCATGCCCCCACCCCCTACGGGCAACAACGACATCAGCATGGTGCTCGACATTCCGGTGCAGCTCTCGGTGGAACTGGGACGCACCAAGGTGCCTATCAAGTACATCTTGCAACTGGCGCAAGGCTCCATCGTGGAACTGGACGCACTGGCCGGCGAGCCCATGGACGTGCTGGTCAATGGCTACCTCATTGCCCAGGGCGAAGTGGTGGTGGTGAACGAGAAATTCGGTATCCGCCTGACCGACATCGTTACCCCCTCGGAACGCCTGCGTCGCTTGAGCAAACACTGACACGGTTCATGACTGAAACCTCTTTCTTTGCCTTCGCCCCGGCCCTGGGGCTGCTGCTGTTGCTGGTGCTGCTGGCCTGGGGCGTGCAATGGCTGAAGCGGCGCACAGCACCCAAAGGCAACGGCCAAGGCACCGAATTGCGCTTGCTCGCACACCTGGCGCTGGGGCCGCAGCAGCGGGTGGTGGTGGTGGAAATAAACGGTCCGCAAGGGCCGGTACAACTGACACTGGGCGTCACACCGCAGCATGTGCGCACCTTGCACACGCAAACCCTGCCGGTTCAGCGCCCAACACCAAGCGCACCCAGTGCCACACCGGCTGCCGTGCCCACCCCGTCTTACAAAGACGTGGCCACAGCGGTGCAAGCCACCACCGGAGCGCAGCCATGAAGCGCTGGCATGCCGGCTTGGGCTTGCTGCTGCTGAGCCTGGGCAGCCTGGTCTGGGCCCAGGCCGCCCCCACTGGCGGCCAGCTGCCACTCATCGTTGGCCAGGGGGCCAACGGCGCCAGCTACTCGGTGCCTATCCAGACGCTGCTGTTTTTCACCGCGCTGTCCTTCCTGCCTGCGGTGCTGCTCATGATGACGTCGTTCACCCGCATCGTCATCGTGCTCTCGCTCATGCGGCAGGCCCTGGGCACCCAGTCCGCGCCACCCAACCAAGTCATCGTTGGCCTGTCGCTGTTCCTGACCCTGTTCGTCATGGGCCCGGTGCTCGACAAGGTCTACCAGGACGCCTACAAGCCCTACACCGAAAATGCCATCAGCTTCGAGCAGGCACTGGAACGCGGCGAGGCGCCCCTGCGCGCCTTCATGACGCGCCAGACCCGCCAGTCCGATTTTGAACTGTTCGCCAACCTGGGCAAGCTGCCGCCGGAAACCACGGTCCAAAACGCCCCCTTGCGCGTGCTGGTGCCGGCTTTCGTCATCAGCGAACTCAAAACCGCGTTCCAGATTGGCTTCCTGGTCTTCATTCCCTTCCTCGTCATCGACATGGTGGTCGCCAGCATCCTCATGTCGCTGGGGATGATGATGCTCTCGCCCGTGCTGGTGGCACTGCCTTTCAAGCTGATGCTGTTCGTGCTGGCCGACGGCTGGAACCTGCTGATCGGCTCCCTGGCGGCCAGCTTCTCCGTCTGACCCATCACCTCGACCCACCATGGATGCACAAGCCGTACTCACCATTGGGCAAAACGCCATGTACATGCTGCTCATGGTGGCAGCGCCCGTGCTGGGCACCGTGCTGGTGGTGGGCCTGACCATCAGCCTGTTCCAGGCGCTCACACAAATCAACGAAGCCACCCTGTCGTTCGTGCCCAAGCTGATCGCTGCCGTGGCGGTGTTCGCGCTGGCAGGCCCCTGGATGCTGAGCATGCTGGTGGACTTCATCCGCCGCACGCTGCAGGCCATCCCCTCCTTCGTGGCCTGAACCCGCCGTCATGGACGGCCCGTTCGTCACCTTCAGCGAAGCCCAGCTCATGGCCTGGGTGACGCCCTTGTTCTGGCCGTTTCTGCGCGTGCTGGCGTTGTTTGCCAGCGCCCCCATTTTTTCATCACGCTCGGTGCCACAGCGCACCAAAATCGGGCTGGCGTTTGTCATCGCCCTGTGCCTGCAACCGGCGCTGGCAGACCAGCCCATGCTGCCGCTCAACAGCAGCCAGGCCCTGGGTGCCGTGCTGCAGCAAATCGTTATCGGGGTGTCCATCGGCCTGGCGGTGCGCATCATCTTTTCGGCCGTGGAAATGGCGGGCGAAATCATCGGCCTGCAAATGGGCCTCAACTTCGCTGGCTTCTTCGACCCCAGCACCAACTCGCAAACCAGCACCGTGGGCCGCTTCTTTGGCAACATGGCCATGTTGCTGTTTGTGGTAATGAACGGCCACTTGCTGCTCATCCAATGTGTGGCGGCCAGTTTCCGCACCTTCCCCGTGGGCGGTGACCCGTTGGCCGCCGTAGGAGCGCTACGGCTGCACGAACTGGGCGGGCTGATTTTTCAGTACGGGCTGTGGATCGCGCTGCCCATGATCGGCATGCTGCTGTTCGTGAACGTGGTCATGGGCATCATTTCGCGCATCGCGCCGCAAATGAACGTGTTCGCCATCGGCTTCCCGCTCACGCTGTCGGTGGGGCTGCTGGGCATTGCCTTCACCTTGCCGCTGCTCGACCACCCCGTCACCACCCTCATGCGCACTGTTTCGGACCTTTTCCTGGGGGGGTGACCGCAGCAGAACCCTCCCCTCGCGTCACACCAGTTTGTTGCGAATGGCGTAGACCGTGAGTTCGGCGTTGTTGCTCAAGGCCAGTTTTTCCAGCACGCGCGCCCGGTAAACGCTCACCGTTTTGGGGCTGATCATCAGCTCTTCGGCCATTTGTGACAGTTTCTTGCCTGAGGCAATTTTCTTGAGCGTCTGCAGTTCACGCTCCGACAGGCTTTCGTGCAACTCAGTCCCTTCGGGGGCGCTCAGGTGGTTGGCCAGCATCTCGGCAATCTCGGGGGTGATGTACTTGCGCCCCTGCGCCACCGTGCGCACGGCGGTCAGCAGGGCCGCCGGGTCTCCGCCCTTGTTCAGGTACCCCACCGCTCCCGCCTTCAGGCAGCGGATGGCGTACTGGTCCTCCGGGTACATGGACACCATCACCGTGCGCACGGGCGAGCCCTCTTCTTGCAGCACCGCCAGAATTTCAAGGCCACTGCGGCCGGGCATGTCCACGTCCAGCAAAAGCACATCGGGTTTTTGCTGACGCAGCACCTCGCGCAGGCTGGCATAACCGTCTGCCTCGCCCACCACCTGGATATCGGTGGCCTCTTGCAGCGTGTCCCGTATACCGCGGCGCACCACCGCGTGGTCATCGCACAACACGACTTTGATCATGAAGGGTTCTCCATTGAAATATCACTGCCTTCCAGGGGCAAAGACAGGATCAGCGTTGTCCCCTGCCCCTGGCCGGTCACCACGTCCAGCCAGCCACCCACGGTGTGTGCACGCTCCTTCAGGCCCAGCAGACCGAACGAGGTCAGCTTGGCCAGTTCCTCGGCCGACGCACCACGGCCGTTGTCCGAAATTTCCAGCGTCAGGAACCCTTCCAGATCGCTCAATTCCAGCCGCACCTCGGTGGCCTGGGCATGCTTGAGCACATTGGTCAAGGCTTCCTGAGCGGTGCGGTACACCACCATTTCCAGCGCTTTGGGCAAAGACGCGCCTTTGAGTGCGCCTTGCAGCTTGACCGCAATGCCCGTGCGTTCTCCAAACGTCTGCGCCAACCACTGGATGGCCGCCTGCAGCCCCTGGTCCAGCACCGCTGGCCGCAAATTGCGCATGATGCGCTGGCTCGCACCCAGCGCGTGCTCGGCCATGGCCAACGCCGCCTGCACGTGCCGCTGAATATCCGCATCATCGGTGCGCCGGGCCACCCAGGCCAAATCCAGCTTCACAGCAGCCAGCGAGCCGCCAATGTCGTCGTGGATTTCGCGCGCAATGTCGGCACGTTCCTGGTCTATGCTGCTTTGCAGGTGCTCGGTCAAATCCACCAGCCGCCGACGCGATTCGGCCAGCTCACGCGCGGCCTCGGCCTGGGCCCGCCGCGTGGCAAAAAAGTCCAACGCCCTTTGCAGCACCATGGACAGGCGCGCCAGCTTGTTCTTGTCCACATAGTCGCTCACACCGCGCACCATGGCATCGGCCACGGTGGCTTCACCAATCGCACCCGAAACGATGATGAAGGGCAACTCCCGCCCGCTGGACCGCACAAGATCCCAGGCATCCAGGCCGGAAAAACCCGCCAGGTGGTAATCGGCCAGCACGGCGTCAATGGCGCCGTCGGCCAACGCGGACTCGAATTCCTCCAGCGTTTCCACGTGGACAAGCTGGCACTCCAGGTCGCTGCGGCGCAACACATGCGCCACCAGCTCATGGTCAGCCACGTTATCTTCCAGGTGGAGGATGTTCAAAACCATCAGAACAGCACTTTCAAGTCACAAATTCAGTAGAAACACCGTCAGAGATGGCCATTTTCTTGCTAGTCTCCAAATTGGCTATAGTCTAGACTGTCAAGGGCACGCATTACTGTCAGGGAAAGCGCCCCGCCAGCAGGACACAGGGCCCAAAATAAATCATGGAAGCCATCTCCAACTCGCCAAACAACCAACGCCGCTGGCCTCGCGAAGAAGTCACGGCCGTGGAGCCCTTGCCTGACCGCTCGTGCGAGCCCACGGTGGAATTCAGCGTTTCCGTCGTGGCCGACCTGCAGGACTCCTTGCTCGTCGCCATGAACGATCTCAAGCGCCTGGAAGGTCTGCTTGACCATGCCACCGCCAACCTGCTGGACCGTTTCAACACCGCCATGCGCGCACTGGAAGCCACGCCAGAAAACCCGCAAACCGACATCATCCGCGACGCGTTGCATCTGGCCGTGACCGAGCTGCAATTCCACGACATGGCCACCCAGTTGCTGGTACACACCGGCAAGGTTCTCAAAGGCTGCGCTTACAGCATGGCCGAGCAGGCCATGGAGCCTGAAGAGGAAGAAGTGGGCGTGATCGTGACCTACATGCCCCAGAACCCCAATCCAGTCACACAAAGCGAAATGGACGCCGGTTCCATCGAGCTTTTCTGACCCCCACACGCTTCAATCCGCATCTCTCAGACAAGGTACTCACATGCATTCGATTCTTGCCGTCGACGATTCGGCTTCCATGCGCAAAATGGTGTCGTTCACTCTGGTGAGCGCTGGCTTCAACGTGGTGGAGGCAGTCGACGGCATCGACGCCTTTGAAAAGGCACAAAAACAGCATTTCGACCTGGTGCTGACCGACCAGAACATGCCGCGTCTCGACGGCATCGGCCTGACCCGCAAGCTGCGCGAGCACCCCAATTTCAAAGCCACGCCCATCCTGATCCTGACCACCGAATCCAGCGACCAGATGAAGCAGGCTGGCCGTGCCGCAGGCGCAACGGGCTGGCTGGTCAAACCGTTCGATCCGAACCGGCTGATCGAGGTCATCAACAAAGTGATCCGCTGAGCGTCACTGGCCACGCCCTTACGCTCAATGCGACCTGAAGCGCACCCACCGGGAACCACCCATGGCAGACGATAAAAACGACGGCTTTGACTTGACCCAGTTCTACCAGATCTTCTTCGAAGAGGCTGGCGAGAACCTGGAGCAGATGGAACAACAGTTGCTCAACCTCGACCTGGAAACGGTGGACGACGAGGAACTGAACGCGATCTTCCGCTGTGCGCACTCCATCAAAGGCGGTGCCGCCACGTTCGGCTTTGAGGACGTGGCCGAACTGACGCACCAGATGGAGTCTCTGCTGGACAAGCTGCGCCGCCACGAACTCACTCCCACCATGCCCATGGTGGACGTGCTGCTGGAAGCATCGGACGCGCTAAAAGGCCTGCTGGCGCGCCACCAGGGGCTGGACGGTGAACCACCCGAAACGGCCGATTTGGTTCAGCGCATCCGGGTACTGGCCAGCGGCGGTGCTGCGGCCCCAAGCCCAGCGCCAGCGCCTGTTCCAGCCCCTGCGCCCATTGCGCCGCCGCCTCCTGCAGCCTCATCACCAGGAGGCATGCCCGCTGCCGCACCGGCAGGCAGTCCACGCCAACTGCAGGCCGTCATCGGTCCGCTGGACAATTTGGAACTGGCCGACAACATCAAGGAACTGTTCCGCGACATTGCGGGGCTGGGCACCATCCACGCCGAACGCGTCGAAAACGGCTGCAAAGTGTTCGACATCACCACCACCAGCACCGACGACGACCTGCTGGACCTGTTCGCCTTCCACGTAGCGAAGGAAAAAATCGCGCTCAACCCCGCGGTTGCGCCCAGTGCATCGACCCCCGCCGTCCCACCGGCCGAACCAGAACCCACCCCGGTGCAAGACATCATCGAAGAAGGTTTCGGCCTGTTCGCTGGCGCCCCTGGCAGCCCCGTGGCCTCCACGGTCACCTCAGAATCAGGGGACACCGTACCGGCCGCAGACTTGGTGCAGGGCTACGGCCTGTTCGCCGGGGCACCCGGCAACCCTGTCACGCCTGCGGCGCATGCGGAACAGCTGCAAATCCAGCCCGCCGATGCCGGACATGCCGAACCCCAAATCCGCCCCACAGCCAAAGCGGCGGCGCGCGCCAGCAGCACTGCGGCAGCGGCCCAACTGGAAACCACTTCGCTGCGCGTGTCGGTCAGCAAAATCGACCAGCTCATCAACCAAGTCGGCGAACTGGTCATCACCCAGGCCATGCTGGCGCAATGCGCCAGCGGGCTCGACGCCACCCTGAACCAGCAGCTGCTGGCGGGTCTGGCCGACCTGGAACGCAACACGCGCGACCTGCAGGAATCGGTCATGTCGATCCGCATGATCCCGATGTCCGTGGTGTTCAGCCGCTTCCCGCGCATGCTGCGCGACCTGGCCACCAAGCTGGGCAAGAAGGTGGACTTCATCACCCACGGGGAAGCCACCGAACTCGACAAGGGCCTGATCGAAAAGATCACCGACCCGCTGACCCACCTGATCCGCAACAGCTGCGACCACGGCATCGAACTGCCTGCCGAGCGCCTGGCCAAGGGCAAACCGGAAACCGGCACCATCACCCTGTCGGCCGCTCACCAAGGCGGCTCCATCCTCATTGAAGTGCGCGACGATGGCAAGGGCCTGAACCGCCAGAAACTGATCGAGAAGGCCCGCTCCAAGGGCATTGATGCCTCCGACGACATGCCTGACCAGGAAGTCTGGCAACTGATCTTTGCACCGGGCTTTTCCACTGCCGAAGTGGTGACCGATGTGTCCGGCCGCGGCGTGGGCATGGACGTGGTCAAGAAAAACATTGCCTCCCTCGGCGGCACAGTGGAACTGGATTCGTCCGAGGGCTTTGGCATGAGCGTCAAAGTGCGGCTGCCGCTGACGCTGGCCATCATGGACGGCATGAGCGTGCGCGTGAGCAACGAGGTGTATATCCTGCCACTGGCTTCGGTGGTGGAGTCGTTCCAGACCGATGCGAGCGGCATCAACACCGTGGCGCAGAACGCCCAACTGGTCAAGGTGCGGGACGAATACATGCCGGTCATCGAAGTCGACAAACTGTTCGATGTGCCACGACAAGCCGAGGACACCAACACGAACAGCATCATGGTGGTGATCGAGTCCGACGGCACCCGTGTGGCATTGATGGTGGACGAACTGTTGGGCCAGCAACAGGTGGTGATCAAGAACCTGGAAGCCAACTACAAAAAGGTGTCGAACATTTCGGGGGCCACCATTTTGGGTGATGGCAGCGTGTCGCTGATCCTGGACACCTCTTCCCTGGTTCGCCGTGTTCGTCAGTGAGAGCGCATAACCCTACGCCATGAGCTCGGTCAACGATGCTGAACTGCAAAGCCGTGAATTTGCCTGGACAGGCGCCGACTTTGAACGTATCAAGCAACTGATTTACCGTCGTGCAGGCATCAGCCTGCACGACGGTAAGCACGCCATGGTGTACAGCCGCATTTCGCGGCGCCTGCGCGAAACTGGACACACCACATTCAAGAGCTACCTGGATTGGCTGGAACACCAGGGCAATGGCCAGGAATGGCAAGAATTCGTTAACGCGCTCACCACCAATCTCACCTCTTTTTTCCGCGAGAACCACCACTTCACCGAACTCACCCGACTGGTGCAAAGCGCGGCGCCGGGCCACGAGTGGAAAATCTGGTGCAGCGCAGCCTCTACCGGTGAAGAACCTTACTCCATCGCCATGACCATGGCCGACAGTTTGGGTATCAACGGCAACTTCCGCATCTGGGCCAGCGACATCGATACCAAGGTGCTGGACAAGGCAGCACGCGGCATTTACAAGCTCGATGGCATGAAGAATGTCTCGACCGCCCAGTTGCAAAAGTACTTTCTCAAAGGCAAAGGGGCCAATGAAGGCATGGCACGCGTCAAGCCCGAACTGCAAAAACACTTCCAGTTCTTCCAGTTCAACCTGATCGAAGACCACTGGACCTTGAAAGAACAATTCGACGTGGTGTTCTGCCGCAACGTGATGATCTATTTCGACAACACCACGCAACGCCAGGTGCTGACCCGCATCCACCAACTCATGAAACCCAAAGGCACACTGTTCGTTGGCCACGCCGAGAACTTCAGCGATGTGCGCAACCAGTTCGTGCTGCGCGGCAAAACCGTCTACGAAAAAGTATGAGTACCGAGCACCGCAGCATCGAGTTCCTGCAAACCCTCAAGAGTCGGCCGCGCAAGCCGGGCGAGGCGTCTTTCTTCTTTCACGACCAGCATTTCAAGTACAACGCGGCCAAGGTGCTGCCGGGTGAGTATTTCGTGGCCAGGGAAGACCTGGTGGTACAGACCGTGCTGGGTTCTTGCATTGCCGCCTGCATCTGGGACTCGCGCCTGCGCATCGGTGGCATGAACCACTTCATGCTGCCCGAAGGCGGCGGTGACTCTTCTGGCCGCTATGGCTCCTACGCCATGGAACTGCTGATCAACGAACTGGTCAAAATGGGCTCCTCGCGCGAGTACATGCAAGCCAAGGTGTTTGGCGGCGGTGCCGTCATTGCCGGCATGACCTCCATGAATGTAGGCGAACGCAACACCAAATTCGTTCTGGACTACCTGGCCACCGAACGCATCCCCATCGTTTCGAAAGACGTGATGGACATTTACCCGCGCAAAGTGGTGTTTTTCCCGGTCAGCGGCAAAGCCATGGTCAAACGCCTGGCCCACGCCCATCCGGATACACTCGAAGCCCAGGAGCGGCAAGGCAACGTCAAGCAAGTGGTGCAGGCGACGGCGGGTGGCTCGGTGGACCTGTTCTGATATTTCGCTGTGTGGGTATGAACAAGATCACTGTGGTGGTGGTGGACGATTCCGCGCTGGTGCGCAGTCTGCTGACCGAAATCATCAACAAGCAGCCGGACATGGTGTGCGTTGGCGCGGCCAACGACCCGCTGGCTGCGCGCGAAATGATCCGCGAGCTGAACCCGGACGTCATCACGCTGGATGTGGAAATGCCCAAAATGGATGGGCTGGAATTCCTCTCCAGACTGATGAAACTGCGCCCGATGCCCGTGGTCATGGTGTCCACCCTGACCGAACGTGGCGCTGAAATCACCATGCGCGCGCTGGAAATGGGTGCCGTCGATTTTGTGGCCAAACCGCGCATCGGCGTCTCCACCGGGCTGCGTGAACTGGGCAGCGAAATCGTGGACAAAATCCGCATCGCCAGCAAGGCACGCGTGACGCGCCATGTCACGCCCCCCCCGTCCAGCCAGTCGCCACGGGCCACCGAGGAAAACACCGGGACAGCGGCACAGGCACCGCGTCTCATGAACCGGCTGTCCACGGAAAAAATCCTCTGCATTGGCGCGTCCACTGGTGGCACCGAGGCAATCAAGGAAATCCTGGTGAACCTGCCGGCCGACTCTCCGGCCATCGTCATCACCCAGCACATGCCGCCGGGTTTCACCACCAGTTTCGCGGCCCGGCTCAACAGCCTGTGCAAAATCCGCGTTGCGGAAGCGCGCGATGGTGAGCGTCTGCTGCCAGGCCATGCCTACATCGCCCCTGGCGGCAAGCAGTTCCACATTGAGCGCAGCGGCGCCAACTACGTGGCCGTGGTGGACGACAGTGAACCCGTCAACCGGCACAAACCGTCGGTCGAGGTGCTGTTCAAGTCCTGCGCTCGCGTGTTGGGGCCAAACGCCATTGGTGTCATGCTCACAGGCATGGGGGCTGACGGAGCCACAGCAATGAAGGAAATGCGTGATGCAGGCAGCTACAACATCGTGCAGGACGAAGCCAGTTGCATCGTGTTTGGCATGCCGAAAATGGCCATCCAGTGTGGCGCAGCGCATGAGGTGCTGCCCCTCAACCGCATCGCCCACGCGCTGATCGAACGCATCAACAGCGCTGGCGCTGTCCGCCACCGCATCTGACCCTGGAACCGGCCGCCTGGATCAGGCGTTTTCGTTGACCACCGACCCCGGCAGCTGTCCCGACGCCAACGCAGCCTGAGCCGCGTAAGTATCTGCCGCCTCCTGGGCCGCATCGCTGGTAACCACTTCGTTGGTCGCGGACATCATCTTGTCGAACACCTCGGCCCGAGCTGCAGCCGCCGCTTTGGCATCGTCACCAATCAGCACCTCGACCGCCGCGCCGCTGGCTTTCCAGAGGTTGGGCACCAAGTCGTTGATCTGGGCCTCCAAGGCTTGCTGCTCAGGGTGCTTCACATCCAACGGCAACTCACCCTTGAAGCGGACGGCGGCCTGGGTTTGCGCATCTTGCACCGCTTGCGCCACGGCTTGCTGTTCAGCAAGCTGCGTCGCGGGCTCCGCCAAAGGCAGCTCCTGCGGCACCTTGCTGCTGTTCATGGTCTGAACCGCATCGCGTTGGGCCAAGGCGGTTTCCACCACGGTATCCGCTTGCAGCGGCAAGGCGGTGTTGGCCGGCACCTCCAACGTCCGGCTTTCAGCCGCTGGATCCACAGGCGGCAAAGCGCTGGGCGCATAAGTCGCCTGCACACGGCCACTGTCCCCGACGCCAGACACAGACAACCCCACCCCTGCGCTGTCCTGCGACACCGCATTGCTGGTTTTGGTGGCCGAGACCGGCTGTGCTTTCACAGTCGGCGTCTGCTGCGGCCACGGGGACACACTGATGGACGAAATGGTCAGCATAGCAACCTCCTCAACCGAGGAAATGGTGGACGGATGACTTCCGGTCACACCTCTTATCGGCAGTCTAAAGCAGAACTTTAGGGGGCATTCCACGTTTTTTCAACGGACTGAAAACCTTAGAATGTGCTCTTTTGCAGCCAACCGCTGCCGACACCGCTTGTTTTAAAGGTTCAGAACATGACCGTGATCCCTTCTATGGCCGACCGTGATGGCAAAATCTGGATGGATGGCCAACTGGTCGATTGGCGCGACGCCAAAGTCCACGTGCTGACGCACACCCTGCACTATGGTTGCGGCGCTTTCGAAGGTGTACGGGCCTACAACACGGTCAACGGCACGGCCATTTTCCGCTTGGAAGAACACACCGACCGCCTGTTCAACAGCGCCAAGATCCTGCGCATGCCAATGCCCTTCACCAAAGAACAGGTGAACGAGGCGCAAAAAGCGGTGGTGCGCGAAAACAAGCTGGAAAGCGGCTACCTGCGTCCGCTGGTGTGGATTGGCGACAAGAAACTGGGCGTGAGCCCGCGCGGCAACACCATTCACGACATGGTAGCGGCCTGGGCCTGGGGCGCCTACCTGGGTGAAGAAGGCA
>CAYQTH010000029.1:0-14580 GCA_964420415.1 uncultured Macromonas sp. | reverse complement strand
ACTTCCTGTCCGAGCCTGGAGAAATCGGCGGCGAGGATGGAGGGGGCGATGCGGTATGTCGTCATGGCGTTGGGGGAAATGGCAAGCTGGGTGACAATCTTACCCATGCCCAAGTACCAGTTCGTTTGTCAGGCTCAGCCCGAATACCTGCCTGAGCAGTCGTCGCCGGGGGACAGCCGGTATGTGTTTGCCTACACCATCACCGTCCGTAACGTCGGCAATGTCGCGGCGCAGCTGATTGCACGCCACTGGGACATCGAGGATGCCGATGGCCGCGTGCAAACGGTGGATGGCCTGGCAGTGGTGGGGCACCAGCCGCTGCTGCAGCCGGGCGAGTCGTTCACCTACAGCAGCAGCGTGTCACTGCGCACGCCCATGGGGATCATGAGCGGGCACTATTTCAATGTGGCGGTGGACGGGACGCGTTTTGAATCGCCCATTCCAGCGTTTGTGTTGCGCGCGGGCGGCGGGGGGCTGCATTGAGTGCGGGGTATCCGCCCCAGGTGGTGCCGTCGGACTTGCTGGGCGGGATGGATCCGGAGGCCACGCTGGTGCAAAGGCACCTATGGCTGGTGTCGGTGTTTGAGTGGTTGCGGGGTGGGGGGGATGCAGTCCCCGTCATTCTGCGCCGGGTCGATGCCCTGTTGGAAGCGCTGGCACAGGATACCGACGCGCGACACCGCTGGGCGAGCTGGTGGCAAACATTCTGCGAGGAAATCGATCTGGCGCCGTTGCTGGCAGAGTACGGCTTTGCTTCGCAGACGGTGTTCTGGACCGAGTTTGGTCACCGGCTGCGGCGCAAGTGTTTGCCCATTTCTCCGGCCACGTCCGATGTGACGGAGCTGTTCGGCTTGCTCTTTCGTGATGCCAGGGATGCCCGCTGGCTTCGGGCGTTGCCTGCGGCCACGCTCGACAGGCTGGCGGAGTTGCTGGCACTGGAACCTGAAACGACAAACACGGCCCAGCTGCAAGGTGACCACGCACCTATGCATGCGACAGCTTGGGAGCACACATTGCTGGATGCCCTGGCGATTTGTGTGGGACAAATCAGCGCCATAGGGTTTCGGGCTGAGCTTCGGGTGCGTATGGCGCGTACGGCGCGCCAGGGCCGCGCGTTTTACCAGTTGCCGTTGGCGTTGGAGTCCCTGCGCCAGGCCGTGTGTGCAGCTGGTGCTGGCAGCCCGGTGGCGCGTGAACAGGAGCTGGCGTTGCGGCGCTTGCTTGATGAGGCACGCCACGCCGCCTATTCGGTTTACGCGCACTTGCAAGACCACGGGATCTCGGTTGGCATTGTGTACCGGGTGCGACAGCTGCGCGAACGGGTGCAGCGCGCCAAAGCCTTGCTCAATGCCTTGCAGACCAGCGACCGTGGCAAGGAAACAGCGCGCCTGATGGCGCATTTCGTGCAGGTGGGCAGCGACAGCCGCAGCCTGCGCGCCTTGGTGGCCAGCAGCACGCAGTTGACCGCAGCCCGTGTCGCCGAACGCGGCGCCGAAACGGGCGAGCATTACATCACCCGCAACTGGGCCGAGTACCGCAGCATGCTGCTGCGGGCTGCCGGCGGTGGTGGGGTGCTGGGATTCACCACCTGGTTCAAGTTTTGGCTGGGTGGGCTGGCGCTGTCGGCCTTCTGGGGCGGGTTGGCGGCAGGGGTGAATTACGCCCTGTCGTTCGTGTTGATTCAGTTGTTGCATTTCACGGTTGCCACCAAGCAACCCGCCGTGACCGCACCGGCCATGGTCGCCAAGCTCAAAGACTTGGGCGACCGCGTGGGTGTGTTGCGCTTTGTGGACGAGGTAGCGCATTTGTTCCGCTCACAGGTGGCCGCCATCGTGGGCAATTTGGCGCTGGTGGCGCCCGTGGTCCTGTGCATCAGTGCTGCCCTGGGGCTGTTTGCGGGTGCGCCCATGCTGACGCCGGACAAGGCCCGCCATGTGCTGCAAGACCACCAGCTGTTCGGGCCGTCGGTTCTGTATGCTGCGTTCACGGGTTTGCTGCTGTTTGCCAGCAGCATCATTGCGGGTTGGGTGGAAAACTGGTTCGTCTTGCACCGGCTGGACACGGCACTGGCTTACAACCCGTCGATCACCCGCTGGTTGGGCACGGCGCGCGCGCGTCGCTGGAGCCAGTTCTTGCGCACCCACATCTCTGGGTTGAGTTCCAATGTATCGCTGGGCCTCATGCTGGGGTTGGTGCCTGCGGTGGCGCAGTTTTTCGGCTTGGGGCTGGAAGTGCGGCACGTGACCCTGGTCACTGGGCAAGTGACAGCAGCGGCGGCCTCTCTGGGCTGGGAGGTGCTGCTGCAGCCGGCATTCTGGTCGGCGGTGCTGGTCATTGCACTGGTCGGCGCCCTGAACCTGACGGTGAGTTTTGCCCTTGCGTTTTGGCTGGCACTCAAGGCACGGGGTGTCAATGCCGTGAACCGGCAACGCATCCAGCTGGCCTTGCGTTACCGCTTGCGGCGGGCACCCTGGAGTTTCCTCTGGCCACCGGCGGCGGCGACGGAGCCCCCGCCGCCGGAAGATCTGGTCGACATCCCAACCGAGGACGTGAGCGACGATGGGCGAGTTTGAGCTGATCCGGCGGTTCTTTGCCCGCCCAGACCCTCTTGGGGCCACGCGCCCAGGGGTGGTGCTGGGCATAGGGGACGACTGCGCGTTGCTGGCTCCGGCACCAGGCATGCAACTGGCTGTGTCCACCGACATGCTGGTGGAGGGCCGGCATTTTCTGTCCACAGTGGACCCGGCCGCGTTGGGGCACAAGGCGCTGGCCGTCAACCTGAGTGATCTGGCCGCCATGGGGGCCGAGCCCCTGGGCTTCACTCTGGCGCTGGCTTTGCCGCAGGCCGATGAGCGCTGGCTGAGCGGGTTCACCCAGGGCCTGTTTGCGCTGGCCGACGCTCATGCCTGCCCGCTGGTGGGCGGCGACACCACGCGCGGGCCGCTCAACCTGAGTGTGACTGTGATGGGCCAGGTGCCGCCGGGCATGGCTTTGCGGCGCAGTGGCGCACAAGTGGGCGACGATATCTGGGTGAGTGGCACACTGGGCGATGCCCGGGTGGCGCTGGAAGTGTTTCGTGGCACCTTGGCCCTGCCGCCTGAGATTTTTCAAGCGGCGCGTGAACGCCTGGAGCGCCCCACGCCTCGACTGGCCCTGGGCCGTGCCTTGCGCGGTGTGGCGCATGCGGCGGCCGACATCAGCGATGGTTTGCTGGGCGACCTGGGGCATATTCTGCAGGCGTCGGGTGTGGGCGCGCAGTTGATGGTGGACCAGTTGCTGGCTTCCCAGGCCGTGGGCGCCGCTGTACGCCATTTGCAGCATGACTGGGCGCTGACCTGTGTGCTCACAGGGGGCGACGATTACGAACTGGTGTTCACGGCGCCAGCCGTGGCCCGTTCAGCCTTGGTGACGGCAGCCTCGAAGGCGCAGACCCCCATCACCTGCATCGGCCAGGTGGTGCCTGCGCAGCAGGGGCAGCCTCGCCTACAGTTGTTAGATGACCGGCAGCAACCGATGGCGGTGCAGCTGGCCAGTTTTGATCACTTTGCCTGAAAGAATTCGAGAGTTTGGTATGACTTCTGACAACATGGTTTTGGAAGAGCCTCCACGCCCATCAGCGACGGTGGTTTTCGTGCGCGATGGTGAGCAAGGCCTGGAAGTGCTGATGCAGCGACGCAGCGAGAACGCCAAGGTGCATGGTGGCCTGTATGTGTTCCCTGGCGGCAAGCTGGAAAAAAACGACAGCAGCCCTGAGTGGGACGGTCATCTGGACGGCGATGCCGCCACCCTGCGTGAACGGCTGGGTGAGCCCGATACCGATCCCCTGCTTGCACAGGGGCTGTTCCTGGCGGCGCTGCGCGAAACCTTCGAAGAAGCCGGGGTGCTGCTGGTAGAGCCTCTGCAGGCTGGACAGACACCGCTCCCGCAGGCCGAACTGGTGCCCGTGCTGTTGCCGCACCTGGAGTCTGGTTTGGCATGGCAGCACGCCTTGCAACAGGCCGGTGTGCGTTGGCAGACTCAGGCGTTGCTCCCGTGGTCACGCTGGATCACCCCTGTGCGCAAGGGTGTCCAGCGGCCCCGGTTTGACACCCGTTTTTTCCTGGCCCGGCTGCCCGAAGGGCAAGAAGTGCAGCACGACAACCACGAGGCGGTGGAGAGCGTGTGGTTCACCCCACGCACCGCCCTGCAGCGTTATGCGGAGCGGCAAATGGAATTGCTGCCGCCGCAGATCCTGAGCTTGATTGACCTGTTGCAGCACGGCACGACCGAATCGCTGTGGCGGGCTTCGGCTGCTCGCCGTCCGCCCCAGGTGCTGCCGGTGACACTGAGCGTTGAGGGCCAGATGACCGTCTGCTACCCCGGCGACCCCCTGCACCCCGATCCGGTGCAAGTCATTGCCGGGCCGACCCGCATGCACGTGACCGCCAGTGGGCCTGAGCCCATCGGCGGGTTCGCGGGCTGGGTGGACAGTCTGGTGCCGCAGGCATGAACGTGCCGGAGCAGGCCAACGCTGCCATGACCCAGGTGCCCGTGCCGTCGTGGCAGTTCATGCGACAGCGCCTGTCCCACCTCATTGCCCTGGGGATGGGTTCGGGTTTGAGCCCGCGCGCGCCCGGCACGGCGGGTACGCTGTGGGCCTGGGCCGCGTTTGTGCTGGTTGACGGTTTCTGGCATCCCTCTGAGTTGGCCTGGGCGGGCGTGATCGGCGCCACCTTGCTGCTGGGCTGGTGGGCCAGTCGGGCAACGGTCAGCCGCTGCGGCATTGCTGACCCCGGTTTTGTGGTGATCGACGAGATCGTGGCGTTTTGGCTGGTGCTGTGGCTGGCCGCGCCGTTGACGCTGTGGGGGCAGGTGGCCGCGTTCGCCTTGTTCCGCTATTTCGACGCTGCCAAGCCTGGCCCGGTGCGTTGGGCCGACCAGGTGTTCAAGGGGGTGGGTTGGCGCGGGGCCTGGGGCATCATGTTCGATGACTTGGTGGCCGCCGGATGCACCCTGTTGGTTTTGGCACTGTGGCGTGCGTGGTGAAAGGGCTGCCATGACCGAGTCCGACCACTTGTGGGTGCCCGAAGGCGTGTGGCCGCTGCTGGACAGTTTGGCCGTTTTGCTGCGCGCACGTGGCTGGTGTGTGAGCATGGCTGAAAGCTGCACCGGCGGGCTGATTGCGGCCAGCTGCACCAGTTTGAGCGGTTCCAGCGACTGGTTTGATCGGGGTTTTGTGACCTATTCGAACCGCGCCAAAGAGGAACAGCTGGGGGTGCCTGCGGCACTGATTGCCCGGCACGGTGCGGTGAGCGAACCCGTGGCACGGTCCATGGCGCAGGGCGCATTGGCGCATTCGGGCGCGCAGTGCAGCCTGGCCGTGACCGGGGTGGCTGGCCCCACTGGCGGCACACCTGACAAGCCGGTGGGCACCGTGTGGTTGGCTTGGGCGTCAGCGGGACGGGTGTGGGCCGAATGCCGGCATTTCGAGGGTGACCGCGCCGCCGTGCGCGCTGCCACGGTGCAGCACGCGCTCAGCGGGTTGTGGCAAGGGTTGACCGCTTCGGCCTGAGGCCCCAAAAACAGCCATGCCGCAGGCGGTTTTCGTCCACAATGCCTGCATGCTGTCGCTGTTGCGTGTGTTCCTTCCCCGGCGTCTCGGGCGCTGCGCTGGGCTGTGGGTGGGGCTCTGGATGCTGGCTGGCGTTCTGGGCTGGACCGGCGCGGCCACGGCACAGGAGCGCACCGTTCGGGTGGGGGTCTATGCCAATGCCCCCAAAATCTTCGCCGATGCGAATGGTCGGCCAAGCGGTATTTTTGGCGATTTGCTGGCGGCGATTGCGGAGCGCGAAGGGTGGCGCTTACAGCCGGTGCCCTGTGAATGGCAGGCTTGCCTGGAGGCCCTGGCGGCGGGCGAGATCGACCTCATGCCCGATGTGGCTTACAGCGAGGAACGGGCCGAGCGCTTCAGCTTTCACAAGGAGCCGACGCTCAACAGCTGGTCCCAAGTGTACGCGCGTCCGCAAAGTGGTATCGAGTCGGTGCTTGACCTGCGCGACCGCCGTGTCGCCGTGCTGGCGGGTTCGGTGCAGGAAAGTTATCTGCGGCAACTGCTGGCCAGTTTCGGGGTGCCGGTGCAATGGCAGCCGGTGCAGAACCTGTCCGATGGGTTTGTGCAGGTGGCGCACGGAGAGGCAGACGCGGTTGTGGCCAACCACTTCTTTGGCAACCTGCAGGCTCCCCAGGCGTCATTGGTGGCCACAGCCATCATGTTCCAGCCCTCTGCCTTGTTCTTTGCCAGCGGCCAGGGGCGCAATGCCGATCTGCTGGCCGCCATTGACCGCCGTTTGCAAGCATGGCGGGCGGACCCCGATTCGGTCTACTACGACATCCTGCAGCGGTGGGCTGCGGACCTGACCACGCGCGTGCCTCGGGCTTTTTGGTGGGGACTCGGTGGGGTCTTGGCCCTGCTGGCGCTGGCCATGGCCGGTGTCGTTTGGCTGCGCCGCCAGGTGGCGTTCAAGACCCGTTCCTTGCAAGCCAGCGAAGCCCGCCTCAACACCATCCTTAACAGCGTGGAGGCCTGCATTTACATCAAAGACAGGCAACTGCGCTACCAGTACGTCAACCACAAGATTGAAGAGCTGTTTGGGCAGCCAGCCAGCCAAATCCTGGGTCACACCGATGAGGGCTTCTTTGACGACGAGAGTGTGGCCCGGCTGCAGGCCAACGACCGGCGCGTGCTCGAACAGGGTGAAACGGTGCGGCAGGAGGAAACCAACCGCCTGCCCGGAGACGGCGAGGCCCGCACCTACTTTTCCGTCAAACTGCCTTTGCGCCGCCCCGATGGTCAGATCTATGCGCTGTGCGGCATTTCCACCGACCTCACGGATTACCGGCGCATCCAGGCCGAAATCCACCAGCTGGCGTTCTACGACCCCCTGACGGGTCTGCCCAACCGGCGCATGCTGCTGGACCGGTTGCAGCAAGGTTTGGCGGCCAGCGCCCGCAGTGGCCACAACGGGGCCTTGCTGTTCATTGACCTGGACAATTTCAAGACCCTGAACGACACCCTGGGGCACGACAAGGGCGATGTGCTGTTGCAACAGATGGCGGTGCGTCTGGGGGAGCACATCCGTCCCCGTGATTTGCTGGCCCGGCTGGGTGGGGACGAGTTTGTGGTCATGCTGACCGAACTCATCGGATCGCCAGCGGAGGCCGCACGCGTGGCGGAGACGGTGGCCGACAAGCTGCTGCTGACGCTGGCGCGACCCTACCAGCTGGGCAGCCATCCACACGAATCCACCGTCAGCATTGGGGTGGCCTTGTTCTCTGATGCGCAGGGCACAGTGGAAGACATGCTCAAACGCGCTGACATGGCCATGTATGAGGCCAAGGCGCAAGGGCGCAACACGGTGCGCTTTTTCAACCCCGACATGCAGGCGGTGGTGCAGGCGCGCGCGGAGCTGGAAGCCGACTTGCGCGAAGCCCTGGCCAAGCAACAGTTTCTGCTGCATTTCCAACCCCAGGTGGACGGCCAGGGGCGCGTGCTGGGGGCGGAAGCGCTGCTGCGCTGGCAGCACCAGGCGCGTGGCGCGGTGTCGCCAGCGGAGTTCATTGGCGTGGCCGAATCGAGCGGTTTGATTTTGCCGATCGGCCGCTGGATTTTGCGCAGCGCTTGCGAGCAGCTGGTGCACTGGTCGCGGCACACGGTCACGGCGGAATGGAAGCTGGCGGTGAACGTCAGCGCGCGCCAGTTCCGCCATGCCGACTTCGTGGCCGACGTGCTGGACGCCCTGCACAGCACCGGAGCCAATCCGCAACGACTGGAACTGGAGTTGACAGAGAGCCAGTTGGTGGAAGACATCGATGGCGTGATCGCCAAAATGGGGGCGCTGCGGGCGCACGGCGTCCATTTCGCGCTCGACGATTTCGGCACCGGCTACTCATCCCTCAACTACCTGCGCCGCTTGCCCTTGTCCAAGTTGAAGATAGACAAGAGCTTTGTGGATAACCTGGCAGACGAGGCCAACGATGCCGCCATCGTGCGCACCGTGGTGGCGCTGGGGGCCAGCCTGAAACTGGCGGTGATTGCCGAAGGGGTGGAAACCGAGGGCCAGTGCGCCGCCCTGGCCCAGGCCGGATGCCTGCAGTACCAGGGCTATTTGTTCGGCCGACCGGTGCCGGCCGAGGTGCTGGAAGCGCGGTTTGCCAGCGGGGGTGTTGCCTGAGCGTTCAGGCCGCGCCGTGGCACTTTTTGTACTTCTGGCCGCTGCCGCACCAGCACGGGTCGTTGCGGCCGGGCTCGGCTTCCTTGCGCACGGTTTCCACGCGCGGGCCGATGTTGCGCCACAGTTCGCGCAGGTCGTACACTGCCCAGATCGCTTCGCCGTAAGCGTTCAGCCGGTTCTGGCTGACGCTGGGCGGGCTGTTCTCGCCGAACATGCTGATTTCGGGCGGATCGGTGTCGTCCTCGGTCATGGTCACGATGCGGTCGAGCGCATCTTCCAGCCAGTCGGCAGCCTGCTTGTCGCGGGGGGCGGTCCATTCTTCGGGCCAGGTTTCCACCACGAACATGAAGCCCAGCGCCCAGACCTGGGCAAAGGCGGGCAGCTCTTCGTTTTCCAGCTCCTCGGCCATGGCGGCGCGTTCCTCGTCGCTCATGGCCGCAATGGCGCCACGCACGTCCATCACCTCGGGGGCGTAGGCGCGTTCGTCTTCCAGGCTGTCCACTTCGGCGTCCAGATGGGCGGCCACCTCGTTCCAGCGCTTGTTCCACAGGGTCAGGAACTGTTCGTGCTGTTCGGGGCTGGCAAACAGTTGCGGGCCGAACTCGCCGCCCTGGTCGTCGCCCATCAGGGCGCCCAGGTATTCGCTGGGGGGAATAGCGCGGCGGCAGCAGATCAGCGCGGCCATGAAGCCTTCGCAGAACTCCCATTGCGGCACTTCGTCGAGGCGGGTGCGCAGGTCGTCCAGGATGGCGTCGAGGGCGTCGAAGTCCTCGGGGGTGAGGCCTTCGGGCAGGGGGGCGGAAGCAGGCTTGTTCATGGTCTGGCAGTGTAGCCCCATGAACGGGTGTTCGGGGCTAGACTGTGACCCAAGGAGATCAAGCCCATGTTCCAGTCCGATACTGTCTATGCGACCGCCCTGCGGCTGGCGGAGGATGAGTTGCGCTTGCGCATCGACCCGTCGACGCTGGGTTTTGCAGACACCGGTGAATTGCGCCACGAGCCGCTGCCTTGGATCGGCCAAGAGCGTGCGCACACGGCGGCACGTTTTGGGCTGGGGCTGGATCAGCCGCATTACCACCTGTTCGTGCTGGGCGATGTGGGCACGGGCCGTTCTACCCTGCTGCAGCAGGAAATGGCCACCGTTGCCGCCAGTCGCCCCGTCCCGCCCGACCTGTGCTACCTGCACAATTTCGAAACCCCCGAGCACCCGCGCGCGCTGCGCCTGCCCGCCGGCCAGGGACGCCAGCTGCGCCAGTTGATGGTGCAACTGACACGCTCTTTGCAAGTAGACATTCCGAAACGTTTCACCGAGCCCGATTTCCGGGCCGATACCGAGACGCTGGAAAAAAGCTACACCGACCAAGAGGCTGCGGCCTACACCGAACTGTCGGCGTTCGCAGAGGCACGTCACTTCGCGTTGCGGCGTGACAGCGGACAACTGGTGTTCA
Organism: uncultured Macromonas sp.; assembly: GCA_964420415.1. GTDB lineage: Bacteria > Pseudomonadota > Gammaproteobacteria > Burkholderiales > Burkholderiaceae_C > CAYQTH01. The sequence goes on along the minus strand of CAYQTH010000029.1, from coordinate 4,922 downwards.
CGCTCATCAACGACACGGGGGATGCCTTGTCGGCCAGCGAGATGAATGCCCTGCCGCGCGAACAGCGCGATGCCTTCGACCAGGGGGAGCGAGAGCTGCGAGCGGAAATTCTGCGCTTTCTGGAAGTCACGGCACCGCTGGAGCGCGCTTTGCAGGAGGGTTTGCTGGCATTGCGTCGCCAAGCGGTCAGACCGCTGCTGGAGCGCGAACTGCAAACCATACGGCAGGAGTTGAAAAAACAGTTCAAAGACACGCGCAAGCTCGGTACCTGGCTGGAAGAGGTGCAGCGTGACGTGCTGGACCACCTGGAACTGTTCGAGGTGGGCGACCCGGACGCGGAAGAAGACCGCAAGGAAGCCCTGTCCAAGCAGCTGTCGCGCTACCGCGTCAACCTGGTCGTGGACAACGCCAACGCGGTGGGCGCGCCCGTCATCGTCGAGAACAACCCGCTTTACCGCCCTTTGTTCGGCAGCGTCGAATACCAGTCTGAAAACGACGTGCTGGTCACCGATTTTTCACGCATCCGGGCCGGCAGCTTGCTCAAGGCGCATGGCGGTTTTTTGATGCTGCATGTGCGCGATCTGCTGGCCGATGAGCTGGTGTGGGAAAAACTGCGCCGTTTCCTGCGTAACGGTCGGCTGCAGATCGAAGAGCCTGGCACCATGTTCTCGGCGCTGGCCACGACCTCGTTGGAGCCCGAGGCGGTGGATGTGGACGTGAAACTCGTGCTGGTGGGCTCCAACGAACATTACTATGCCCTGCAGGAAGGCGACCCAGAGTTCGCGCGCCATTTCCGCGTCAAGGTGGACTTTGCCGACAACTTTCTGGCCAGCGATGGCACACGGCGCGCCACTGGGGTGTTCGTGGCGCACGTGTGCAACAAGCTCGGCCTGCCCGATTTTTCCGCCGACGCGGTGGCCCGCTTGCTGGAAGACAGCCACCGGGAGGCCGACGACCAGACACGCCAGTGCGCCGCGTTTGCGCGCACCGAGGCGCTGGTGGTCGAGAGCGCGGCGTTCGCCCAGGCACGCGGGGCCCGGCTGGTGGAGCGCCTGGATGTGGACGCCGCGCTGCGCGCGCGCAGCCAGCGGCACGACTACCCGGACCAGCGTTTGCGCGAGGCCATTGCCGAAGGCGACCGCATCATCAGCCTGAACGGGGAGCGCGTTGGCCAGGTCAACGGCCTGTCGGTGATTGATCTGGGCGATTACCGTTTCGGCCTGCCGATGCGTGTGACAGCACGCACCGTGCCGGGCACCGAAGGCGTGCTCAATATCGAGCGCGAGGTCGAACTGTCCGGTCCCATCCACGACAAGGCCGTGCTGATTTTGCAGAGTTATCTCTCGGCTTTGTTCGGGCACATCGCGCCACTGGCGCTGAGCGCCTCGATCGTGTTCGAACAGGAGTACAACGGTATCGAGGGGGATTCGGCCTCCTGTGCCGAACTGTATGCCTTGCTGTCCTCGCTGTCGGGTATGCCGCTGCGGCAAGGCATTGCCGTGACGGGGGCGCTCAGCCCGTTTGGCGAAGTGCTGCCCATCGGCGGGGTCAACGAGAAAATCGAAGGTTTTTTCCGGGTCTGCCAGACCGCCGGGCTGGACGGCACCCAGGGCGTGCTGATCCCACACCGCAACCTGCGCCACCTCATGCTCAATGACGAGGTGTGCGCCGCTGTGGCCCAAGGGCGGTTCCATATCCACGCGGCCCGTCATGTCAGCGAAGGCATGGCCTTGCTCACCGGGCAGCCGTATGGTTTGCCTGCTGGTGCGGTGGTGGTGCGGGCGCAGGACCCCGGTTTCAGCGCAGGCAGTGTGCTGGCCGAAGCCCAGTCGGCACTGCTGGATTACAGGCGTGCCTGCCTGCGCGCCGGGCAGGCCAAAGCCTGGCGCAAACGCCGGTTCTGATTCCTCCCGCCGTTTGCGGTACATCAACCCGTGTGCAAATAGCGGGAGGCTTGTGGTCGCCAGCGTGTGTGTGTCCCGTGGGCAAGCCGTGGGTTGGTTATGATGAAAATCGCTGGGAAGTCCAGCACCCAAGGCGGCATGGTTCGCTCACCTCTATCCCCCGTTCTGCACATGACCCGTTTACCCGTACCTGTTTCTGGCAGTTCTCATTCTGTTCCCGCTCCCTATGCCGAATCTGGCTTTTTCCGTTTCCACGGTTTCTGGGCGCTCGGTGTGCGCATGTTCCGCAGCATGCGTTTCACCGCCAAGGCGGTCACCATCACCCTGGCGCTGGTGCTGCCCTTGCTGGGGCTGGTTGGCTGGTTGTTGTGGTCGCAGGCCGATCAGGCCATGCAGGACCGCATGAATGCGACCCGCCAGCACGTGGAAGTGGCCCACGGCGTGTTGGCCTGGGCCCAGGCCCAGGAGGCCGCCGGCCAGATGAGCCGGGAGCAGGCGCAGCAATGGGCCGCCAAGACCGTGGAAACCATGCGCTACGACGCCAACGAGTATTTCTGGATCAATGACATGTCCCCGCGCATGGTCATGCACCCAACCAAGCCCGACTTGAACGGTCAGGATCTCAGCGGCATGAAAGACCCGAACGGCTTTGCCCTGTTCCAGGCCTTTGTGGCCGAGGTGCGGCAGCACGGCCAGGGGTTTGTGGCCTACCAATGGCCCAAGCCTGGGCACGATCAGCCGGTCGACAAGCTGTCCTACGTCAAAGGGTTTGAGTCTTGGGGCTGGGTCATCGGCTCGGGCATCTACATCGACGACTTGCGAGCAGCGCAGCGCCAGCGCCTGTGGCTGGCCGGGCTGATCAGTCTGCTCACGCTGCCGTTTGCGGTGTACTTTTTCATCAGTTTTTACAAGGTCATGCAGGGCGGGTTGCAGGAGACCAGCCGCCACCTCAAGGCCATGACCGATGGTGATCTGACCCAGTCACCCTCTCCCTGGGGGCGCGACGAAGCCGCCGACCTGATGCTGGACTTGCGCGCCATGCAAGACTCGCTGCGCAGCATGGTGCTGCGCATGCGGCATTCGAGTGACGACATCCTGCATTCCAGCAGCGAAATTGCCGCTGGCGCGATGGACCTGTCGGTGCGCACCGAGCAAACGGCGGCCAACCTGGAAGAGTCTGCTTCGGCGATGGAGGAGATTTCTTCCACGGTGACCAGCACAGCCGACAACACCGCCAAAGCCGCCGAGACCGCGCGCCAGAACGCCCAGATGGCGACCGGAGGCGGGCAGGTCATGCAGGAAATGGTGCAAACCATGGAGGCCATCCGTACCTCGTCGGCGCGCATTGGCGAAATCATCGGCACCATCGACGGTATTGCTTTCCAGACCAACATCCTGGCCTTGAACGCGGCCGTGGAAGCGGCACGCGCGGGCGAAGCGGGGCGCGGTTTTGCCGTGGTGGCCGGTGAGGTGCGTAGCCTGGCGCAGCGCAGCGCCGAAGCCGCGCGCGAAATCAAGTCGCTGATCGGCACCAGTGTGGACCAGGTTGCCACGGGCGCGGCGGTGGTGCGCAAGGCGGGCGACACCATGGCGGACATCGTGTCCTCCTCGCAGCAGGTGGACCGCCTGTTGGGCGATGTGGCTGTGGGCGCGCGCGAACAGAGCCTGGGCATTGGGCAGATTGGTCAGGCGGTGCAGGAGCTGGATCGCATGACACAGCAAAATGCCGCGCTGGTGGAAGAAACCGCCGCTGCGGCCACCGCCATGAAGGCGCAGGCGCAAACACTGGCACACGAAGTGGCGCGCTTCCAGCTGCCTGCCGGGGCCCATCTGGAGCAGGCAGGGTTGCCCGCTCCAGCCAGCAACGACTTCAATTTTGACCAGGCCATTGAGGCGCACCGCCAGTGGAAAGTGAAACTGCGCCAAGCGATTGCAGACCATGCCCAGCTGGACGCGGATAACATTTGCCGCGACGACCGCTGCCCGCTCGGCCAATGGTTGCACGGCCCTGGGGGCAGCACTTGGGGTTCGCGCCCGTTGTTCGTGAACCTGGTGGACAAGCACGCCGAATTCCACCGTGAAGCCGGTAATGTGGCGCGCACCATCAATGCCCAGCGCTATGAAGACGCCGAGCGTCTGGTGGGCAGCGGTTCCCGTTTTGCCCACGTGTCCACCGAGGTGGCCACGTTGCTGACGCAGGCCAAACGCGGTTTGTGATTGCAGCGGCCCGGCGTCCGGCGCCGCCGGGCTCCTGGCGTTTTGTGGTCCAGGGGCCTCAACCGCGCATCAGGGCTTCGATCTCGTCCGGGTCCACCGGCACGCCCCGTGTGATGAGTTCACAGCCGTGTTCGCTGATCACGGCATCGTCCTCGATGCGGATGCCGATGTTCCAGAACGCCTTGGGCACGTCCGGCGCCGGACTCACGTAGAGTCCGGGCTCGATCGTCATCACCATGCCGGGGCGCAGGATGCGGCTTGGGCGGTCTTTGATCGTTTCGCCGCTGAGCGGGTCTTTGCGTTCGCTGATCTGGCCCCGCTCGCTCGGCTCCACGTAGCTGCCGACGTCGTGCACGTCCAGCCCCAGCCAGTGGCCGGTGCGGTGCATGTAGTGGCGGAAGTAGTGGCGTTGCTCGATGACATCGTCCAGGTGGCCGACGTCGTTCTTGTTGAGCAGCCCCAAGTCCAGCATGCCTTGCGCCAGCACGCGCACGGTGGCGTCGTGCGGGTCAATGAAGCGCTGCCCCGGTTTGCTGACCGCAATGGCGGCTTCCTGGCTGGCCAGCACCAGTTGGTACAGGTCGCGTTGCGGGCCGCTGAAGGTGCCGTTGGCCGGGAAGGAGCGGGTGATGTCGCTGGCGTAGCCGTCCAACTCGCAGCCGGCGTCGATGAGCACCAGCTCGCCGTCGCGCACCGGGGCGCAGTCGGCGCGGTAGTGCAGCACGCAGGCGTTGGCCCCGGCGGCCACGATGCTGCCGTAGGCCGGGTACTGCGAGCCGTGCTGGCGGAATTCGTGCAGCA
>CAYQTH010000028.1:14804-15040 GCA_964420415.1 uncultured Macromonas sp. | reverse complement strand
AGGTACTGGATGCGGTGCTCGACACGGCGCAGGAAGTCGTAGGCATCGGCCAGCGCTTGTGCTTTGGCCGCGGACATGAGACTGGCCCGCTGCACACGATCCAAGGCTTCCAGCGTGGGGCGGGTGCGCAGTTCAGGGAATTGGCCGCCGCGCACCACCTGCAGCAGTTGCACGGTGAATTCGATTTCGCGTATGCCCCCGCGCGAGAGTTTGACGTCGTGCGCCCGTTCCGGTCG
>CAYQTH010000028.1:14417-14791 GCA_964420415.1 uncultured Macromonas sp. | reverse complement strand
ATTTGGCGGTGCAGTTGGCGCAACGCTTCGAACACCCCGTAGTCCAGGTAACGCCGGAACACAAAGGGCAGCACCACGCTGCGCAGCGCCAGGGCCGAACCGTTCATGGCCTGTTGGGGCGCCACCACGCGGCTTTTCAGCCAGGCAAAGCGTTCCCATTCGCGGCCCTGGACCAGGAAATACTCTTCCAGCGCGTCCAGCGACACGCTGGCAGGCCCGGAGTTGCCGTTGGGCCGCAGCGCCAGGTCCACGCGAAACACCTGGCCATGCTCGGTGATGTCGCCGATCAGTGCGTAGACACGTTTGACCGCCTTGGCGAAGTACTCGTGGTTGCTGATGCGGTTGCGCCCAGCCTCGTTGCCGGCGGTTTCGCC
>CAYQTH010000028.1:0-14407 GCA_964420415.1 uncultured Macromonas sp. | reverse complement strand
GGTCGATGTCGCTGGAGACGTTCAGCTCACGGGCCCCAAGCTTGCCCATGCCGATGACCCAGCACGTGGCCCGTTGGCGCACCGGCCCCTGGGCCGCGGGCACGCTGGGGTCGTCGTACATCGGGGCGCCGTGTAAGTCGTCCAGCTCGGCCAGCGACTGGGACATGGCCTGGTCCAGCGTGACCTCGGCCAGTTCCGTGGTGGCCTGGGTGATGACCGCCAGCGGTGCTTCGTATTCGGTGTCGAGCACGGCCAGCCGTTCCAGCACCAGCTGGCGCAACACGCGCAGGGCGGCACTGAGGTCGAAACCGCGTTGCCGCAGGGCCGCCAGAGCGGCCAGCATGCCCGCACGCTGTGGCGGGCCCGGCGGCAGCAGGCACAATTCCTGTTCGTACCGCCGCCGGATACGCTGCACGAAACGGGAGTGTTCCGCGGCTGCCGGGTGTTTCAATACAAATTCTGGGGTGCCGGCGCTAGCCGCTGCGTCACTGGCCATCATAATTTCGCGTGCTGATCAATCCTGGCTCTTCTTCCCCCGCGCGCCTGCTTGCCTGGAGCGCCAAACTGGCGCGCACCATGCTGTGGCTGGTGACGCTGGCCTGGCTGCTCTTTGCGCTCACCTGGGCGGGGTTGCATTGGGTCATTGTGCCTCGAATCGGAGAATGGCGACCAGCGCTCGAATCCATGGCCACACAGGCTTTCGGGGTGAGGGTCACGGTGGGGGCCATCCGGGCCGACGCCGCTGGAGCGATTCCTGCCTTTGAATTGCGCGATGTGCGCCTGTACAACGCGCAGGGCCGCGAGGCGCTGTATCTGCCGCGTGTCCTGAGCGCCCTGTCGGTGCAGTCCCTGTGGCGGGCTGGGTTCGAGCAATTGGTGATTGAGCGTCCCGTGCTGGACATCCGACGCCGGGCCGATGGGCATGTCGAGGTCGCGGGCATCGATGTCAGTGATGCTTCGGCACAAGATGGCAGCAAACTGGTGGACTGGCTGTTCTCCCAGGCCGAAGTGGCCATACGCCAGGGTGAATTGCGCTGGCAGGACGACACGCGGCCACAGGCGCCCGCGCTGGTGTTGCGCGACGTGGACCTGGTGGCCCGCAACCCAGGGCGGCAGCACCTGTTGCGCCTGGATGCCACGCCGCCGCCGGAATGGGGCCAGCGCTTCAGTCTGCGTGCGCGCATGAGCCAGCCCCTGTGGCAGACCGATGCCAGCCAGTGGCGCGACTGGAGCGGCACACTGTACGGCGATTTTGCGGCCATCGACTTGCGGCAACTGCGCCAGCATGTGGACGTGCGTGGTGTGCTGGGCATGGAGGTGCTGCAAGGCCAGGGCGCTTTGCGTTGCTGGGCCGATGTGCGGCGCGGCCAGCTGGCGGGGGTGACCAGCGACGTTGCCCTGGACACCGTGGCTGTGCGCCTAGGAGCAGAACGGTCCCCGCTGGCTTTGCGTGACCTGCGCACCCGGCTGGACGTGCGTCAGGCCGGGCCGGCGTTTGAACTGGCCACCCAGGGCCTGGCGTTCCACACCGGCAACGGCCTGGCTTGGCCCGGTGGCAATGTGCGCTACAGCCACGTGCGTACCGAAGGGGGGGGCTGGCAGCAATTGCGGTTGCAAACGGACCGGATCGATTTGCTCACCGTGCAGCAACTGGCGCAGCACCTGCCTTTGCAGGCGGATGCGCAGCATTGGCTGACCGATTTACAGCCGCGCGGTCTGGTGCAGTCGCTCGATGTGCAATGGCAGAGCAACCCTCGCCAGCCCGACGACTTTTGGGCCGGACGCTGGCAAGCCAAGGGCCAGGTGCAGCGTTTGGGTGTGCAGCCTGGCTCGGTACCCGAGCCGGCGCCGGGTGCCGACGGCGCGCTGGTGCATGACTACGGACGCCCCGGCCTGAGCGGTGCCGACATCACGTTCGATCTGACACAGGACGGCGGGCGTGCCGACCTGCAGCTGCGCGACGGTACCCTGGCGTTCCCCGGTGTGTTTGAAGAGCCCGTGCTGCCGTTCCAGCGTTTGCAGGCTCAGGTCACCTGGGAGGTGAAGGGCCAGGACATCCACGTTGAAGTGCCCAAGCTGAGCTTTGCCAATGCCGACGCCGAAGGGAGCCTGAGCGGGGATTGGCGCACCTCAGCTGCGACCACCGCACAGGCGCGTGAGCGCTTCCCCGGCGTGTTGACCCTGAACGGCGTGCTCAGCCGGGGCGATGGTGCGCGCGTGTACCGCTACCTGCCGCAGGACGTGGCTGCTTCTGTGCGGCAATACGTGCGCGAAGCGGTGCGCCAGGGCCGCGCCCAGGACGTGAAGTTTGAGCTGCAAGGTAATTTGAACGATTTCCCGTTCGAACAACCCGGAACGGGCAACTTCCAGGTGAAGGCGCAGTTGCGCGATGTGGCCCTGGCCTATGTCCCGCCCTACCTGAACGCGCCTGATGCCCCGGCCTGGCCGGCGTTGGAGCAGGTGCAGGCCGACTTCCTGATTGATCGGGCGACCCTGCACATCAGCCGGGCCAGCGGGGGGGTGACGGGGGCGCCGCAGTTGCGTGCCAGCCAGGCCGAGGCGCTGATCCCCAACTTCATGCTCGACGAGCCGCAGCTCCAGGTGCGGGCCCAGGTCGGCGGTCCGGCGGTGGAGGCCCTGGCTTTCGTCAACCGTTCCCCGCTGGCACGCATGACAGGGGAGGCCCTGCGCGACGCGCGTATCGCGGGAGCTGCGGACGTTCAATTCCAGCTTGATGTGCCGCTGGAGCAGGTGGAGGGCACGCGTGTCCAGGGGCAGGTGAAGTTTGCTGGCAACGACGTGCGCGTTTCGCCCGATAGTCCCTGGCTGGAAGGGGCACGCGGCGTGTTGGCCTTCACGGAACGGGGGTTCAGCCTGGGCCCGTCCACCGCGCGTTTGCTGGGCGGGGAACTGCGCTTCAGCGGCAACATGGTGGAGCGCGCTGGCGCGTCCGTGATCCGCTTCCAGGGGCAGGGCATGGCCACCGCCGAGGGCATGCGCAACGCCCGTGACTGGGGCCTGATGGCGCAACTGGGCCAGCACGTCAGCGGCAGCACGCCCTACCAGGTCAAGCTCGAAGTGGCGGATGCGGGCCTGAGTGTGCAAGTGGATTCCAGCTTGCAGGGGTTGGCCTTGAATCTGCCTGCGCCGCTGGCCAAGTCCGCAGCACAGGCCTGGCCATTGCGCTACGCCGTCCAACCTCTGCCGATTGCTAAACCCGGTGTCGCGGGTGGTTCGGGCTGGGACCGTTTGTCGTTGGAGGTGGGGGGAGGGGCCGTGCCGGTGCTGAGTGCCTTGTACGAACGCCGGGCGGGGGTCGGTGCCGCCAAGGTGGTGCGCGGCGCCCTGGCCTTGCGCAGTGAACGCCCATCCTTGCCCACCAGCGGGGTGCTGGCGCACCTGGCGCTGGGTGAATTGGACATGGATGCCTGGGCGCGGGCCTGGACCCCTCTTGGCGGGGCTGCCAGCGCCAGCAGCGGCCCCGAAGACCGGAGCTACTGGCCCACGGCCTTCAAGCTGGAGGCGCAACGTCTGGCCCAGGACGGTCGGTCTTTCCACGGCGTGCAGGCCCGTGGCACCCGTGAACAGGACAACTGGCGCTTGAACGTCACAGCGCGTGAACTGGAGGGCTATCTGGAGTACCGACCCGGCAGTGCCAATGACCCCGGACGGCTGCATGCGCGCCTGGACCGCCTGAGCCTGCCCCCGGCACAGACGCATGCGGTGGAGGCCCTGATGCCCGAACAGCCCACCCAGATGCCCACTTTGGACATCGTGGTCAACCAGTTCGAGCTTGGCGCGCGCGCCCTGGGCCGGCTGGAGGTGGAAGCGGTCAACCGTGTTTCGTTTCAGGGCGCGGGCGAGGCGGTGCGCGAATGGCGGCTCAGCAAGCTCAACCTGGCGGTGCCGGAAGCGCGGTTGGAGGCCACAGGCAACTGGGCCACGTTGGCCACGGCCCGCACACCTGGCGGTTCGCGCCGCACGGCGCTCAACCTGCGCCTGGCCGTGACCGACTCGGGGGCCTTGCTGGAGCGTTTTGGCATGCCGGGGGTGGTGCGCGGCGGCAAGGGACAGATCGAAGGCACACTGGGCTGGCTGGGTTCACCGCTGGACCTGCACTACCCCAGTCTGGGCGGGCAGCTCAAACTCAACGTGGAGCGCGGCCAGTTTCTCAAGGCCGATCCCGGTCTGGCCAAGTTGCTGGGCGTGCTCAGTCTGCAGGCTTTGCCGCGTCGGCTCACGCTCGATTTTCGCGACGTGTTCAGCGACGGCTTCGCATTCGACTTTGTGCGCGGCGATGCCCGCATTGAGCAAGGCGTTGCCAGCACCAACAACCTGCAGATGAAAGGCGTCAACGCGGCTGTGCTGCTGGAGGGCTCGGCGGACGTCGCGCGGGAAACCCAGGATGTGACGGTGGTGGTGATCCCCGAGCTCAATGCCGGCACCGCTGCGCTGGTGGCCACCGCCATCAACCCGGCGGTGGGGCTGGGCTCCTTTCTGGCGCAGTACCTCATTGGCAAGCCCTTGCTGCAAGCAGCCACCACGCAGCGTTTCCGCATCACCGGCCCCTGGGCCGACCCCCAGGTGGAAAAACTGGGCAGCCCGCGTAATATCGACAGTGTGAAACCCCCTTCTTCGGGGCAAGGAGCGAAACCATGAAAGTCGCCGCCATCCAGATGGTGTCCGGCATCAGCCTGGACCACAACTTGTCCCAAGCGCACCAGTTGCTGGAGCAGGCCAAAGCGGCCGGGGTTGAGCTGGCGGTGCTGCCCGAGTATTTTTGCAGCATGGGCCGCAGCGACCGCGACAAGCTCGTCATTGCTGAAACACCGGGGCTGGGTACCGTGCAGGACTTCCTGGCCGACACCGCGCGCGAACTGGGGCTGTGGCTCGTGGGTGGCACCATTCCCATGGCCACCGACGACCCGCAGCGCGCAGCCAACGCCAGCCTGGTATACAGCCCCAAGGGCAAGCCCGTGGCACGCTACGACAAGATCCACCTGTTCCGCTACAACAACGGTCGCGAACGCTACGACGAAGCGGCCGTGCTGTCCGCCGGGGAGCAGCCGACGGCGTTCGACCTGACTGACCGCGACGGCCACAGCTGGCGCGTGGGCATGAGCGTGTGCTACGACCTGCGCTTTCCCGAGCTGTACCGGCTGCTGGCCGCTGACGTGCTGCTCGTGCCCGCAGCTTTCACCCATACCACCGGCCAGGCGCACTGGGAAGTGTTGTTGCGCGCGCGCGCCATCGAAAACCAGGCCTATCTGATTGCCAGCGCCCAGGGCGGTACGCACGAGAACGGCCGCCAGACCTGGGGCCAGAGCATGGTGATCGACCCCTGGGGCACGGTGCTCGGCCAGCACGCGGTGGGACCAGGTGTGGTGGTGTGCGATATCGACCTGACCCATCTGCAAGCGGTGCGGCGCCAGTTGCCCGCCCTGGAACACCGGCGGTTCTGATGGTTGCGCGTTTCAGTGCAAGGGTGGGCGGTCGTCATCCGCTGCAGGCGGCGTCTCCCGTGTCTCGGGCGGCAGCTCACCGCGTGGGCGTCCAGCAAACATGGTCCACCAGACAATGAACACCAGCAACAACAAGGCGCCCAGCGCTTCAAGCAACAACAAGGTCATGGGGTGGCGGGTTGAACAGCTGCGCAGTCAAGCCCGCAGCCTGGGCCTAGCCCTCATTGTAGGCACCCTGGCTGCTTGCGGCACCACGTCCTTGCCGCCCCATACCAGCCCCGGTGCGGTCAGCACAAGGCCTGCCGTTGTCCCTGTGCCGGGCCCCGGCCGCCCGCTGCCCAGCAGCCCGTCCAGCGGCCCTTTGCTGGTGGACACCCCGCTGGAGCCCGCCCCCTCCTCTTCCCTGACTTCCCCGGCTTGGCAGTGGGCCGACAGCCAACCTCTGCCCGCCCCCATACAGCGTGGCAAAAGTGTGTGGCAGCCCGTGCGCTGGAGCGACCTGCCGGGTTGGGGCCGCGATGGTTTGCACCAGGCCTGGAACGCCTGGCTGCGCAGTTGTGAACGGCCCGCCCCGGCGGTGGGCAGCCTGTGCGCCGAAGTCCGGCAATTGTCGATAGCCAGCCTGCAGGAGCAACACGAATGGGTGATGCGCCGCCTGCAACCCTACCGTGTGCAAACCCCGGCGGCCGAAACCTCGGGCCTGCTCACCGGCTATTACGAGCCTGTGCTGCGCGCCAGCCGCCAGCCCGATGCCCGCTTCCAATACCCATTGCATCGGCCCCCGGCCAGCCTGCGCAACGGCCAACCCTGGTACACGCGCGGCGACATGGCCACGTTGCCGCAGGCGCAGGCCGAACTGCAAGGGCGCGAGATCGCCTGGCTGGACGACCCCATCGACCTCATGCTGTTGCACATCCAGGGGTCGGGGCGGCTGCAACTCGGCACCCCCGACGGCGGCACCCAGACCGTGCGCGTGGCGTTCGCGGGCACCAACAACCAGCCCTTCCGCAGCATCAACACCTGGCTGGCGCAGCAGGGCGCGCCCACCGTGCCCTGGCCCGATGCCGCCAAAGCCTGGGCACGGCAGAACCCGGACCGCGTCGGGCCGTTGTTGTGGAGCAACCCGCGCTACGTGTTCTTCCGCGAAGAGCCCTTGAGCGAACTCGATGCCCAGTTCGGCCCGCGCGGCGCCCAGGGTGTGCCGCTCACGCCGGGCCGTTCCATTGCGGTGGACAAAGACAGCATTCCCTACGGCACGCCGGTGTGGCTGGTGTCCAGCGGGCCAGTGGCGCAGCTGCGTCGCCTGGTGCTGGCGCAAGACACCGGCAGCGCCATTGTGGGGGCGGTGCGGGCCGACTTTTTCACCGGCTGGGGCGACGAAGCCCTCACCCTGGCCGCCGGGATGAAACAGCCGTTGCAACTCTGGGCCTTGTGGCCGCGCCTGCCCTGAACCTGCAGGTCTGACCCCTATGGTTGCCATCCCCTTGTTCACCTCAGCAGGAGACTACCCATGCGCATAGGCGTGCTCACCGGCGGCGGCGACTGCCCCGGACTCAACGCGGTCATCCGTGCCGTGACCAAATCGCTGCTGCGCCAGTGCGGCGCCGAAGTCATCGGCATCCAGGACGGGTTTGCCGGTCTGCTCGGTTCGGTGCCCTGCGTGCATCCGCTGGAGTGGGACGACGTCAGCGGCATCCTGATGCAGGGCGGTACCATCCTGGGCACCAGCAACCGCGCCAACCCCATGGGTTCCGAGGCCGCAGCGGCCCAGACGCTGGCCAATGTGCAGCGGCTCGGGCTGGACGCGCTGGTGGCCATAGGCGGCGACGGCACCATGGCCATTGCGCATGGCCTGGCCCAGCGCGGCCTGCCCATTGTGGGCGTACCCAAGACCATCGACAACGACATCGTCGGCTGCGAGCGCAGCTTCGGTTTTGACACCGCCGTGGCCACCGTGACCGAGGCATTGGAGCGCATCCAGACCACCGGGCAGAGCCACAGCCGCGTCATGATCGTCGAAACCATGGGCCGCTACGCGGGCTGGATCGCGCTGGAGGCCGGTCTGGCGGGCGCGGCCGACGTCATTCTGCTGCCCGAGATCGATTACGACCTGCAGGCCGTTGCTGCGGTGTGCCGCGAACGCGAGGCGCGCCAGCGTTACAGCGTCATTTGCATCGGGGAAGGCGCCAAGCCGCGCGGCGGCAGCATGACGGTGGAGCGCCGCCTGGCCGACAGCCCGGACCCGGTGCGCCTGGGTGGCGTGGCGCACGCGCTGCGTGAGCAGTTGCAGCCGTTGCTGCAGAGCGAGGTGCGCGCCACCGTGCTGGGACACGTGCAGCGCGGCGGTTCACCCACGCCTTACGACCGCGTGCTGGCCACCCAGTTCGGCAACCAGGCCGCGCAACTGGTGGTGGCGGGCCAGTTCAACCGCATGGTCACGCTGCAGAACGGTCGCCTGGACAGCATCTCGCTGGCCCAGGTGGCGCACAGCCACCGCAAAGTGCCGCTGGACCACCCGCTGTTGCAGACGGCGCGGCAGATTGGGGTCTCTCTGGGGGAGGCCTGAAGGGCCGCCCCCCAGGAGGACTCAGTTGTTGGGCACGACGCTGTTGCCCACGATCTTCACCTGCGCACCCACGGCCAGGCCGGGGTCGGTTTCCATCTGCACCGTCTGGGTGGTGCCATTGTTCAGGCGCACCGTCACGTTGTAGCGGTTTTCTTTTTTCATGTTCTTTTCCACCTCGCGGCCCGCGTAAGCACCACCGGCGGCACCCAGGATGCTGGCCGCAGTGCGGCCATCGCCCTTGCCGATCTGGCTGCCCAGCAGCGCGCCCGCCACGCCCCCGGCAATCATGCCGCCGTAGCCCGGTTCACCCTTGACCTCGACCACCTCCACCGCCTGCAGCACGCCGCAGGTGTCACAGGCTTGGCGGGTGGACACCGTTTTGCCGGTGGTGGTGGCTTTGCTTGCCGCCGCCACGGCGGCTTTCTGGGCCGAGGCGGTCAGCAGGGTCTGGCCCAGCACGGCGTGTGCCTGCTGGTTGCCCAGTTGCAGGGTGGCATGTGCCTGGCTCGTGTGAGTCACCTGGTCGCGCAGGCCCAGGGTGTAGGAACCGGCGTAGTTGCCTGTGCTGGTTTCTGCCAGAACGATGGGCTGTTTGGCGCCGTCCAAGGCCAGGCTCACGTCGGCGGCGCTGCTGCCGTTGAGCTTGAATTGCAGCACGGTGCCGGGTTTGAGCGCGCCCACTTGTTGCACCGTGAAGGTTTTGATGACGGGCTGGGTTTGCGCCCAGCTGGTCACGCCGGTCAGCAGGGCGCTGGCAGCCAGTCCGAACGCGGCAATGGTTTTGTACAGGTTCATGGTTTTCTCCTCGGTTTGGGGCAGAGGCGGTCTTGCCCGCTGGTAACTTGCGCACGTTACCACCTCCGCAATGCGGGTTCAAGGTCCGCCAGCCTGGCCCGAGTTTCTGGTTACGACTGTTATCGGTGGCCACAGTCCGGCCGGGTCAGCGTGGCGGCAAACGGTCCATGGTGTCCATGGCCAGGCACAGATCGGCCCAGGCCTTGCTCTTTTCTGCCGGGCTGCGCAGCAGGTAGGCCGGGTGGTAAGTCACCACCACCGGCAGCACCAGGCCTGCCAGTTGGACTTCGTGTACCTGACCGCGCAGTTTGCCCAAAGGCATCTGTCGCAAGGCGTCCGCAGAAAAGCGACCGCCCTCGGCCAGCACCGTTTGCGCGGCAAAGCGGCCCATGGCCAGAATCAACCGGGGGCGCAGCAACCCCACCTGTCGCAGCAAGAATGGTGTGCACTGCGCGATTTCCACGGGGTCTGGGTTGCGGTTCTGCGGCGGTCGGCATTTGATGACGTTGGCGATGTACACCTTTTGCTCGCGCGTCAGGCCCATGGCAGCCAGCATCTTGTCGAGCAACTGGCCTGCGCGGCCGACGAAAGGCAGCCCCTGGCGGTCCTCTTCCTCGCCAGGGGCTTCGCCGACGATCAGCCAGTCAGGTGCCAGGTCGCCCATGCCCGGCACGGCCTGCTGGCGGCGCTGGCTCAGGTCGCAACGCTGGCAGGCACGGATGGCGGCTTCCAAGGCGCCGGGCCCGAGTTGGTCGAATTCGTTTGCGCTGCAGACCACCGGTACCGCCACCGGACGCGGCGTGCTGGGCGCCAGCGGCTGGGGTGGGACACTGGCCTGCGGTGTCGGCACCGCGAGTGGCGAACGTGTGGTGGCAGGCTCGGGCCGGTGTGATGGGGGCGAACTGGGGGCGCTGGCCTGCCACCACAGGGGCACCCCCATTTCCGCCAGCATGGCGCTGTGACGCGCGGCCAGGCGCGGCAGGCATGGGGTGACGACAGGTGAACTCATGGTGCCGATTGTCCACCGTTGTGCGGTGGTTCCAGCTCGAGTTTCATGACGAGGGCGTCTTCGAGCTCGCCATGGCCGACCGGGTAGTAGCCGCGCCGCCGTCCCACTTCGGTGAAGCCCAGCTTGCGGTAAAGGTTGCGGGCGGGGGTGTTGCTGTCGCGCACTTCCAGCCACAGGGTCTGGCAATCTTGCTGGCGTGCCCACAGGGCCAAGGCCTGCAGCATCCACTGTGCCCAGCCCTGGCGCTGGTGCCGGGGCACGGTGGTGATGTTGAGCAGGTGCACCTCGTCCACGCCTTTCATGGCCACGAAATAGCCCAGCAGCCAGCGCCCGTCGGGCAGGGCCGGGGCGGCTGGCGCATCGGGCCCGGACGGGGTGCAGACCAGCATTTGCATCTGGTGGCCCGCCGCCAGGGAGTCGCGGAAGTGACGCGGGTTCCAGGGGTGGGCGTAGGCGGTTTTTTCGACCTCGGCAACCAGGGGCAGCACGCTTTCGTCCATGCCCACGAAAGCCAGTTGCGGGCCGTCTTCCTGGCAGGGGGGGGCGGATGGCAGGCGGGCGGTCACGGGTTGTCCTGGGCGGAGGCTGCGCTGGCTGCCAGTTTGTCGGCCTTGATCTGCTCGCGTTCGGCCGTGGTCTGGGCCACCTTGTCGCGCACGTACAGCGGCTGGGCACGGGCGGCGTCCACGGCCTGTCCTTCGGCCCACAGGCCGGGCAGCAGGCGCAGCAGCGCGGTGGCCGTGGGCCAGGCCGGTTGTTGGCGGCAGGCTTGCCACGGCGCGGGCAGGCGTGCACCGTAGACGGCCATGGCGTTGCCCGCCAGCCAGGGCGGGGGCGTGTGGGTGGGTGTGTGTGCCGGCCAGCCGTCGCCCAGGCGCAGGGCTTCGGGGGCGCTCAGCCAGGGCGGCCCGGCCAGGCGGGGGCCTTGAGGGGTCCACCGCGCTTCGGCTGCGTACATCTCGTCCATGCGGGCGTCCAGCACGGCCACGATGCGGTCATCTGCTGGCACAGGGGTGCCCGCTTGCGCCCATAGCCAGCGCGCTTCCTCGGCCACGGCCAGCAGCGTGTTGACGGGCAGCACCGGGATGCCGCCAGGGCGCGCGCCCACGGCCAGCCCTTGTACCACCGCGCAGGCCGTGCGCAGGCCGGTGAAGGAACCCGGTCCGCAGCCGAAGGCAATGGCGTCCAGTTCGGACAGCGTCCAGCCCGCCGCGCCGAGCAGCGACTGGATCACCGGGATCAGGGTGCTGGACGCCTGGGCCCCGCCCGCGCCTTCGTGCGTGTGCACCACGCGACCGTTCTCTCCCAGCGCCACGCTCAGGCGGTCGGTGCTGGTGTCCAGGGCCAGCACTTTGCTGGGCAGGGTGGGGCTGAGAGGGGCAGACATGCCGTGATTATCGGGGTGAAGGGTGCGCTCCATAATCCGCGCATGGGGTCTTTCATTTCGCGGGTGGTGTGTTGGGCGGCGGTGGTGTGCAGTGTGTCCGCGCCCTGGAGCGTCGCGGCTGCCGGGTCTGCTGCAGAAGGTTTGCCTGCGACAGTGCGGCAGGCGTTGACACAGGCTGGGCTGCCGCCGTCGGCCTTGGCCGCGGTGGTGGCCGACGCCCGGCCTGCGGGCCGCACCTGGCTGCGTCACCGCGATGCCGAACCGGTGAACCCGGCTTCCACCCTGAAGCTGGTGACCACCTTTGCCGCGCTGGACCAGCTCGGACCAGCGTACACCTGGCACACCCAGGTGTTCAGTGACGGTGTCTTGACCGACGGTGTGCTGCACGGCAACCTCTACCTGCAGGGTGGCGGTGACCCGGCCCTGGCCACCGAAAAGCTCTGGCTGCTGCTGCAACGCTTGCGGGCCCAGGGCGTGCAGCGCATTGCCGGTGACCTGGTGCTGGACCGCAGTGCGTTCCGCTTGCCCGCCACCGACCCCGGTGCCTTCGATGGCGAGGCGCTGCGCCCGTACAACGCCACCCCCGATGCCCTGCTCATCAACTTCAAAAGCCAGACGTTCACGTTCGTGCCTGACGCCTCGGCGGGGGTGGCGCGCATCGTGCTGGAGCCGCCGCTGGCCGGGGTGCGGGCCACGGCCAGCGTGCCGCTGAACGAAGGCGTGTGTGAAGACTGGCGCGGCCGCCTGCAAGCCGATTTCAGCGATGCCGTGCAGCCCCGTTTCACCGGCCGTTACCCGCAGGCGTGTGGCGTGCAAAGCTGGCCGCTGGCGCACCCCGAGCCGGAGCGCTACGCCGAACGCGCCCTGTTGGGCCTGTGGCAGGCCGTGGGCGGGCAGTTGGATGGCCGTGTGCGCGATGGCCAGGTACCGGCCCAGGCCGGGTTGCGCCTGAGTTTGGACTCCCCTCCCCTGGCCGAGGTGGTGCGCGACGTGAACAAATACAGCAACAACGTGATGGCGCAGCAGATCTTCCTGACGCTGGGCCGCGCTGCCGGTGCGGACCGCCTGGCCGCGCCGGAGGACGACAGCTTCACCCAGTCGCTTCGGGTGCTGAGCGGCTGGTGGCGCCAGCGCTTTGGCCCCGCCCTGCCCGCGCCAGTGATGGACAACGGCGCCGGGTTGAGCCGCGAGGCGCGCATCACCGCGCAGGCGCTGGCGGCTTTGTTGCAGCAGGCATATGCCTCCCCCTGGATGCCCGAACTCATGTCGTCGCTGCCCGTCAGCGGGCTGGATGGCACCTTGCGGCGCAGCCCCTTGCCGGTGGGTACGGCGCACTTGAAAACCGGCAGCCTGCGCGATGTGCAGGCCCTGGCCGGGTATGTGGAGGGGCCGGATGGCCAGCGCCGTGTGCTGGTGGCCATCGTCAACCACCCGAACGCGCGCGCCGCCCGTCCGGCGCTGGACGCTTTGGTGCAATGGGCCGCCGCGTTGCCCCAGTGAGGTGACGCGCCGGGCTCAGACCCAGCGTTGCATCACCCGTTTCAGGCTGGGGGCCAGGTCGGGGCGCGCCATGGCCAGGTCCACGGTGGCTTCCAGGAAGCCCTCTTTGCTGCCGCAGTCGTAGCGTGTGCCCGCATAGCGGAAGGCAAAGACTTTTTGCGTGGCCATCAGCCCGGCAATGCCGTCGGTGAGCTGGATTTCCCCGCCCACGCCGCGCTGCTGGCGGCGGATCTGGTCGAACACCTCGGGCGTGAGCACGTAACGCCCGGCCACGCCCCAGTTGGACGGGGCCACTTCGGGTGCCGGTTTCTCCACGAACTGGCGCACGTCCATCAGGTTGTCTTGCAGAAAATCGCCCGCCACGATGCCGTAGCGCTTGGTGTGTTCGCGCGGCACCTCCTGCACCGCGACGATGGACTGGCCCAGCTTGGCAAACTGCGCGGTCATCTGCGCCATCACCGGGCCCTCGGCGTTGGGGCCCACCATCAGGTCGTCGGCCAGCAGAACGGCAAACGGCTCGCCCGCCACCAGCGGCTCGGCGCACAGTACGGCGTGGCCCAGGCCCAGCGCGCGCGCCTGGCGCACGGCAATGCAGACCATGTCGTCGGGCTTGACCGAGCGCACCAGCGCCAGCAGTTCGTCCTTGCGGGCGTCTTCCAGTTCGCGTTCCAGCTCGTAGGCCATGTCGAAATGGTCGTCAATGGCGCGCTTGTGTCGCCCGGTGACGAAGATCATTTCGCGGATGCCTGCCGCGTAGGCTTCTTCCACCGCGTACTGGATGAGCGGCTTGTCCACCACCGGCAGCATTTCTTTCGGCATGGCTTTGGTGGCGGGCAGGAAGCGGGTGCCCATGCCGGCCACGGGGAACACGGCTTTGCGAACGGGGGGAAAGGTCATGTAAGGAAAAATCAGGGTTCGATTTCGATGCGGTTCGGGCCGTCGGCGGTGGTGGCCTCCAGCGCACGCTGGGCGCCCACCACCATGTCGGCGGCCAGGTCGCGCAGCGGTTCTGCTTGGGTGGGCGTGCGGCCATGCACCCCGATGCTGATGCTGATGGGGTGGCGGCCCAGGCCGGTGTCTACCGAATGCCGCGCCACGAGCTGGCGCATGTCTTCGGCCAATACCAGGGCGCTGGCCACGTCGGCATCGGGCAAGATGGCCAAAAACTGGCCGGTGCCCCAGTGTCCCAGCAGGTCGTGCGTGCGCACACGCTGGGCCAGTTGCCGTGCGACTTGCTGTTCGGTGGTGTCGAGCAGGGCCGCGTCAGCGTTTTGCAACTGCGCCACACCGTCAATTTCGATCATCAACACGGTCACGGCATGGTGCAGCCGGTCGGCCAGCGACAAGGTGCGTGCCAGCGCTTCGAGCATGGCCGTGCGGTTGGGCAGGTTGGTGACGGGATGCAGCAGCGCTTGCCCCGTCTCCTGGCTGGCCTGCTGGCGCAGGCATTGGGTGCGGCCCAGCCACCACCCGGCCAGGGCGGCCAGCAAGGCAACGAGCAGCAGGGGCAGAAGTAGCATGGGCATATTTGACATGGCGGATAAGGCATCCACTTGGAGTGTCAATGGTACAGGGCGCAGGGCATGATGCCCATGTTGCTGGCGCCTTGAGCAAGGCAATGAGAAAATCGTCGCATGAACGCCCTGAACACGACCGAATTGATGAACACCCTGGGCCAGCAGGCCAAG
>CAYQTH010000027.1:0-15391 GCA_964420415.1 uncultured Macromonas sp. | reverse complement strand
GTGGTGGCCTGGTACGACAACGAATGGGGCTACGCCGCCAAGTGCCTGGAAATGGTGCGCGTGGTGGCCCAGTAAGGCTGCTCCGACCCCGGAAGGAACCCGCCCATGTGGCGGGTTTTTTCATGCGCCAACCGGCAGACGTGTGCCGGATGCGACAAGCCTCTCGACAAATGAGGCTCGCATCTTTAGCATTCCATGGGTTTACAAATCTTTACGTTTTCGTGAGGCCTGCCCATGCGTCCTTCCCACTTTCGTTGCACCGCCCTGATTCTGGGTTGCCTGGCCACCTGGCCCACCATCGCCGCCGACACACCCGCCCCCATCGACCGCGTCAAACTGACCGACGGCAGCCTGAGCTGCCCGCAAATCCAGGACGAGGTCAAACAAATGGAAGGCATCGTCACCGAAGCCCAGGCCAGCCAGTCCAGCGGGCAGACGAAAGCCACGGCAGGCGCAGCGGCAGGGGTGGCCGCCGAGGTGGCCAGCCGGACCGGCATGTTCGGCGCCCTGGGCGGGCTGGGCGGTCACCTGTTCGGCAGCGTGGCCAGCAAGACCGCCGCCAGCGCGGTGCAACAACAAGGCGCGGTGGACGCCACCCAGGCGGCAGAACGCCAGAAACAGGCCCAGGCACGCAAAGAACACCTGTCGCAGCTCTACCTGAACAAGAATTGCGGCGGCACTGGAGCGACCCAGGCCGGCACGCCCCTCGTCGGGGCGGTCACCTCCACGTCGGCAACAGCCCCAGCCCCCGCCCCGCTCCCGGTGTTCGGCCCCCCCTCACTCACCATCATCAACGGCGAACGCCTCAAGGGCGTCAAACGCGTGGCTGTGGCCTCGTTCACGGTGCAATTCGTCGAATCGCAGGTGGGCGAAGTCACACAGAGAGCCAACCTCGGCTCGAACGGCGTGACCAGCATCACCGAATACGCCAGCCGGGTGGTGGGGGTGGACTTCAGCGATGCGCTGAAACGCGACCGCATGCAGGACACCACCAACGCCCTGTACCAGGACTTCCTGAAAGACTTGAAAACCAGCGGCCTGGACGTGGTGCCACCCGAAAAGCTGCACGCCGCCGCCAGCTACCAGGCCTTTGCCCGCCAGGGCGCCACCACCCCGCGCGTGGAAGACGCCGAAGCACAAAAAAGCTCGGGGCAGGGCGCCATACGCAGCGTGTTCATGGCGCCGCCCGGTGTGCCCCTGGTCATCAAGGGAGGGTCTGGCGGCCAGAGCATCGACTACCTGAACACCGGCAGCAGCATGTTCTCGCCCACCGTGCGTGACCACACGCTGACGTTCACAGGCAACCTCAGCCTGGGTGCCACCAATTTCCTGTTCTATGAAAAAGACGTGCAAAAGGAGTTCGACACCGCCACCCTGCACGTGCGGGTGTTCGTACCCCTGGCCGTCATCGAAGTGGACCACGGCACCATGGCGAACTGGACCAAGGCCAAAATCACCCCCGGCGTGCTGCTGGGCAACCGCTTCACCCGCATGACGGTGGGCGTCAACGGCGACTACAGCTACGTGTTCCTGAAGGACGACTTCAAGGTACCGGGCGTGATCGAGTACACGGTGGAAGAATCCCCCCACCCCAACCCGGTGCGCGCGATGGTGGGGGAAAAGGTCAAGACCTACCCCTCCACCCTGTACGTGGACCGCTACTGGCGCGACGTGCCCGAGGCCTCGCGCGTGGTGTTCAAATCCTTCGTCAAAACCCTGCGCGACGGACAAAACCCCGCCTGAAGTCTGCACAGCCGCGGGGAACTCCCTACAATGATTTGGCCGGGGCTTACAACGGGTCCTGGCTTGTTCTGAGTCTTGTGGATGCACACCCTATGAAGCTGTACCTCAAACCTGGCGCCTGCTCGCTGTCTGTTCACATTGCACTGTGCGAAGCCGGTCTGCCGTTCGAGACCGACACCGTTGATCTGAAATCCAAAGTCACGGCAACGGGCAAGAACTTTCTAGACGTCACCCCCAAGGGCTACGTGCCCGCCCTGGAACTGGACGACGGCGAGGTGCTGACCGAAGCGCCCGCCATCCTGCAGTACGTGGCCGACCTGGCCCCGAACAGCAGGCTCGCACCTCCCCCGACCGACCGGGCCCGCTACCGTTTGCAAGCCTGGCTCAACTTCATCAGCGGCGAATTGCACAAACCTTGCGGGGCTTTTTTCAACCCGGCGGCTCCTGCGGCATGGCGTGACCTGTCGCGCGAAAACCTGCTGCGCCGGCTGGCCTACACCGAACAGGCCTTGAACGGCCGCCCTTACCTGCTGGGCGACGATTTCAGCGTGGCCGATGCCTACCTGTTCGTGGTCCTGGGCTGGCTGACCTACCTGTCGCTGGACCTGGCCACCTGGCCCAACCTGAAGGCCTTCCATGCCCGCGTGGCGGCCCGCCCCGCCGTCGTGGCAGCCTTGCAAGCCGAAGAAGGCCTGGTTTGACCGGCCTCTGTTTCAACCCACCCTGCATGAATCTTCACTCATGACACACCGCTGGATTGCCCTGACCCTGTTGGGACTGCTGCCTGCATTGGCCCAGGCTGCTGCCGAACCACCCGCCAACGAAGTCTTTGAAGCCGCCGCACAGAAAGGGCTGGCCCAAGAAAGCTGTGCGCCCAAAGACTTGGAGTCCGTCAAGTACGCGGAACGAGACTTTCACGAAGGCCACCACATGCTCGTCATCATGAGCGAGCGCTCCTTACAGGAACAAGAAGGTTTCGCTGTCGGCCCATTTGACACCATGCCCTCGGAAGAACAGCGGGTGAGCCTGCTGGGACGCCAGGTGTGCAACGACAAGGCCCCAACGCAGACTTCGAGCCGGTAAACAGACGACCGCTTCACCGTCAATGGTGGTGGCCGTGCGCCCCATGGGCATGGCCGTGCGCCACTTCCTCCGGGGTGGCCGACCGCACGTCCTGCACGGTGAGCGAAAAACGCAATACCTTGCCCGCATGCGGATGGTTGCCGTCCAAAATCACTTCCGGCCCTTTGATCTTGACCACGGTGAAAATGCGTTCGTGCCCGTCGTCGGCCACACCACGCAGGGTCCCGCCCACCTTCACGCCGGGCGGGAAGTCGGCCTTCGCAATGGTCTGCACCAGGCTTTCGTCGCGCACGCCAAACGCGTCCTCGGGTTGCAGCACCACCGTGGTGGCATAACCGACCGGCTGCCCCTCCAGGGCGGCTTCAATCTTGTCAAACGTGTTGCCATAGCCGCCATGCAGGTAAGCCATGGGCTCGGTGCTGGCTTCCAGTTGCTTGCCCTGGGCATCGGCCACTTGGTAGGACAGGGTGACGACGGTGTCTTTGCTGATGTTCATGGATGATGACGGTGTTGTGCAATATGCGCCCGATTGTGCCCTGTTGCACACACAGTGTTGACCAATCCCGCTGGAGTCCGCATAGTTCATGCACACTCGCCATTCAATCCCGCAGATGGCAACCCCCATGACCGATCCCACGTCCCCCCATTCAACGTCCGTGAGCTACCGGCCGCCGCTCACGTGGCTGCTTGTGCTGCACGCTCTCTGGCCGCCCACGCTGATGGGACTGGCCGTCTGGTGGCTGTCAGACGTGAGCTACCTGTTTGCCCATACCCTGGGCGAGCTGATGTCCATCGTGATCGGCATCACCGCCCTGGTGGTGGCCTCCACCTCACGGTTGTTCACACGCAACCATTTCGTGGTCTACGTGGCAGTGGCGCTCGGTTGGTGTGCCGGGCTGGACCTGTTGCACACCCTGGTGTTCAAAGGCATGCAGGTGCTGCCCATCGACAGCGCCAACCCGGCCACGCAGTTCTGGCTGGCGGCCCGCTCCATGCAGGCCGTGGCCCTGGTGACCGCGCCGTGGTTCTTGCAACGCACGGTGCGCGTCGGCTGGCTGCACCTGGGTTTCGGCAGCTGGAGCGTGCTGTGCACCTACCTGGTTTTCAGCGGTCACTTCCCCACCGCATATATCGACGGCACGGGCCTGACGCCGTTCAAGGTGATGACCGAATACGCCATCATCGCCGCACTCGGTGTGGCGATGCTGCTGTTTTGGCGCCACCGGGCACACATGCCGCACCGACTGTGGTTGGGCGTGAGCACCGCTGCGTTCACCATGATGGTGTCTGAATTCGCCTTCACGCAGTACGTGAGTGTGTATGCACACGCCAACGTGACCGGACACATTCTAAAGATATACGCCTACTGGTTCATTTACGCCACCTTGGTGCAATTCACCCTCAGGGAACCGTTTGGCATGCTGGCACGTGCGGCCAGCACCTATGACGCCGTGCCCGACCCCACCGTCATTGTGGACCGGGAAGGAACGATCCTGCAGGCCAATCAAGCCGCTGCACGACACCTGGGCCAACCGGCCGCGCAACTGGTGGGGCAGGCCAGCCACCGGCTGTTCCACCACCCGGCGCTCCCTGTAGCCCAGTGCCCGGTGTGTGCGCAACTCCAGCGGCCAAGTGGGGGAACGCTGTATGAACTCGACTTGCCACAAGGCCGGGCCGTGGAGTGCAGCCTGGCACCGTTTGCCCAGGAGGACCACCGCAAGGCCTGGGTCCAGGTGGTCCGTGACATCACCGAGCGGCGCCACTTGGCCCAGGAGCGCGAAGTGCTGGTACACGACCTGGGCGAGCGGATCAAAGAACTGCGCTGCATCCGGGAGGTATCCAACCTGATCCAGCGGCAGGACTTGAGCCCATCGCAGCTGCTGACCCACACAGCCGCCTTGTTGCCGACAGGGTTTCTGTACCCCGAACGGGCACAGGCGGCCATCGGCAGCGCCTGGGGTCATTTTGGCGCTCCGTTGCCCGGTGCCACCACCATGCAGCTGCAAGTTCCCGTGTTGCGCGAGGGCGTCGCTGTTGCCACGCTGCATGTCTGGTATGACACCTCGTCCACTGCGCCAAAGGCGGACTTCCTGCCAGAAGAAACCACCCTGCTGGACAACGTGGCCTCCTTGCTCGGCAAGAGCCTGGAACGGATGCTGGCCACGGAGCTTCACCAGCGCATGAACAAGCTGTACGAACTGCTCAGCGCCACGAACCGGGCCATCGTGCATTGCGCCACGGAGGAGGAACTGCTGCAAGCGCTGTTCAACGCCTTGTGCGAGCACAGCGATTTTTCGATGTTCTACATTGCCAGAACCGCGCAGGGCCAATGGCCACTGCACCTGTGGCAGCAACACGGCATTCCAACCGACCGGTTACCGCTGATGGATGCTTTGCTGACAGCCCCCGACAGCCCCTTGGCCGACAACTTGCAGCTGTTCAGCCAGGGCCAGGCAAGTGTCCACACTCTGCCCCAAACGTTCACTCCCGATAGCTCGTCAGCGATTCGACCCTGGTACGAATACCTGCGCTTATTGGGCGTGCAGCAACGGGCGGTGCTGCCTCTGCTGCAAGACAACCGTTTGCTGGGGGTGGTCAGCCTGTACAGCACGGGGCAACCTGGGTTCGATGAGCGCCAGATGCGTTTGCTGCAGGAAATGACCGCCGACCTGCGCTTTGCGCTCAACAACTTCAGCAACACCGAGCGGCGCCAGGCGGCAGAAGAGCAGGCCCGCCGGATGGAAGAGCGTTTCACCGAAGTGTTCCGTTTCGCACCCGTGCCCATGCAAATACGGGCTTTGGACGATATGCGTCTGCTGGCCCAGAACACCGCGCACCAAGACTGGCTAGGGTATGAGCGGGCCGACATCACCGATGTTGACATGTGGTTTGAACGCGCCTATCCCAATACTGCCGAACGCGACACCCTGCGCCAGCACTGGCTGCAAACCATCGAACTGGCCCGCCAAGGCCAGACCATCCATTCACCCGAGTTGACCCTGACCGGCAAGGATGGCCGCCCCCACCAGGCTTTGGGTACCATGGCCGTGATTGGCAATGACATCGTCATCGCCTGGACCGACCTGACCGACATTCACCGCAGCGAACAGGCACTGCGCGAGAGCGAACAGCGCTTCCGCGGCATGGTGGAGCAAACCATCAGCGGCATGTACGTGCGCCGCGATGGCACATACATCTACGTCAACCCGCGTTATTGCGACATGCTGGGCTACTCGGCCGAAGAACTGCTGGGACACAACGTGCTGGAGTTCACAGCCCAAGACCCCGACAACCTGGCACGCATCCAGACGGCCTGGGACCAGTTGCACAGCGGCCAGCACAACAGCGTGTCCTACACCGTGCCGCTGCGTCGGCGGGACGGCTCGCTCATCCAGGTCGGGCTGCACGCCAAAGTCATCACCTGGGACGATGGCCAGCCCGCCACCATCGTCATGGCGCAGGACATCACGGAACGCCAGCGCGCCGAACAGCAGATCGCCACTTACGTGAAGCAGTTGGAAGGCTCCATGCGTGGCACCTTGCAAGCTGTGTCCAACATGGTGGAATTGCGCGACCCGTACACAGCGGGTCACGAACGCCGGGTGGGGCTGATCGCCAGCGCCATTGCACAGGAACTGGGCTGGAGCGCGGAGCGCTGTGAACTGCTGGAACTCACGGGCCTGGTGCATGACATCGGCAAGATCGCGGTGCCCGCCGAAATCCTGACCAAACCCACCCGCCTGTCGCCGGTGGAAATGACCTTGGTTCAAGGTCATGCGCAAGCCGGGTATGACATCCTGAAAGACGTGCCATTTCCGGCCCCGGTGGCCGAAATCATCCGGCAGCACCACGAACGCATGGACGGCAGCGGCTACCCACAGGGGCTCAAAGGCGATGCCATCCTGCCCGAAGCCCGCATTCTGGCAGTGGCCGACGTGATGGAGTCCATGGCCTCGCACCGCCCCTACCGCCCGGCCGTCGGGCTGGACGCCGCGCTGGCCGAGGTGGTCAGTGGTCGCGGGCGTTTCTACGACCCGGAGGTGGTCGATGCCATGATCCGCCTGGTCCGGGAGAAGGACTACATGCTCCCGAAATGAACGGGCCGTGCACTGTCAAGGACAAGGCTGCAAGGTCTTGCCTGCCAGCGCACCCAGGCCCTGCACCCGGTCGCGTTCAGCATCGGTCACGGCAGGCAAACGCAGCAACACATTGCGTTGTTCCTGCCGTTCCTGCACCACCTTGGCGTCGCGCACGCCTGCTTTCTTAACGTCGCGCAGGGCGGTGTTGGCGGCCTCTTCGCTGGAATAGGTGCCCAGCGCCAGACCGGGCGACAGAGCAGGGACGCTGACATCGCGGAAGGCCACCCTGGCCTCACGCAACTCGGCTTTGCGCTGCTGCATCACATCGGCAGGGAACTTGCCCAGGTAGACGATCCAGCGTGCGGGCAGCACGGTTTCGGCCAGGCTCCAGCGTTTTTCCAGACCAGACAGGTTTTGCAGCGCAGCGTTGAGGACGATGGCCTGTGCCGGGCTGTAGCCGCCGACCTGCCAGCAGGCCGTGGGCAGCGCTTTGGCCACCGGGGCGGGCACAGATGCCGGGGGAGCCTCCTCGATCGCTGGCGGCGTTGCTGCTGCACCGTCCGCAGCGGCGGACAGCAGGTGCAGCCGTTCCGGAGCGACCTGTTGCGCCAACCGTTCGGGCTCATGCTGCTGCGGCATGGCCCAGCCAACGGCCTCGAAACCGCCCTGGACATAAAGCAACACAAGCAGGTTGGCCAGCAGCAACACCAACACCAACGCCCTCAACATGGCCGCACACTCACTTCCGCGCTGGTGATGTCAATGAAACCTTGCCCGGCCTGCAAGCGCAGCGAACCGCCCGGTGCCACACCCGCGCCCACGCCTTCCCGGCCGTCGGACACACGCACCGGCAAACCGAACAGGGCATCCCGGCGCGCAAAGCGCTCGGCAAACGCGGCGAACCCCTCTTGCTCGAAGGTGCGCACATCACGCACCAACCCCGGCAACACCGCCGCCAGCCACTGGCCGGCATCACGCGGCGGCTGCGCCGTGTCGAGCGCCTGCAAACCTGTGGGCGGCACCGCAGGCAAGGCCTGTTCGCCTTCCACCTGCGGCAAGGTATCCGCAGGCGGCAGTTGCGGGGTGGCGATGTTCAGCCCCACCCCAATGACCACGTAGCGCTGCGCGCCCAGGCTGGCGGTCTCCACCAGAATGCCGCCCAGCTTGCGGCCCTGCCACCACAGGTCGTTGGGCCATTTCAACCGCACTTCGGGGTGCAGGTGTTCGGCCAGGCTCACACCCACAGCGAGCGACAGGCCCGACCAGTCGCGCGGCTCGAAAGGCAACCCGAGGGAAAAGGTCAAGGAATCCCCAGGCGCGCTGATCCAGCTTTTGCCGCGCCGCCCGCGTCCGGCGGTCTGCTCCAGCGCCACCAGCAGCACCGGCGACTGCTCCCCGGCCCTGGCACGCCGCATCAGCTCGGTGTTGGTCGAATCGATGCGGGGCAGCACCTCCACCGAAAAACCCGGCCACTGGGGGGCCACGGCCTGCCACAGGCCCTCGGCCTGGCGCGTGTGGTGGCGCAACGCGGTCTCGCGCGTGGCGGCTTCGTCAGACATGGGGGCGCTCATGCGGTCAGGGCTCACGTGCGTGCTTGCGCCTGGGCCGTCTTGGGCTTGGAACGGCTGCGGCGCGGCGTTTTCGGCGCCAGCAGGGTGCCACGGCAGTTCGGGCTGCCGCACCAGCACGGGTACTGCGCCTTCAGCGCCTGGGTGTAGGGCTCGTCCACCACCAGACCGTAGTCGTAAAACAGTTCCTCGCCCGCGTGGATGTTGCGCAGCGCGCGGATGAAAACGCGCCCGTCTGTCGTCTCTTCGGCCTCGCAGTTCGGGCTGCAGCTGTGGTTGATCCAGCGCGAAGAATTGCCACCGTGCTTGGCGTCGATCACATGGCCGTCGTCGATGTGGAAATAGAAGGTGTGGTTTGGGTCAGCAGGGTCGTGTGGGTGGCGGCGTTGCGCCTCGTCCCAGGTGATGACCTCGCCGGTGTATTCGATCAGGGTTTCGCCTTCGGCCAGATCGACCACCGCGTACACGCCCTTGCCGTGCACGCCGGAACGGCGGGTCTGGATGCGCCGTTGCGGTGCGGCGGGGGAACGCTTGGAAGAGGTGTCAGCAGGCACGGGCAGAAATTTGGTAAGGTAATTCCATGCATGTGCGCGCATGTGCGTGCCTACACACAGGTGCGCGTGCGCGCGCATGGGAGTGGATTGTAGAGATGAAAACGAAAACACTGGTCATTGCCGAGAAGCCTTCCGTCGCCCAAGACATCGTGCGTGCGCTCACGCCCATTGCTGGCAAGTTCGAAAAGCACGACGACCACTTCGAAAACGACGACTACGTGGTCAGCTCTGCCGTGGGCCACCTGGTGGAAATCGCCGCGCCCGAGGCCTACGACGTCAAGCGCGGCAAGTGGAGCTTTGCCCACCTGCCGGTCATCCCGCCGCACTTCGACTTGAAACCCATCGACAAGACCAAGTCGCGCCTGAGCGCGGTGGTCAAGCTGGCCAAGCGCAAGGACGTGGGCGCGCTGATCAACGCCTGCGATGCCGGGCGGGAAGGGGAGCTGATTTTCCGCTTGATCGAGCAGTACGCCGGCGGCGTAAAGGGCCTGAACAAGCCGGTGCAGCGCCTGTGGCTGCAGTCCATGACGCCGCAAGCCATCCGCGACGGTTTCAGCAACCTGCGCTCCGACGAGCAGATGCGCCCGCTGGCCGACGCCGCGCGCAGCCGCTCCGAAGCCGACTGGTTGGTCGGCATCAACGGCACGCGCGCCATGACCGCCTTCAACAGCCGCGACGGCGGCTTCTTCCTGACCACCGTGGGCCGGGTGCAGACGCCGACGCTGGCCATCGTGGTGGAACGCGAGGAAAAAATCCGCGCTTTCCGCAGCCGCGACTACTGGGAAATCCACGGCACCTTTGGCGCCCAGGCCGGCTCATATCCGGCCAAGTGGTTCGACCCGGCGTTCAAAAAACCCACTGGCGACGCAGCCGACGCCGAACTGAAGGCCGACCGCCTGTGGACCGAGCGCGACGCCCAGGCCATTGCCGACGCCGTGCGCGGCCAGCCCGGCACGGTGACGGAAGAATCCAAGCCCACCACCCAGGCCAGCGGCCTGCTGTACGACCTGACCAGCCTGCAGCGCGAGGCCAACGGCCGCTTCGGCTTCAGCGGCAAGACCACGTTGAGCCTGGCGCAAAGCCTGTACGAAAAGCACAAGGCCCTGACCTACCCGCGGACCGACAGCCGCGCCCTGCCGGAAGACTACCTGGGCACCGTGCGCGACACCATGCAGATGCTGGCCAACAGCCCGCTGCACCACCTGTCGCAGCACGCCCGCACCGCGCTCGACAAGGGCTACATCAAGCCGACCAAGCGCGTGTTCGACAACAGCAAGGTCAGCGACCACTTCGCCATCATCCCCACGCTGCAAGCGCCCAGCGGCCTGAGCGAAGCCGAACAGAAGCTGTACGACCTGGTGGTGCGCCGCTTCCTGGCGGTGTTCTTCCCCAGCGCAGAGTTCATGGTCACCACGCGCATCACCAAGGTGAACGTGCCCGCCGCCACCCACCACTTCAAAACCGAAGGCAAGGTGCTGGTCAACCCCGGCTGGATGGCCGTGTACGGCAAGGAAGCCGCCGCCGATGTGGAAGACGCCAAGGATGGTGACAAAGGCCAGAACCTGGTGGCCGTTCAGCCGAACGAAACCGTGCGCACCGAAGAAGCCACCGCCAAGGGCTTGAAGACCCGCCCTCCGGCCCGCTACAGCGAAGCCACGCTGCTGGGCGCCATGGAAGGCGCGGGCAAGCTGGTGGACGACGACGAACTGCGCAACGCCATGCAGGAAAAGGGCCTGGGCACCCCGGCCACGCGCGCCGCTATCATCGAAGGCCTGCTGACCGAAAAGTACATGCTGCGCGAAGGGCGCGAGCTGGTCCCCACCGCCAAGGCCTTCCAGCTCATGACACTGCTGCGCGGGCTGGATGTGGAAGAACTGTCCAAGCCGGAATTGACCGGCGGCTGGGAACACAAGCTGTCGCTGATGGAGCGCGGCCAGTTGAGCCGCGAAGCTTTCATGCGCGAGATCGCGACCATGACCGAGCACATCGTCAAGAAGGCCAAGGAATACAACCGCGACAGCGTGCCCGGCAACTACGCCACCCTGGCCACCCCCTGCCCGAACTGCGGCGGCGTGGTCAAGGAAAACTACCGCCGCTACGCCTGCACCGGCGCCGACGGTGCGTCCGACGGCTGCGGCTTCTCCTTCGGCAAATCGCCCGGTGGCCGCACCTTTGAAATCGACGAGGCCGAGGCCTTCCTGCGTGACAAGCACATCGGCCCGCTGGAAGGGTTCCGCTCCAAGGCGGGTTGGCCTTTCACCGCCGAAATGGTGCTGAAGTTCAGCGAAGAAGACAAGAATTGGAAGCTGGAATTCGACTTTGGCGACGAAAAAGCCGAAGAAGAGAGCGGGGAATTGGTGGACTTCAGCGGCCGCGCCAGCTTAGGGCCCTGCCCCAAGTGCGGCGCCCCGGTGCAAGAACACGGCAGCAACTATGTGTGCAGCAAGTCCGTGCCCACCGCCGCCCAGCCCACGCCGAGCTGCGACTTCAAGAGCGGCACCACCATCCTGCAGCAGGCCATTGCGCCGGAGCAGATGCAAAAGCTGCTGAGCACCGGCAAAACCGACCTGCTGGAGAACTTCGTTTCCAACCGCACGCGCCGCGCCTTCAAGGCCTTCCTGGCCTGGGACCCAGGCGCGGGCAAGGTGAACTTCGAATTCGAACAGCGCGAGAGCAAGTACCCGCCGCGCAAGACAGCGGCCAAAAAAGCCCCGGCCAAGAAAGCGCCGGCGCGCAAAGCGGCGGCACGTAAAACCGCCGGATGAACGGACTCACACCTCCAGGCGGCGCAGGCTGGTAAAACGCACCGACACACGCAGCCCCCGAGCGGCGCCTTGACCTGGATGGGTATCCTCCAGCACCAGGGCAGCGCCGTGCTGCTGGGCAATTTCCATCACAATGGCCATGCCCAGTCCCGAGCCATCGACCCTGGTGCCCAAGGAACGGTAGAACGGCTCGAGCACACGTTCTCGTTCCTCTTCGGGAACGCCAGGGCCGTTGTCCTCCACCTGCAGCACCAGCACGCCGCTGAAACGGTCCAGCAACACGCGCGCGGTCACCACGCCACCGGCGGGCGTGTAGTTCAAGGCGTTGTCCACCAAGTTGCGCACCAATTCCCGCAGGAGCGTGGGATTGCCTTCCAGCAAACAATTCTCCGGCGTGTGTTCCGGCCCTTCGTAGCCCAGGTCAATCTGTTTTTCCATGGCCTTCGGGACCGAGTCGGCAATCACCTCGGCCACCAGCGGCGCCATGTCCACCGTGACCTTGGGCAAGGCACGTCCCGTGGTTTCAGCACGCGCGAGCGCCAGCAACTGGTTCACCGTGTGCGTGGCCCTGACGCTTGATTTGGCTATCTGTTGCAGTGAACGTTGCACATCCTCTCCTGAAGATGCATCTTTTTGCGCCAACTCCGCCTGCATGCGCAAACCAGCCAGAGGGGTTTTGAGCTGGTGCGCCGCATCGGCCAAAAAGCGCTTTTGTGTGCCCAGAGACGTTTTCAGCCGGTTCAACAGGTCATTGATCGACGACACCAGCGGAGCCACCTCTTGCGGCACCTGTTGTTCATCGATCGGGCTCAAATCATCTGGTTTGCGGGCCCGGATCCGCTGCTCCAGATCGCTCAACGGCCGGATGCCGCGCACCAGCGCCAGCCAGACCAGCAGCACCGTCAAGGGAAGGATGATGAACTGGGGCACCATCACCCCCTTGGTGATGTCGGTGGCCAACGTGGAACGCTTGCCACGCGTTTCCGCCACCTGGATCAGCACCTGCTGACCAGACGCAACGGGCACTGGCATCCACCCATAGGCGACACGAACCTCCATGCCCCGCACAGTGTCCTCACGCCAGTACACCTCTCCCGGGATCACCTTCGGATCGCGCTCTGGCCGCGGGAAATTCTGCTCTCCGGCAATCACCATTCCGCGCGCATCTTGCAATTGGTAAAAAACCAGGTCGGACTCATCGGAGCGCAGCACATGCCGCACCGGCGGCTCCATCAGCAACACCAGACGCTCATCCTGCACAGCCACGAATGGCACCAGCGCCTGCAAATTCTCGGCCAACGCCCGGTCATAGGGCTTGTCGGCTATGCCTTGCGCCACCAGCCAGGTCAGCGCCAGCGACACCGGCCACAGCAACAGCAAAGGTGTCAGCATCCAATCCAGAATCTCGCCAAACAGGCTGCTTTGCTCGCGCTGAAACAGCCCAAATACCAGCTTGCCGCTGTGATCGCGGCCTTCCGGTTCTGGCGCAGCAGGGTCAGTTGGGGATTTTCTCAAGGCAATAACCCAGTCCGCGCACAGTGGCTATGCGGATGGGACCTTTTTCAATCTTTTTGCGCAGACGGTGGATGTACACCTCGATGGCGTTGTTGCTGACTTCCTCGCCCCACTCGCACAACCGCTCCACCAGCTGGTCCTTGCTCACCAAGCGCCCTGCGCGCTGCAGCAACACCTCCAGCAAGCCCAGTTCGCGGGCCGAGAGTTCGACCATCTTGCCGTCTATGGTGGCCACGCGGCCTGACTGGTCGTACACCAGCGGGCCGTGCTTGATCTGGCTGCTGGCGCCGCCCATGCCACGCCGCACCAGGGCGCGCACACGCGCTTCCAGCTCCTGCAAAGCGAACGGCTTGGCCATGTAGTCGTCAGCCCCCAGGTCCAGGCCTTTGACGCGGTCTTCCACGCTGTCGGCGGCGGTCAGGATCAGCACCGGCAACGACGAACCCCGGCTGCGCAGGCGCTTGAGCACCTCCAGGCCGTGCATGCGTGGCAGTCCCAGGTCCAGAATCAGCAGATCGAACTCGTGGTTGGTCATGAGGGCCGCATCGGCCTCGGCGCCGCTGGCCACGTGGTCGCACGCCGCGCCGGCGGCACGCAAGGTGCGCAACAGGCCATCGGCCAAAACCTGATCGTCTTCCGCAATGAGTATGCGCATGCCTGTCTCCTCGGTGTCTTGTGGACCGTATTGGGGCTTTTTTCGTTCATTGTAGGCCGCGCCTGCTTACCTCGCCTTACGGCGCTCGGTGTTCAGTCCCCGGTCGCGTAGGCCTCCAGGCCCAGCGCCACCACCGTGGCCACATGGTCGCCCACCTGTTCACGGAATTCAGCCTCCACCTGCGCCACAGCCTGGCGGAACGCCTCCAGCCACGCCAGCCCGGTGTCGGTGAACACAATGCGCTTGGCACGCGCATCCCGCTGGTCGGCCACCCGCGTAACCAGCCCCCAAGCCTCGCACTGGTCCACCAGGT
Organism: uncultured Macromonas sp.; assembly: GCA_964420415.1. Taxonomy (GTDB): domain Bacteria; phylum Pseudomonadota; class Gammaproteobacteria; order Burkholderiales; family Burkholderiaceae_C; genus CAYQTH01. The sequence goes on along the minus strand of CAYQTH010000027.1, from coordinate 1,116 downwards.
CGCCCATGGCCTGCTTACTCATGCCAGCGCTGTGCGCCAGCTCGGTCAGCCGCGACCCGCGCAGGCTCAAATGCCGCGTGATGTGGATGTGCGCCGCCCCCACCTGGCCGCGCGCCGCCAAGTTGGACAGAGCCAACGGCACATTCACCGCATGGGTCATCAGTTCCAGCACGCGCTCGTCGAAGCGGCGCAACGCATGGCCCATCATCCGCCCCAAGTGGGTCAGGCGCCAACGGTCGTCCGGCAGCGGCGTCTCTGCCCCTGTGGCGGTTTCCGGCGACGGCCCGCCAGCCGCTTGTCGCCCAGTCATCGGCAATACTGCGTTTTCGAACATGCCTAAATAGTAATGCAAACTGACTAAAAATATAGATTTTTTTGATTTACTTCGACTTACACTGCCATCCAAGCACCGACCGCACAGCAAAGCATTCAGGGAGGTCTGTGCTGCCAACCCAATGTTTAAAAAGGATATTTCATGAACGCCACCGCCACCAAGCCCGTTGACAGCGAAAAAGCCAAAGCCCTGCAAGCCGCCCTGGCACAAATCGAAAAGCAATTCGGCAAAGGCACCATCATGCGCCTGGGTGAAGGCGAAGCCATCGAGGACATCCAGGTCGTCTCCACCGGTTCGCTGGGCCTGGACATCGCGCTGGGCGTCGGCGGCCTGCCGCGCGGCCGCGTGGTCGAAATCTACGGTCCGGAATCATCCGGCAAGACCACGCTGACGCTGCAAGTGATTGCCGAAATGCAGAAACAGGGCGGCACCTGCGCCTTTGTCGACGCCGAACACGCATTGGACGTGCAGTACGCCCAGAAGCTCGGCGTCAACCCGCACGACCTGCTGATTTCCCAGCCCGACACCGGCGAGCAGGCGCTGGAAATCGTGGACAGCCTGGTACGCTCCGGCGCGGTGGACCTGATCGTGGTGGACTCGGTGGCCGCACTCACACCCAAGGCCGAAATCGAAGGCGACATGGGCGACAGCCTGCCCGGCCTGCAAGCCCGCCTGATGAGCCAGGCGCTGCGCAAGCTGACCGCCACCATCAAGAAGACCAACTGCATGGTCATCTTCATCAACCAGATCCGCATGAAGATCGGCGTCATGTTCGGCAACCC
>CAYQTH010000026.1:0-15596 GCA_964420415.1 uncultured Macromonas sp. | reverse complement strand
TGCTGAGGCGCTGGCGGGCGGCGGGGTGACTGTGTTTTGGCTTGCCAGTAAAGCGACGGTGGGCAGGGAGGCCAGAGGTTGTGGGCTGAAAACATCCGTGGAGGGGGAGAGAGGCAGGGGGGAGGATGCAGTCAGTGCTGAGGCGCTGGCGGGCGGCGGGGTGACTGTGTTTTGGCTTGCCAGTAAAGCGGCAGCGTCGGCAGGCAAGGTGTCTGCAGTGGTGGCACTCGCCGCATCGGCAGAGGTGTCTGACAGCAGCGCATCTTCTTCCGCTACGTTGCGCTGCCCCAGGCTGGCCAGCAAGTCGGCAAAAGGTTGCTGTGCCGTGGGCGTGCCGCTGCCGTTGCGGGTTTTGGCCGCATTGTTGCGTTGAACCGCTTGCTCTTGCTGCAGGGAGGGGCTGTGTTCCGTTTTCATGTGCTGTGCCTCCATGAGGTGGACGAGGTGTTCTGGCGGTGCAGGTTGGCTGCCATTTCATCGTTGCGGCGCTGTTCCTGCCGATGTAGCTGGTGTTGCCATTGCTGTTCACGGCGGTCTGCGTATTTGTTGATACCTGCCAGCTCGCGTTCGGCCAGCATCACCTGCTGTTTGCAGTGGTCGATGTTCAATTGCAGGCGTTGCAGCACGCCGTTCTGGAACGTGACGGCATGGTCCAGCTTGGCCATGAACTGGCGCTGGGTGAAGAGCAGTGCTGGACTGACGCCGTGTGTGGCACGCGCAGCCCAGCGCTGCGAAGATTCCTCGGCGTAGTTCTCCAGCTGTGCGAGTTGCTGCTGGGCGTTCTGCCATTCACGCTGGGCATGGCCCAGTGCCTGCAAGGCTTCGTCGCGTTTCTGGGTACACACTTCCACCACAGAGTGAAGCGAGGCGGGTTTTTTCATGTTCTTTTGGCTCCTGCGGCAGTCGACTCTTCGCCCACCGCTTTCGCCAGATCAGCCACGCAGGCATTGAACGGCGCTTGTTCGCGCATGTCCTGCATCAGGAACTTCTGCATGTGCGGGAACAGGAGGATGGCTTTGTCGATGTCCGGGTCGCTGCCCGCGGCGTAGGCGCCGAGCTGGATCAGGTCGCGGCTTTTTTGGTAGCGCGAGTAGTAGTGGCGGTACTTGCGCGACAGTTCGTAATGCTTGGGTGTGACGACGTTGTGCATGACGCGTGACGCCGAGGCTTCGATGTCGATGGCCGGGTAAATGCCCGATTCGGCCATGGCGCGCGACAGCACGATGTGGCCGTCCAGGATGGCTCGGGCGGCATCGGCGATCGGGTCCTGCTGGTCGTCGCCTTCCGACAGCACGGTGTAGAAGGCGGTGATGGAGCCCTTGCCTTCGGGGCCGTTGCCGCTGCGTTCCACCAGTTGCGGCAGTTTGGCAAAGCAGCTTGGCGGGTAGCCCTTGGTGGCCGGCGGTTCGCCAATGGCCAGGGCGATCTCGCGCTGTGCCATGGCGTAGCGGCTGAGCGAATCCATCAGCAACAGCACGTCCAGGCCGTCGTCGCGGAAGTCTTCGGCAATGGCGGTGGCGTAGTTGGCGCCCTGCATGCGTACCAGCGGGGGGGCATCGGCCGGGGCCGCCACCACCACGGCGCGGCGCAGGCCTTCTTCGCCCAGGATGTCCTCAATGAATTCCTTGACTTCGCGGCCGCGTTCCCCAATCAGGCCGACCACGATCACATCGGCCTTGGTGAAACGGGCCATCATCCCCAGCAGCACGCTTTTGCCGACTCCGGAGCCAGCGAACAGCCCCAGGCGCTGGCCACGGCCCACCGTGAGCAAGGCGTTGATGGCGCGTACCCCGGTGTCCAGCGGCTGGCGCACTGGGGCGCGTTCCATGGAGTTGATGGGGGTGCGCTCGAGAGGCTGCACATCGATGTGCAGCAAAGGGCCTTTGTGGTCGAGCGGGTGACCGTAAGCGTCTACCACGCGGCCCAGCAGGCCGTGCCCCAGAGGCAGCCGCAGCACACCACGGTCGTTCGGCAGCAGGGGCTTGGGCGCTTCACCCAGTCGGGGTTGGGGGCGGTAGGGCGCCAGGGGACTGACGCGCGCACCGCTGGACAGGCCTTGCACCTCGCCTGCAGGCATGAGGAAGGCGCGGTCGTTCGAAAATCCGACCACCTCGGCCAGCACGGCCGAATCGGGGTCGTGCGGCATTTCGATCACGCATTGCGACCCCACCGGGGTTTTGATGCCCTGGGCTTCCAGCACCAGCCCGGCCAGGCGGGTCAATTTGCCACTGCTCTCCAAAGGCGTGTGCTGGCTGGCCACTTGCCGTGCCAAGGCCATGAATTGTTGCCAGTGTTCAGGGGTGCGAAGCTCAGACATCGGTCGGCTCCTCGCTGTGCCAGGGGACATTCAACCCCAGGTTGGCCACGGCCTTGGCCCAGCGCTTTTCCATGGTGCCATCGACCGCGCCTTGCGCGCTTTCAACCACGCAACCGCCAGGGGTGAGGGACTTGTCGGGCTGCAGACGGATGTGCTGTTCAGCCAGTGGTGTTTCGAGGTCGCTTTTCAGCAAGTCCAGGTCTTGGGGGTGCAGCCGCAGCGTGGCAGGGGTGTGGTCTTGCACCGCCAGGGCCAGCGCTTCATGCACCACGGCCTTGAGGGGTTCCAGGGGTTGTTGCAATTCGCGCCGCACCACTTGCCGGGCCAGGTCGCAGGCCAGCTCCAGCACTTGTTGGGCCAGCAGGTCGTTCAGCAAGTTCAAGTGAGCCTGGCCGTTTTGCAGCAGCAGGGCCAAGCGCTGGGCCTGTTCCTGGGTTTGCCGCTTGAGGGGCGCCTCCAGCGCGTCTTTGGTTTCTTTGGCCCCGGCCAGGCGGCCGTGTTCGAAACCTTCGGCGTAGGCAATTTGCCGGGCTTCTTCGAGTGCTTCGCTGGGCAGGGGTTCCGCAGGCGGGTCTTCGGCGACTTTGGGTTGGGCGGCGTTGTCGCCGCCATCCATGGCATTGAATGCCCAGGCGGACACCACTTGTACTTCCTCGCGCGGGATGAAGCGCTGGTAGGGGGTGCTGGGTTTGTTAGACGAAGGCATCGTCTCCGCCTCCGCCTAGCACGATCTGGCCTTCGTCCGACAGGCGCCGAACGATCTTGAGGATGTCTTTCTGTTGAGCTTCCACTTCCGACAGACGCACCGGGCCACGGGTTTCCAGGTCTTCCTTGAGGGCTTCGGCCGCACGGCTGGACATGTTGCTGAGGATTTTGGTGCGCAGGTCGGCGCTGGCGCCCTTGAGCGCGATGATCAGGCTGTCGGACGCCACTTCCTTGAGCACCATTTGAATGGCCTTGTTGTCCAGTTTGTTCAGGTCGTCGAACGTGAACATCTTGTCCATGATCTTTTGGGCCAGATCGGGGTCGGTCTCGCGGATCGAATCCACCACGGTGGCTTCCAGGCTGGTGCCGAGCAAGTTGATGATCTCGGCGGCGGTCTTCACGCCGCCCAGTGAGCTTTTGCGGATCTTGTCGCCGCCTGCCAGAACCTGGTAGAGCGCTTCATTCAGGTCTTTCAGCGCGTTCGGCTGAATGCCTTCCAGCGTGGCAATGCGCAACATCACATCGTTGCGGGTACGCTCGGTGAAGTGTTTCAGAATTTCCGCCACCTGGTCGATGTCCAGGTGCACCAGGGTGGCCGCCAAAATTTGCGGGTGCTCATTGCGCAGCAATTCGGCCACCGACAGCGGGTCCATCCACTTCAGGCTTTCAATGCCCGACACATCGCCGCCCTGAAGGATGCGGTCGATCAGCAGAGAGGCTTTGTCGTCCCCCAGTGCGCGCTTAAGTACCGAGCGCACGTAGTTGTCGGTGTCCGACACCAGCAGGCTTTGCGAAGCCGCTTCGCTGGTGAAACGAACCAGCACATCGTCCACTTTTTCCTTGGACACGGTGCGCATGCGGGCGATGGTTTCGCCCAGGCGCTGCACTTCCTTGGGCGAAAGGTGTTTAAACACCTCTGCCGCTTCTTCTTCTCCCAGGGACAGCAGAAAAATCGCTGCGTCCTGAACTCCATCGTGTTCACTCATGCCTGTTCACCTTCCGGGTTCAGGACTCCGCCGTGCCGGTTTCGCCGTTGACCCAGCCTTTGATGATATTGGCTACGGCCGCCGGATTGTCTTTGGCGAGCCGCTTGGCGTCTTCCAACCGCAGCATGTCGTCGGTCGGCGTATTGTCCACTGGCAATTGCAGGGCGGGGCGTTGCTGCTCGTCGTTCACCACCGCACTCAGCTGTTGTGGCTGGGCAGTCAGCGGTGCCGATTTATCAGGCGATGTTTTCATCATTTTCAGGGTGGGGCGCACCATGCCAAGAAAAAGGATCAGACCCAACAACAATACACCCAACGGTTTGGCCAAGCCACGGGCCAGGTCTTGCGTTTCGGGCTCTTTCCACCAGGCGATGTCGGCAGACTCGCTGGACGGCTTGGTGAAAGCGGCATTGAGCACGTTCACCGAATCGCCGCGCTCCTGGCTGTAACCGATGGCTTCGCGCACCAGGGCGGTGATTTTGGCCATTTCTTCTGCGGGCAAGGCGCTGCTGGTGGGTTGGCCGCGCTTGTCGGTGCCGACACGGTGGTTCAGCACCACGGCGGCGTTCAGGCGGCGCACGGTGCCAGTGGCGTTGCGCTTGACCACCACCGTCTTGTCCACCTCGTAGTTGGTGACCTGTTCGCGCCGCATGTTGGGGTCGGTGCCGGCAACAGTGCCGTTGCTGGTCACGCCGACAGGGGCTGGCTGCGTGGCGTTGATGGGGGCGGTGGTGGGGCCGGGCGCGGTGTTGCTGACGGCACCAGGCACACCGGGCGTGGGCCGGTTGACCGCACTGCCGGTTTCGATGAGCTGCTGGCTGCGCACCGTGCTGGGCTCGCCGTTCTGGTTGGGGCGGTGCTGTTCACTGGTTTGTTCGGTCAGGGAGTAATCCATATCAGCCGTGACCTGGGCGCGCACGTTCTCGCGTCCAATGATGGGTTCCAGCAAGTCCAGGATGCGCTGCGTGTACATCTGTTCCAGCCGGTGGGTGTATTCCAGTTGCTGCGAATCCAGACCGGCGCTCTCGCCCTCGGCGGGTTGCGACAACAGGGTGCCGTTCTGGTCCACCACACTGACGGCCTTGGGGTTCATTTCCGGCACGCTGCTGGCCACCAGGTGCACGATCCCGGCGATTTGTGCGCGGTCCAGGCTGCGGCCGGCGTGCAGGGTCAGCAGCACACTGGCCGACGGTTTTTGCTGTTCACGGAAAAAACCGTTCTGGTTCGGCAGGGCCAGGTGGACGCGCGCATCGGCCACCGAGCTCAAGGCTGTGATGGAGCGCACCAGTTCGCCTTCCAGGCCGCGTTGGAAAGTCAGGCGTTCCTGGAACTGGGTCATACCCAGGCGGGTGGTGTCCAGCAACTCGAAACCAGTGGTCGAACCACGCGGCAAACCCTGGGAGGCCAGCTTCAAGCGTGTGTCATGCACCTTGTCGGCGGGCACCAAGATGGCGCTGCCGCCTTCCGTGTGCTTATAGGGGATGTTCAGTTGCGACAGCTGGGCCACCACCGCACCGCCGTCTTTGTCGGACAGGTTGGCATACAGCACGCGGTAGTCGGGTGTGTTGGCCATGTAAAACGCGGTCGCCAGCACACCCACCATGGCCAAGGTGCCCAGACCCAGCATCAGTTTGCGGGTGTTGCTCAGGCGCGCAAAGCTGGCCAGCAGCGGGCTGGCTGGAGCGGTAGGCAGGGGGCTGTCAATCTGTGCAACGGCTGTGTTCATGTTCTGGCTTCGCTGGCATTCACACCGGCAGGGCGCGCCGCCCATGCCATGTTTGAAGCGATTATGGAAGCCCGGTGCCGGACCTAAAGCGGGAAAAGGGTTGTGTTTGCCCGTTTGTTTGGGCTTAAGTTTGCCGTTCTGGGCGCCTAGCATTCACACATCGAACTTTTTCGATGCGAGGATGACCACCATGGACCTGCGTTTGAATTCTGTGAATGCCGCCAACCTGACCACGTTGCGCCCTGCCACTGCTGCAGGCAAAGCCGGGGCTGCGGGCGGTGCGGCAGGAAGCGTTCAAGGCAACTTTGGTGAAGTGTTCAAAACCGCGTTGCAGAACGTGAGCGCGGCGCAGAACAAAGCAGGTGAACTGCAAAACCAGGTGCAACTGGGTAACCCGAACGTGAGCCTGGAAGAAACCATGCTGTCCATGCAAAAGGCCCAAATCGGGTTCCAGGCCGCGCTGCATGTGCGCAACCGGATGATGCAGGCTTACACCGATGTGATGAACATGCAGGTGTGAGCAGCGGGTTGCTTCAGTGCAGATGCATGGGGCGCTGTGCTTGCACCATCCGGCCCAGATCATCCAGCCAGGGTTCGGCTAAATTGCGGATCTCGGCATCGTGACGAAGAATCGCCGTCATGATGCGGTGCTTCTCGGCCTGTTCCTGAACCGACAGATTGATGCCGTCAAAACGGTGGCGCAGCTGCTCGATCAGTACAGCGCAAGCGCCTTCCAGCCTGACCACCTCGTCCCAGTCTTCTTGCCGGGCAGCAAAGAGCATTTGGGCGCTGGTGTCCTCAATGGCCTTGTAGAAATCCAGCAGGGTGGGCGTCATGGGAGGGTTCCTGGTCCGTCTTTTGCAATCTCACACTGTCTATATCGGCCAAGTGTGCGCAAGCTTGACAGGTTTGTAAAGGTTCAGTGCCACGGGGCGGTTTGCCTTGGGTCCAGCACATAACTCAGGTCGGCCATCCATGGTTCCGCCAGGGAGCGGACCTGCGCATCGTGCCGCAGAATGGCCAGCATGATCCGTTGCTTCTGTGCCTGCGCGGTGGGAGACAGTTTCACGTTCTTGCCGTGCTCGCATGCCTGCTCTATCAGCTCGCTGCACACGCTTTCCAGGCGGCCCACTTCGCTCCAGTCCTGGCGACGAGCCGCTTGCAGCATTTGCTCGCTGGTGCGCTCTATCGATTGGTAGTGGGTCAGTAGGGTGTTGCTCATGGGGGAAGGGTATTGGGTGGGTCTTGCCAGATATATCGGATTTTCGGGCGCACACTTGAACCTGGGGGAGCATGAAAAAGGCGGGTAAAACCCGCCTGTTTTAGGGGGTAGAACGGGTATTCAAGCCCCTGCCAGCATGGCCGGGCGGCTGGCCATGCCACTGCCATACATGCCTGCAAACTGGCGCAGCGTTTTGTTGCCCGGAGCATTGTGTGCTGCTGCAGCGGTATCGGGGACCACCGCAGGGCTGGCGGAAGTGTGTTCACTGGCATTGCCAGGACGCAACTCTTTCCAGGCGTCGGCCACTTGCTGGATCAGGCCCGCCACTTCTTGCAGCATGCCAGCATCGTTGGCCGCATTGGCTTGGGTCATGCGCATCACGCAGTAGTCGTAGAGGTTGGCCAGGTTGGCGGCCAGTTCACCACCGTTTTCCAGGTCCAGGCTGGTGCGCAGGCCTTCTTGAACAATGCGCATGGCTTTGGTGATGTGTTCGATCTTGGCGCCCACCTGCCCGTTTTCCATGGCGCCTCGTGCCCGGTTCAGGTTTTCCAATGCCCCTTCGAACATCATGACCACCAGTTGGTACTGGTCATGTTCGGTCGCACGTGTCTGCAGCCCAACACTCTTGTAGGCGGATGCGGCTTTGAATCTAGCGGGGGAGGTCATGGCAAGTTGCCTTCCGTGGGTTGTTTGCTTATTCTATTTATCGGTTAAGTGCGCTGTAACTTGATGGTTTATTGATGATCATGCCCACGCAAAACCAAAGGCCACGCCAGCGATGCTGGTGTGGCCTTGATGGGTTAGGAGTGTGTGGCTGTTTACCCTTGCAGCAACTGCAACACCCCTTGTGGTACCTGGTTGGCCTGGGCCACCATGGCGGTGCCAGCCTGTTGCAGAATTTGCGCGCGGCTCAGGGCGGCAGTTTCGGCGGCAAAGTCGGCGTCCATGATGCGGCTGCGCGAAGCACTCAGGTTCTCGGCCGAAGTGGACAAGTTGGCAATCACCGATTCAAAACGGTTTTGAATGGCGCCAAAGGTGCTGCGCAGTTCGCTCACGGCGGTCAAGGCAGTGTCCATGCGCACAATGGTTTCGTTGGCGGCGGCAGCCGAGCGCACGTTGGTGCTTTGCAAGTTGCCATCGGTGGACTCATTAACCAGAGAGGCAAACCCCATGCTGGCTGTGGCTGCGGTACCGCTGAGGCTGATTGGTTCGGATGACATCAGCTTCAGACGGCCATCGCTGGTGGCCTCTGCGGCAATGCCGGTCAGTTCCCGGTTGATCGTATTGGCCAATTCGGCCACGGTTGCGAAAGTCCCGGTGAATTCAAAGGGGTCGCCGTCACCCACCTGGATACTGAAGTCGCCAGGAGCCAGCACTACGCTGCCCGTCACGCTGCCAGCGGTGCCTGCACCGTTCACGAAGCCTGCGTTGTAGGCGTTCGGGTCCGCGTTGGTGATGCTGACGGCCGCAGAACCACTGGCGTTATTCAGAATAGTGATGTCATTGCCCGTGGCGTTGACCGTGTAACCGCTACCCAGTTGGGTGCCAATAGCGGTGGCCAAGGCCGCCGCGCTGCCGTAGTTGGCGTTCAGGGTGATGGCCTGACCGTCGATCTGGAAATTCGCGTTAGTGCCCGCAACGGAGTCCGCACCACCCGTGGACACGTAGCTCAAGTTGGCATAGGTGTTATTGACTTCGCCATCGATGGTCACAGCGGTAGAGGCCAAACCTGTTGTGGTGCGGCTGATGGTCATTGCGCCTGCGGTATCAATGGCAACTGCGTACTGGCCCGCATATGCGCCGCTGCTGGCTGTGTCGAGCTGGTTTTGTATGGCCGAACGGAGCGCTGCGTAGGAACCGTAGTTTTGATCCAGCGTGATGCTGATGTTGTTCCCGCCAGAATCAACGGCAAAGCCACCCACGGCGCTGCCGACCACGGGATCGCCGGCCGTACCTGGGGCATTCACGATGCCGGCTTGATTGGCGCTGGCATTGGCGTTGGTAATGACCACCCCGGTGCTGCCATTGACGCCAGTGCCGATGGTGATGATGTTGCCTGTGTTGCTCACGGTGTACGCGTCGTATGGCGCACCAAGCGCTGAGAGTTGGGTACCAATTTCGGTAGCCAAGCCTGCTGCGTCAGTGTAGTTGCCGGTAAGCTCAATCAACTGACCATCGATTTCGAATGAGGCATTGGGTTGTGCGCTGCCGGCGCTTCCTGTCAGATCGGCAAAACCGGCCGTCTGCGCGTTGGCATCGGTGCTTGTGATATTGACTGCTGCCTGCGATCCGGCATTCGTGAAGACCAGGTTCGCACCACTGACTTCGACGGTCACATTCTCAAAACCGGTGACCGCATTCAATTGATTTTCGATTTCAGTGGCCAAACCATTGAGATCGCCGTAGTCATCGTTCAGGGTGATGCCAACGGATGCTGCACCGATGGTCACATTGAACTGAGCGAGGTCGCCTGCTCCTGAAAAATCTCCTGCGGTTGCGCCGCCCAGAGCGACTGCGCTGATGGCTCCCGTGGTGACTGCGCCGGAACGGAAATCGAACGCTGCTGCGGTGAATTGCACGCTACCAGGTGTACCGGTTGCACCCGGTGTGAAGTCAAAACCATCCAGATTCACGCTGGCACGACCACTGGTGGCTGCTTGGGTAGGTTGTGAAAAATCAAAAGCCGTGGCAGTGACCGTGTGGTTGCCGCCGCTGGCGGTGCTGCCCAGAATGCCTGACGTGGCCATGGCGATTTTGCCAATGGAACCGGTGCGCATGCTAGTGGGCAGATCCAGGCCGATGGTTTGACCGGCATCTGGACCCACTTGGAACGTGGCAGAGCCGAAGGAACCATCCAGCAGCTTGCGGCCGTTGAATGTGGTCTGTGAGGAAATGCGGTCAATTTCGGCCAAGCGCTGCTGCACTTCCTGGTCCAGAGCAATGCGGTCTGAATCGCTGTTGGTGGCGTTGGCTGACTGCACAGCCAGTTCGCGAATTCGCTGCAAGTTCTGGGTTAACTCACCCAGGGCGCCTTCGCCCACCTGGGCCAGCGAAATGCCATCATTGGCATTGCGGATGGCCTGGTTCAAGCCCCGGATCTGGGTAGTGAAGCGTTCTGAAATCGCCAAGCCCGCTGCATCGTCTTTGGCGCTGTTGACGCGCAGCCCCGACGACAACCGCTGCATGGCGGTGGCCAGCGAAGCCTGAGACATGTTCAGGTTGCGCTGAGCGTTCAGCGACATGATGTTGGTGTTGATGGTCTGGGCCATGGTCAATCTCCACAGGAGTGAAAGCGATGGCTCAAATTTTGCAGACCTTGAACTTTTTCAATCGGTCAAATACAGGCCAAATTTCCCCCCAGTTTGCGGCAACAAAAAAGCCCACCAGATGTCGCATGGGTGGGCTCAAGAGGGGGGCGAATGGGTCAGTTGTTCTTCTGGTTGTTCCAGCTCGTCACTTGCTGTTCCACGTAGGCGCTCAATGCGCTCAGGCTGCCCAGGGTGCCATCCAGGCGCGAGTACTGGGCCAGCAGCCGTGCCTCGGTGCGCTCCAGCCGGTCATTGATCCGGGTTTGTTCTTTGGTATTGCGGTCGATGGCATTTTGTAAAGCCGAATAGCGGCTGCCCACACTGCCGGTGCTGCTGAGCATGCCTTTGGCAAACGACTCCACGCGCACCGCCAAACCACTGGAGGTTTCAGCAAAGAAGTTTTGCAGGCCTTCTGGGTCGGCCAAGGCGGTGGTGAGTTTGGCGTCGTCCACTTTCAGCGTGCCATCCAACTGGAAACTGATGCCCATGTCCGACAGGTGGCCAAAGCTGGAGCTGGAAGGCCCCTGGCTGCTGAACAGGCGACGAAGTGCATTTTGCAGGCCGACGGCGGTGGCATCGCCTTGCAGGGTGCCGGCCGTTTGGGTGCCTGGTTCGTATTTCGTCATTTCCTTGAGCGCGGCGCTCAGTGCGTTGAACGATGACACCAGGTTGGTGATGTTGGTTTTGATAGTGGCAGTGTCTTGCGACACTTTGATGGTCACGGGGCTGGTGGTGACCTGAAGGAAGTTCAACGTCACACCCGGTACGGCGTCTTTCAGGGTGTTGTTGGTGGAGGTGACATCCACGCCATTGACGGTGGCTTCGGTGTTCAAGGCTTCCAGCGAACGCGTCATGCCGGCACCAGCCACCGCCGGGTTGTAGCGCAGGTCTTCCAAGTCGCTGGAACCACTGCTTTGCACACGGAAAGCGGAGGCTTCGCCGGTTTCGTCGGACTTCAGCACTAGGCGCTCGCCCGAAGCGTCACGCAGTATGGTGGCACTCACACCCGCATCAGCGCTGTTGATTTTGCTGGCAATGTCGCTCAGGGAGTCGCCGGCTTCCACATCCACGGTCACCGCGGCCTGTTCGCCAGCCTCAAAACTGTTGCCGGTCCAGGTGCCCAAATCGATGGTCAATTGCCCCGCGCCAAAGGTTTTGTCTGCATCAAATGGGTCGGTTGCTGCCGCTTGTGCTTGCGCCAGTTGGCTGACTTGCACACTGAAGTTGGTGGCTTGCGCCGTTTTGACATCGATGCTGCCAGAGACGGCCGCACTGTTGCTGGTGTTGAACGCCAGGTTTTCCCAGTTGGCGGGTTTGGCCAGTTTGGCCGCCTGGTCCTGCAGGTTGGCCATTTGGGACTTCAGTTGCCCGAACGCGGACAGCTTGGATTGGTAGCTGGTGGCCTGGGTGGTGAGCTTGGTCAGTGGGGCTTGTTCCACTGCCATGAGCTGTGACACGATGGTTTTGACATCGAGGCCACTGCCTATGCCGGGTGATGAAATTGCCATGGTCTGCTCCTGCGGCGGTGGGGCTGGGGAATTCCGCCAACTTTCGCCATCATGTCACCAAACACGATCCAGCAAAAGCCGAAAAAGCGGCCGCATTTGACGGCGGCCGCTTTTCCTCCTGTGCGCGCCTGGTTTAACGCAGTAGGGCCAGTACGCCTTGCGGCAACTGGTTGGCCTGGGCCACCATGGCGGTACCGGCTTGTTGCAGAATCTGCGCGCGGCTCAGGGCGGCGGTTTCCGCAGCAAAGTCAGCATCCAGAATCCGGCTGCGCGAAGCGCTCAGATTTTCGGACGTGGTGGTCAAGTTGGCCGTTACCGATTCAAAGCGGTTCTGAATGGCACCGAAGGTGCTGCGCAGTGAGCTGACCTCGGTCAGTGCGGCATCCACACGCACAATGGTTTCGTTGGCGTTGGCCACCGAATCCACGCTGGCGGTGCTGAGGTTGCCACCGTCAGCAGTGATGCTGGTGGAGGCAAACGCCATGGTGCTGCTGACGCCGCTGGCCTGGCTGCCACCCAGGGTGATGGTGTCGGTGGACTGCAGTTGCAGTTTGCCGTCGGTGGTGACCGAAGCGTGGAGACCGGCCAGTTCCTGGTTGATCTTGCTGGCCAGTTCTTGCACCGTGCCGAAAGTGCCGGTGAATTCCTTGGCGGTACCGTTGCCCACTTGGATGCTGAACTCACCCGCTCCCAGCGTGACAGAGCCACTGGCCACACCGGCGGTGCCGGAACCGTTCACAAAGCCCGAGTTGTAGGCGTTGGGGTCGGCATTGGTGATGCTGACAGCGGCAGAGCCGTTGGCGTTGTTGGTGATGGAAATGGCACCAGTGACATTGTTGCCCGCGACGGTGTAACCGCTGCCCAATTGGGAGCCAATGGCGGTGGCAACGGCGGCATAGTCGCTGTAGTTCTGGTTCAGGTTGATGGTGGTGCCATCAACCTGGAAGCTGGCGTTGGTGGTTGCCACGGCATTGGCGCCTGCCGTGGATGTGTTGGCACTGAAGGTGGACTGGGTTGCCGTGTTCACCACCTCGGCCGAAATGTCCACGGCGGTGGATGCCGAACCGGTACTGGTGCGGCTGATGGTCATCTGACCCGCTTGATCGACGCTGACCGAGTATTGGCCGGCGTAAGCGCCGCTGTTGGCGGTGTCCAGTTGGGTCTGAATGGCGTCACGGACGGCTCCATAGGAGCCGTAATCCTGGTCCAGTACGATAGCGATGTTGTTGCCAGCGGCATCTACCGTGAAACCACCGTTGTTGGCCTGGGTGGCCGCCACGCCAGCGGTGCCTGCTGCATTGACAATGCCAGCTTGCACTGCGCTGGTGTTGGCAGCAGTGATGGCAATAGCGTCACCGCCGTTGTCGCCATCGTCAATGGTGATGACGTTACCGCTGTTGGTGACGGTGTAAGCGGTGTAGTCCTTGCCACCGCCTCCAGTCAGGTCGCCCAATCCTTGAATAGCCGTTTGCAGCGCGCCGGCCAAGCCTGTCGCGTCGGTGTAGTTGCCAGTCAGGGTGATGGTCTGCCCATCAATCTGGAAACTGGCAGAAGGCGTGGCACTGCCAGCAGTGCCCACTTGGTTTGCAATACCTGCATCAATGGCGTTTTGATCGGCGAGTTCAATTTCGACCGCCAGTGTTTGCCCGGCGTTCGAGAACACCAGCTTGCCAGCATCGAGCCCGGTACCTTGGTCAACTGTGACATTCGAGAAGCCTGAAACCGCCTGGATTTGAGACTCAATGGCTGCCGCAACACCGTCCACATCGTTGTAGTCATCATTCAACGTAATACCGATGCTGGTGCCGCCGATTTTGACGTTGAACTGCGCCAAGTTTCCTTGGCCGAAATCGCCAACATTGAGACCAGGCGGGGTGGTCCCTGTGGCGTCAACCAAGGCGGTGGTGGTCAAACCGCCAGAAGTGAAGTTAAAAGCCGCAGCAGTGAATTGCACCGTGCCGTTGCTGCCAGCACCATCCACAGCGCTGAAATCGGTGGCATCCAGTTGGAACACAGCGCGTCCACTTGTTGCCGCAGCGCCCGCCGTACCGAAGTTGGTGGTGCTGGCTGTTACGGCGTGGCTGCCACCGCTACCCCCACTGCCCAGCACGCCTGAAGTGGCGCTGGCAATCTGGCCAATACCGGCCAGTCGGGTGTTGGAGCTCAGGTCCAGGCCAATGATCTGGCCGGCATCTGCGCCGACTTGGAAGGCGGCGTTGCCAAAACTGCCGTCCAGCAGCTTGCGGCCGTTGAAGGTGGTTTGCGAAGAGATGCGGTCAATTTCTTCCAGGCGTTGCTTCACTTCCAGGTTCAGCGCGGCACGGTCGCTGTCGCTGTTGGTGGCGTTGGCCGACTGCACGGCCAGTTCGCGGATGCGCTGCAGGTTGGTGGTGATTTCGCCCAGGGCGCCTTCACCCACCTGCGCCAGCGACACGCCGTCGTTCGCGTTGCGGATGGCCTGGTTCAGGCCGCGGATTTGCGTGCTGAAACGCTCGGAAATCGCCAAGCCGGCGGCGTCGTCCTTGGCGCTGTTGATGCGCAGGCCGGAAGACAGGCGCTGCATGGCGGTCGACAGCGCTGTCTGAGACATGCTCAGGTTGCGCTGCGCATTCAGCGACAGAACGTTGGTGTTGATGTTTGCAGCCATTTGAAAGCTCCTGTTAAGCCAATAACCGGGCCATTTGCCGGTGTCAAACCAACCCTATGTCGGCTTGACCACGAACCTGTTTGGAAGCTCGTTGAATGGTATTTCGGGTGGCTTTACGGAAACTTTAGGGCTGCATTTCACCCATTTTTCAACGTTTCACCTCATCCACCAGCGCGCGGAACTCGTCAATGTCCTCAAAACTGCGGTACACACTGGCAAAACGCACATAAGCCACCTTGTCCAGTTTTTTCAGTTCGCGCATCACCAGTTCGCCCAGGCGCTGGCTGTCTACCTCGCGCAGGCCTTGCTGCAGCAGCTTTTCCTCAATGCGTTCCACGGCCGCATCCACCTGTTCGGTGCTGACCGGGCGCTTGCGCAAGGCCAGGGCGAAGCTGGCGCGCAGCTTGGCCGGGTCGTAGTCAATGCGGCGGCCATCCTTCTTCACCACGTAGGGGAAGCTCACTTCCGGGCGCTCGTAGGTGGTGAAGCGTTTGTCGCACGCGGCGCAGCGGCGACGGCGGCGCACAAAGCCGCCGTCTTCCGAAACGCGGGTTTCGGCCACCTGGGTGTCGTTGTGGCCGCAGAAGGGGCACTTCACCGATAGACCGGGAAGCGGGCGGTCAAGGCGTTGACCTTGGCGCGCACGGCGGCGATGTTCGCCTCGTCGCGCGGATTGTCCAGCACGTCGGCAATCAGGTTGGCCGTCAGGCGGGCTTCTTCTTCCTTGAAGCCGCGGGTGGTCATGGCCGGGGTGCCGATGCGCACGCCGCTGGTGACCATCGGTTTTTCCGGGTCGTTCGGGATGGCGTTCTTGTTGATGGTCATGTGGGCGGCGCCCAGCACGGCCTCGGCTTCCTTGCCGGTGATGCCCTTGGCACGCAGGTCCACCAGCATGACGTGGCTCTCAGTCCGGCCGGACACGATGCGCAGACCGCGCTGGGTCAGCGTTTCGGCCACCACCTGGGCGTTCTTCACCACCTGTTGCTGATAGGCCTTGAATTCGGGCGTCAGCGCTTCCTTGAAGGCCACGGCCTTGGCCGCGATCACGTGCATCAGCGGGCCGCCTTGCAGGCCGGGGAAAATGGCGCTGTTGATGGCCTTTTCGTGCTCGGCCTTCATCAAAATGATGCCGCCACGCGGGCCGCGCAGGCTCTTGTGGGTGGTGGAGGTCACCACG
>CAYQTH010000025.1:15334-15602 GCA_964420415.1 uncultured Macromonas sp. | reverse complement strand
CCGCCGTGGCCCAGGCCGCCGCCGATTCGGGCGTCGCCACGCGCCCCATTCCCGACATGGAGGCCTACAAGGAACACCTGTCGCGCTTCATCTACCAGACCGGCCTGCTGATGCGCCCGGTGTTCAACGTGGCCAAGCGCGCCGCCAAAAAGCGCGTGGCCTACGCTGACGGCGAGGACGAACGCGCCCTGCGCGCCGCTCAGCTAGCCATTGACGAAAAACTCGCCACCCCCATCCTGATCGGCCGCCCGGCGGTGATCGAGGCGCG
>CAYQTH010000025.1:532-15324 GCA_964420415.1 uncultured Macromonas sp. | reverse complement strand
ACGACCCGCGCTTCCGCCAGTACTGGGAGCACTACCACAAGCTCATGGGCCGCGACGGTGCCACGCCGGAGGTGGCCAAAGCCACCGTGCGCCGCTCCAACACCGTGATCGCGGCGTTGATGATCGCGCTCGGTGATGCCGATGCAATGTTGTGCGGCTTGGTCGGCAGCTACACCACGCACCTGGAGCGCATCGACCACATCCTCGGCCTGCGCCCCGGCGTGGGCCATTACGCCGCGCTCAATGCGCTGATGACGGAACGCGGCCCGGTGTTCATCACCGACACCTACGTCAACGAAGACCCGAGCGCGGAACAGCTGGCCGAGATAGCCGCCCTGGCCGCGCGCGAGGTGCAGCGCTTTGGCCTGCCGCCCAAGGTGGCTTTCCTGTCGCACTCCAGCTTTGGCTCTTCCAAGCGCACCTCGCCCAAGAAGATGCGGGCCGCCCGCGACCTGTTCGCCGCCCGCCACCCCGACCTCGAATGCGACGGCGAACTGCACGGCGATGCTGCGTTGGACGAGAACATCCGGCGCGCCTACCTGTCCGACTCCACCCTGCACGGCTCGGCCAACCTGCTGGTCTGCCCCAACCTGGATGCCGCCAACATCCTCTACAACGTGCTCAAAACCATCAGCAGCGGCGGGGTGACCGTGGGCCCCATCTTGCTGGGCGCTGCCGCTTCAGCACACATCCTCACCCCGGCCGCCACCGTGCGCCGCGTGCTGAACATGACCGCCGTGGCCGTGGCCTGCGCCAACGCACAGTGAACCGGCCATGCCCTGGCACGCTCACCTGCAACTGAACTACCGCGCGCAAAACGGCTCCACCGTGCTGCACCACCAGCACGAAGGCCCTTTGCGCATTTTCAAAAGCCTGTACCCGGAAGGCCCCGAGGTCTGCCATAACGTGATCATCCACCCGCCCGGCGGTTTGGTGGAAGGCGACCGGCTGGACGTGGCCGTGCAAGTGGCCGAAGGGGCGCATGCCCTCATTTCCACCCCCGGCGCCACGCGGTTTTACAAATCTGGCGGCACCCCAGCCACCCAGCACGTGCAACTGGACGTGCAGGCCGGAGCCCGGCTGGAGTGGCTGCCCCTGGAAACCCTGGCCTACAACGGCTGCCAGGCGGTGAATGAATTGCGCTGGTCGCTCGCGCCGGAGGCGGAACTCATGGCCTGGGACGTGGTGAGCCTGGGCCTGCCTGCAGCCGCCCAGCCATTTGAGCGCGGCACCTACACCCAGACCATGGAATGGCCCGGACGCTGGCTGGAACATGCCCGCATCGCCGCCAGCGACGAACGCCTGCTGCACAGCCCGCTGGGCCTGGCCGGACACAGCAGCCTGGGCACCCTGGTGCTGGCCAGCGGCACCCCCTGGACACGCGCGCACCGCGAACACGTTCTGGAAGCGGTACGCAACACCTTGCAAGACAGCGAATTGGCTTCGTGCTGCGGCGCCACCTGCCCGAACGAACAACTGCTGGTGGTGCGCGCTCTGGCCGCACAGGTGGAACCCGTCATGCGCCTGTGGCAACAACTCTGGGCCGTGTTGCGCCAGCAGGCCTGGGACATGAGCCACACGCCGCCCAGGGTGTGGCAGGTGTAGCAAACGCGACACAGCAGGCAATCACCTATAGTATTGCAAGCGTCATTCTTTATAGTCGCGCATCCATTACACCCACCTTACATGCGACGCCACCACATCGACTTGCAAGACGCGACCGGCCTGGTCATCGACGGCAATGTCACCTCACGCTCCATTCTCGTGTCGCAATTGCGCGACCTGGGACTGCGTTCGGTGGCCCAGGCACCCCGTATCAGCGATGCACGGCGTCAGCTCGAATTCAAAACCTTCGACATCGTGGTGTGCGAACAGCACTTCCCGAACGACAGCGCCACCGGGCAGGACCTGCTCGACGACCTGCGGCGCGGCGGCCTGCTGCCCTTCGCGACCATTTTCATCATGGTCACGGCCGAAGCGAGCTACTCCAAAGTGGCCGAAGCCGCCGAATCGGCATTGGACTCCTACCTGCTGCGGCCCTACACTGCGGCCCGGCTGGAAGACCGTATCTTCCAGGCCAGGCGGCGCAAGCAGTCCCTCAAAGCCATCTTCGACGCCATCGAGTCGCAGGACTTTGACTTGGGGGCGCGGTTGTGCCTGGAGCGTTTCGATAGCAAAGGCGACTACTGGCTGTACGCGGCCCGCGTTGGGGCCGAACTGCTGCTGCGCACCGACCAGTTCGATGCCGCGCAACGGCTGTACCAAGCCGTGATCGACGCCAAAACCCTGCCCTGGGCCCGCCTGGGCGTAGCACGTGCCCAGCTGGAAGCCGGCCAAGTGCAACAGGCGGTTTCCACCCTCAGCGGCCTCATCAATTCGGAACCTGGTTTTGCCGATGCTTACGATGTGATGGGCCGCGCCTTGCTGGAACAGGGCAATTTTGAAGCAGCGCTGGAGTCCTACAAGATGGCCACCGACATGACGCCGGCCTCGATCAGCCGCTTGCAGCGCCATGGCATGCTGGCGCACTACTGCGGCGACGCCAAAACCGCCGAGGACATGCTGTCGCGCTCGGTGCGCCTGGGGCTGGACTCCAAAATGTTCGATGCCCAGACGCTCGTGCTGCTGGCCTTCATGCGGTTCAATGCCGGGGACCGCAAAGGCCTGCAACGCTGTCAAGATGACATTGAGAACTTCCAGGAACGCTTTGCGGGTTCGATGCGGGTCCAGCGCCTCGCACGGGTGATTGATGCCCTGGTGCAAATGATGAACCACCAAACCGCGCGCTTGCTCGACATCGTACGGGGACTGATGACCGAAGTGCGGCAGGACGATTTTGATTTCGAAGCCGCCTGCAACCTGTTGACCGTGGTCAGCCTGCTGGGCGCGCAAGCCATCCAGATCGACGAAGTACACCAGTTTGTCGAAACGCTGGGCTTGCGCTTTGGCACCTCCAAGGCACTCACGGAATTGCTGGTGCGGGCAGCCGAAGCCTACACCCCTTACGCCGAAACAGTCGGCGAAACCCACACCAGCATACTCAAGCAAACCGAGCAGGCGGTGCGCCTGGGTCTGGAAGGCAACCCCGCGGGCGCGGTGGCGGCGCTGCTGCGCCTGGGCAACAGCACGCAAAACACCAAGGTGATCGAATCGGCCTGGGGCGTGCTCAACCGCTACAAGGACCGCATCGAGAACGCCGACGCGCTTCGCGATGAGGTGCAAGCGCTGCGCACACGCTACACCTCTTACGCCAACCGGGTGGCCATCGGTGACAAAAACCTGCGCCAGGCCGGCGGGGTGAGCCTGCGGATGATGGACGTCAAATCGAGCGAAAACACCCCCGCCAACAAACCCGAGTCACTGTTCGGGTCGGCGTGACGCGTACCAGCGCGCCACCAGGGCGCGCTCGTCATCCGTCAAGCCGGTGGCGTTGTTGAGGGGCATCTGTCGCGTCACCACCACCTGCTGGTACACCTGCGGGGCCGCCCGGTGCAATGCTTCCAGGCTGTCCAGTCGTACATTTTTGGATTGCACCTGGGCCCCGTGACAGACCACGCAGCGCTGCTGGAACAGGGCGAGCACCTGCTCGTCGTTGACCACAGCAGACGCCCGGACCTCTGGAACCGCTGGCGGGCGCAGCCACACCACCAAAGCCAGCAACACCACCACACCCACCAGCGCAAAGGGCCAGGGGTGGCCATGTCGGCCCAATTTGTAACCGTGGCGCAGCACGAAGAACTGGCGGATAGCGGCACCAGCCAGCATCAGTGCCAGCAACACCCAGACCCGGTGTGGGTGGGTGTACAAGAAGCTGTAATGTGTGCTCAGCATGGCCAGCACCACCGGCAGGGTGAAATAGGTGTTGTGCACGCTGCGTTGCTTGCCGCGTCGCCCGTGCGCCGGGTCCACAGGCTGACCTTCCTTGAGGGCGGCCACCACCTTGCGCTGGCCCGGAATGATCCAGTGCGCCACGTTGGCGCTCATGGCTGTGGCCAGCATGGCGCCCACCAACAGAAAAGCGGCGCGTCCAGCGAACAGTTGCACCGCCCCCCAGGCCGCAACGCCCACCAGCAGCAGCACACACAGCGCCACCCAGGTATCGCCCCGCGGGCGGTCCCCCAGGGTGCGACAGACGGCGTCGTACAACAGCCAGAACACCACCAGGAACGCCAGCGCCGCTGCCCCGGCGGCCCAGGCACTGCACCAGGCCATCACCTTCGGGTCGATCAGGTAGACCCCCGCCTGCCAGAGGTAAGTCAGGGCGAACAGGGCAAAACCGCTCAACCAGGTGCTGTAGCTTTCCCAGTAGAACCAGTGCAGGCGTTCTGGCAAACGGGATGGCGCCACCGCGTACTTGACCGGGTGGTAAAAGCCCCCACCATGCACCGCCCACAGCTCGCCGGTGGCGCCATCGCGGCGCAAGGCAGCGTCTTGTGGCAGCGTGAGGCTGTTGTCCAGAAACACGAAGTAGAACGATGAACCGATCCACGCGATGGCGGTGATGACGTGCACCCAGCGCAGCAGCAGGTTGGCCCAATCAAGCAGGTAACTTTCCATGGCGTTCGGTGGCGGGGTTGAGGTCAGAGGCGGGCGCGGGAATGTGCAACAGTTGCGCGGCCACGCTGGCGGCAATCACCGCTGGCTGCTTGCCTGCAATGCCCGGTAAACCCACGGGGCAGTGCACCTGGGCCAGTTCGGCTTCGGTGTAGCCGCGCTGCCGCAAACGGTGGCGAAAGGTGGCCCATTTGCTGCGGCTGCCGATCAGCCCGATGAAAGGCAGGTCACGCCGATTGCGCTGGCGTTGCAAACAGGCGGCCACCAGCTCCAGGTCCTCGGCGTGACTGAAGCTCATGATGAGCACACGGCTGCCCGAGGCCAGCCCCGGCACCGCACGCTGCACCGGATCGGAATGCTCTGCCTGCACCTGGTCTGGCAGACCGGCAGGAAGCACACCCTCCCGGCTGTCGATCCAGCGCACTGTGAACGGCAGTGGCGCCAGCGCATGCACCAACGCCGCGCCCACATGCCCGGCCCCGAACAGGGCCACAGGCACACGCATGGGCTGTAGGCGTTGTTGCAGGGTCGGGGCGTCTGCCACCGTCACCCGCTGGCTGTGCAAATGCACCACGCCGCCGCAGCACTGGCCCAGGCTGGGCCCCAGGGCCTGGCGCCGGGTTTCCGTCTGCCACTGGGGGTTGGCCAAGGCCACACGGGCCTGCTGCAACGCCTGCCACTCCAGATGACCGCCGCCAATCGAGCCGACCACAGCGTCAGCAAACACGGCCATCCAGGCGCCCGTTTCACGCGGCACCGACCCTTCGGTAGCTGCCACTTGCACCAGCACCGCAGGCCCATGCTGCAGACGTTGCAAAAAGCAAGCAAGGTCACCAGGGGTCACAGGGGAAAGGTCCATGCTGGGAGTATGGACCGAATTGCCCCACAATGATTCAGCTTTGGCCCACTTGCCCACACCATGTCCACCTCCGTTCTGTTCGCCGCCAAACCCGTCCCCCTGTCCACGCCCGCGTCGCAGCCACGGGGGTGCTGGCGCTGGCTGAGCGCCGCAATGGTTGTGGTACTGGCCTCCTGTGCCAGTTCGCCCCCGCCCACGGCACGTCCTGGCGGTCCTGCCCTGCCCCCGGTCGCTCAGCCTGCAGCGCCTGGTGGAAAAGTATCGCTGGCCAACAGCGCACGCGAATACCGGCGCGATGCAGCGCAGCACCTGTATCAACTGAACGCGAACCGCATTTACCCAGGCAGCATGCCGCCGCTGCTGCAAGCCGTGGGTGTGCTGCAAGTGCATCTGGACGGCAATGGCCAGGTGCGCAAGCTGGACTGGATGCGCGCCCCCTCGCACGTGCCCGCCGTGGTGGCGGAAATCGAACGCACGGTACGCGCGGCAGCCCCTTATCCTGCCCCTAAGCGGCTGGGGCGGGTGGTCTACACCGATGTGTGGCTGTGGGACAAGAGCGGCCGCTTCCAGCTCGACACTTTGACCGAAGGCCAGCGTTCCACGCTGTGACACGGCTGTTGAACTGAGCGCGGCGGCTCAACTGCCCCGGTACGTGGCATAACTCCATGGGCTCACAAGCAGCGGTACGTGGTAATTCTGCGCTGGGTCGGCCACGCCAAAGTCCAGCGTCACGCGGTCCAGAAACGGCGGCTGTGGCAGCACCACGCCTCGGTCTTTGAAATACCCGCTCACTTCAAACTGCAAACGGTAGGTGCCGGGCCGCAATTCCGGCTCTGCCAGCAACACCCCTTCAGGGGGGCGGCCATCACTGTTGAGTACAAAGTGCTTGATCAAGGTGCTCTGCTCACCTTGGGTGGCGTAGAGCGCCCCGTGCATGCCTGCAGCCGGGCTGCCGTGCATGGTGTCCAGAACGTGGGTGCTCAATCCCATGGCGTGTCCTTTGCAAAAGCCTCGCGGTTTTGCATATCATGCCTGCAAGTACGGCAAAAACCCATGGCTCACATCTACCGCAGTGCTGCCCCCTACCCGCGTGACCTGCACGGTTACGGACGCCAGCCGCCGCACGCCCGCTGGCCAGGGAACGCCCGCATCGCGGTGCAGTTTGTCCTGAACTACGAAGAAGGGGGTGAGAACTGCGTGCTGCATGGCGACGCCGCCTCTGAAACTTTCTTGTCCGAAATGTTCAACCCGGCGGCCTACCCGGCCCGCCACCTGAGCATGGAGAGCATTTACGAATACGGCTCGCGCGCCGGGGTCTGGCGCCTGCTGCGGGCGTTCGAAAACCGTGGTCTGCCGCTCACCGTGTTTGGCGTGGCCACCGCACTGCAGCGCCACCCCGAAGTCACAGCCGCTTTCATGGAAGGCGGGCACGAAATCGCCTGCCACGGGCTGAAGTGGATTCACTACCAAACCATGGACGAGGCCGAGGAACGCGCGCACATGGCCCAAGCCATGGAGATCCTGGCCGGGCTCACCGGCGAACGGCTGGACCGCCCGCGCCACCTGCACGGCGCAGGCTGGTACACCGGGCGCGACGGTCCCAACACCCGCCGCCTGGTGGCCGACTTCGGCGGCTTCGCCTACGACAGCGACTACTACGGCGACGACCTGCCATTCTGGATGCAGGTGCGCAAAAGCGACGGCAGCCTGGCACCGCAACTCATCGTGCCTTACACGCTGGACTGCAACGACATGCGCTTTGCCCTGCCGCAGGGTTTTTCGCACGCCGACCCGTTCTTCCACTACCTGAAAGACACCTTCGACACGCTGTACGTAGAAGGCAACCCTGAAGGCCTGGATGCGCCGAAGATGATGAGCATAGGCATGCACTGCCGCCTGCTCGGGCGCCCAGGCCGCATCGCCGCGCTGGAACGTTTTCTGGACCACATCCAGCAGGCCGAGGGGGTGTGGATCACGCGGCGAATCGACATTGCCCGGCACTGGGCCGTGACGCACCCCTGTGCGGAGTGAAGGAGGCCTATGCCGCTGACGCTGAAACACCTCAACCAAGCGCCCCTGGCCGAGGCCCTGCGCCTGCTCGACGGCGTGTACGAGCATTCGCCCTGGATCGTGGAACAGGCCCTGGCGCAGCGGCCCTTCGCCAGCCTGCCCGCTCTGCACCAGGCGTGCGTGCGTGCCGTTGAACGGGCTTCTGGCGCGGCACAGCAGCAACTCATTGGGGCCCACCCGGAATTGGCGGGCAAAGCCATGGTGGAACAGGCGCTCACCCACGAATCCACGGGCGAACAGCGCAGCGCGGGCCTTGCGCATTGCAGCCCGGCCGAGTTCGCGCGGCTGCAACAGCTCAATACCCAGTACAACGCCCGCTTTGGCTGGCCGTTCATTCTGGCGGTGCGCGGCCCGCGCGGCACTGGCCTGACACGGCAGCAGATTCTGGCCACCTTCGAACGCCGCCTGCAGCACACCCCGGCACAGGAACGGGCCGAATGCCTGCGCCAAATCCACCGCATTGCCGAACTGCGGCTGAACGACAAATTCGGCCACACGCCCCTGCTCGGCCAACAGGTGTGGGACTGGCAGGAGCAACTCGCCACCTTCAGCGAACCCGGTTTCGCCGAACAAGGCCAGCTCACCGTCACCTACCTGAGCGCAGCGCACCGGGCCTGCGCCCGGCAAATTGCCACCTGGATGCACGGCTGCGGGTTCGACGAAGTGACGCACGACGCCGTGGGCAACGTGGTGGGCCGCTACCACGCTGCCGACCCCAACGCGCGCTACCTGCTCACTGGCAGCCACTACGACACGGTGCGCAACGCCGGCAAGTACGACGGTCGGCTGGGCATTTTCGTGCCCATGGCGGTGGTGCGCGAACTGCACCGCAGCGCGCAACGGCTGCCTGTCGGGCTAGAAGTGGTGGCGTTTGCCGAAGAAGAAGGCCAACGCTTTTCCGCCGCCTTTCTGGGCTCCAGCGCACTGGCAGGGTCGTTCCAGACGGACTGGCTGGAGTTGCAGGACGAGCACGGCACCACGATGCGCCAGGCCATGCAACAGGCCGGGCTGGACCCGGCGCACATACCGGCCCTGGCACGCGCGCCGAAACATTACCTGGGCTTTGTGGAAGTGCACATAGAACAAGGGCCCTTGCTGCTGGAGCAGCAGCTGCCGCTGGGCGTGGTCAGCGCCATCAACGGCAGCGCCCGCTTCAACGGCCAAGTACTGGGCACGGCCAGCCACGCGGGCACCACGCCCATGGGCCAGCGCCACGATGCCGCCTGCGCCGTGGCCGAACTGCTGCTGTTTCTGGAGCGCCGCGCGGCCCAGGACGGTGACGCCGTCGGCACCGTGGGGCAATTGCACGTCCCCGAAGGGTCGGTGAACGTGGTACCGGGCCGCTGCGCTTTCAGCCTGGACCTGCGCGCGCCCAGCAACACCCAGCGCGACGCCCTGATCCACGATGTGACCGCCGAGCTGGCCGCCATCTGCCAGCGCCGCGGGGTGCAGCACCAGTTGCAGGAAACCCTGCGCGCCAGCGCAGCGCCTTGCAACCCGGCCTGGCAAACCCGTTGGGCCAACGCCGTGGCCACTCTGGGCCTGCCCGTGTTCCACCTGCCCAGTGGCGCGGGCCACGACGCCATGAAACTGCACGAGCGGCTGCCGCAAGCCATGCTGTTCGTGCGCGGCGAAAACGGCGGCATCAGCCACAACCCGCTCGAATCCACCACCTGCGAAGACATGGATCTGGCGGTGCGCGCCTTCCAGCAGCTGGTGCAGCAACTGGCGCACGACACCTGAGCCCCGGCACACCATGCACAGCCCTTCCACAGCTCTTCCCAGCCACACCGCGCTCGACCACTGGATCGGCCAGCACTTCGAAGAAGAAGTGCGCTTCCTGCAAGCCCTGGTGCGTGTGCCCACCGACACCCCGCCCGGCAACAACGCCCCCCACGCCGAACACACGGCCACCCTGCTGCAAGCCATGGGCTGGGAAGTGGAACGGCACCCGGTGCCTGCACAGGAAGTACAAGCCGCCGGCCTGCAAAGCATCACCAACCTCATCGTGCGGCGCCGCTACGGCCCTGGCGGCACCACCATTGCCCTGAATGCCCACGGAGATGTGGTCCCACCTGGCGACGGCTGGACCCACGACCCCTACGGCGGCGAAGTGGCAGACGACCAACTCTACGGTCGTGCGGCTGCGGTCAGCAAGAGCGACTTTGCCACCTACGTGTTTGCCGTGCGCGCACTGGAAGCCGTGGCCAAGCCCACCAGCGGCAGCATCGAACTGCACTTCACCTACGACGAGGAGTTCGGCGGTGAACTCGGCCCCGGCTGGCTGCTGCGCCAGGGCTTGACCCGGCCCGACCTGCTGATCGCTGCCGGGTTCAGCCACCAGGTAGTCACCGCCCACAACGGTTGTCTGCAACTGGAGGTGACGGTGCAAGGCGACATGGCCCACGCCGCCATCCCCGACAGCGGCACCGATGCGCTGCAAGGCGCGGTGCACATCCTCAACGCCCTGTACCGGCTCAACACCGGCTACCTGCAAATGCGCTCACAGGTCGAAGGCATCAGCCACCCCTACCTCAATGTCGGCCAGATCGAGGGCGGCACCCACACCAACGTAGTGCCCGGCCAGGTGGTGTTTCGGCTGGACCGGCGCATGATCCCGGAAGAAACCCCGGCCGACGTGGAAACCCAGTTGCGCCAGACCATCACCGCAGCCGCTGCCAGCTACCAGCCGCCGCGCGGCGGCAAGCAACTGAAAGTGCAGGTCCGTCGCCTGCTGCTGGCGCATGCGCTGCGCCCCCTGCCGGGCAACGCGCCACTGGTGCACGCCCTGCAACGCCACGCCCAAACGGTGTTCAACGAATCCATCCCGGCCGTGGGCACGCCGCTGTACACCGATGCACGGCTCTACACACAGCACGGCATCCCCGCCGCCATCTACGGCGCAGGCCCGCGCACGGTGCTGGAATCGCACGCCAAGCGGGCCGATGAACGCTTGGCCCTGAGCGACCTGCACGGCGCCACCCGCGTGGTGGCACGCACGCTGCACGACCTGCTGGCCTGACACGCATGCCCGCAGGAGTGTCACAGACCTGTGCAAGAATGAAACGAGTCGGTCCTGTTCCAAACGCACCTGAACGGACCCGCACGGGAGGAGAACCGAACGCATGATGAATCGCCAGCGCCACGCCCAGCGGTGGGTCTCCGGCATGTTGCTGCTGAGCCTGCTGCTGTGGACCGACCTGCTTCGCTTCGACCTGCCATCGGCGGTGTACCTGCCCTTGCACACCACACTGGAATTCAGTTCTATCGTGGTCGCCATGCTGGGCTTCGGCATTGCCTGGCACGCCCGCGCCCAAGACCGCCCCGCCAGCATCGTGCTGCTCGGTCTGGTACTGATGGGCACCGGCCTGCTCGACTTTGGCCACACACTGTCCTACCAGGGCATGCCCGACCTGGTCACCCCGGCCAGCCCGCAAAAAGCCATTGCGTTCTGGCTGGCCGCGCGTCTGCTGGCCGCATTGGGGTTGCTGGTGGTCGCGCTGCGGCCCTGGACCCCGTTCCAGCAAGAACGTACCCGCCACCTGCTCATGGCTGCCGTATTGGCTTACGTTGTGCTGGTGTGCAGCCTCATTTTGTGGCGACCGCAGTGGGTACCCGAACTGTTTGTGGTCCCGAGCGGTCTGACCCCGCTCAAGGTGGGGCTGGAATATCTGCTGGTGCTCCTGTATGGTTCTGCCGCGCTGCTGTTCTACCGCCAAAGTCGGCGGCCAGGGGCCAGTCACCTGAACGACCTCTACGCTGCTGCCGCTATTGCCGCGCTTTCAGAACTGTTCTTCACCCGCTATGGCCGTGTCACGGACCTGGTCAACACCACCGGCCACCTGTACAAAATTGTCAGTTACGTGTTCATCTACCGTGCAGTGTTCGTGGACAGCGTGCATGCACCCTTTCAGGCCCTGCAAGGCGCCCTGATGCGCGAAAAAAGCCTGGCCGCTGAGCAGCACAACTTCGTGCGCACACTGGACTTGCTGGAAGAAGCTGTGCTGGAACTGGAACCGCAAGGCCGCATCGCCAGAGCCAACAACGGCTGGTGGAAACTCGTGGGCCTGCCGCCCGCCCCGCAGCCCAGCATGCAGTCCTACCTGCACGAAGACGACCGCGAAGCCTTCAGCCACCACCTGCTCGACCTGAACCAGGGCCGCAAGCAAGAATTCCGCGGACGCTTTCGCCTGCAACAACCGAACCGTCCCACCCAGTGGATCGAATGCCGTTTCGTGATGGAACGCGACGACGCCGGACAGACACTGGGGTTGCGCGGCGTGCTGCGCGACATCACCAAAACCTACCAGCAGGAACGCCACATCAGCCACATGGCGCTGCACGATGCCCTGACTGGGCTGCCCAACCGTGTGTTGCTGGAAGACCGCCTGAAACAGGCCATCCAGCATGCCGCGCGCGAAGGCAAACACGTAGGGGTGTGCTTCATCGACCTGGACCACTTCAAGAACGTCAACGACGCCTACGGTCACAAAACTGGCGATGCCTTCCTGCTGGCACTGACGCAGGTGCTCCAGGGCTGCCTGCGTGAAGGCGACACCCTGGCCCGCTGGGGCGGCGACGAATTCGTGGTGCTGCTGCCCGACCTGCACGACGTGGATGCCGCCCGGCTGGTCGGTAAAAAGATGATCGACTCGATGCGCACCACCATCGTGCTCGATGACATCTCCCTCAACGCCACCTTCAGTGTCGGGATTGCCGTGTACCCGGAAGACGACGCCTCGGGCGAAGTGGATTTGCTGTTGGCCCAGGCCGACCGCGCCATGTTCTACGCCAAATCCCAGGGCCGCAACAATTTTCAGCTGTTTTCCGACATGTCCAGCAAGGGCCTGGGCAAGAAAGACCTGTACATCCAGAGCCGGCTGGCTCAAGCCATACGCGATGAAAAGATCATGGCCTGGTACCAGCCACTGGTCTCGGCGCAGCCCGACGCGCAGGGCCAGCACCGCATGGTGGGCATAGAAGTGCTGGCACGCTGGCACGACCCTGACCTGGGCTGGATATCGCCCGGCAGCTTCATTCCCATGGCCGAAAACCTGGGCCTGATCAGCGAACTGGGGCAGAGTGTGCGCCGCCAGGCTTTCGCCTGTTTCCAGTCGTGGCGCCAGGCGCACCCCGAACTCACCCTGTCCATCAACATCTCCAAGCGTCAACTGTTTGCCTCGGACTTTTTCGACGTGCTGATGGACGACCTGGAACACTACCAGCTGGAGCCAGACATGATCGTTCTGGAAGTGACCGAATCGGTCGCGCTGATGGACGTTGAATTCGCCGAAGAGCGTTTGCGGCAACTGGAGACGGCGGGCTTCACCCTGGCCCTGGACGATTTCGGCACCGGCTATGCGTCGCTCTCACAGTTGCACGAATTGCCCATAGACGAGCTCAAAATCGACATTTCCTTCGTGCGCCGTGTGCACACCAGCGAAGGGCTGCGCCTGGTGCAAGGCATCGTCAGCCTGGCCAAGGCCCTGTGCCTGCGCACCGTGGCCGAGGGGGTGGAAGACAGCGCCACGGCCCGGCTGCTGGCCAGCCTGGGGGTGGACATGCTGCAGGGCTACCATTTCGGTCGGCCCTGCGACGCCAAATCCCTGGAGCAGTTGGCATTGATGACGCTGTTCACCCCGCTTGCACAGGTGCAACACTGACACTCACGGGTTCAGCAAGCGCTCCACTTCGGCACGCAAACCTTGGGCCCAGGTGCGGCGGTCACGGCCCCCGGCCCAGTCGGGCAACCCCACTTTCAAGCGGGCTTGCAAACCACGGCTGCGCGCCGTGCGCCACATGGAACCCAGCAAAGTGGCATCCCCCACATACACCGGCGCGTCGTTGCGCTGGCCGCTGCGTTCGTCCACGTAACACAGGGCCAGTGGCAAGGCCGGGGCCTCTGTCACCACCGCGGCCTGCAACAGGTTGGCGTGGAAAGGCAGCACCTGGGTGCCGTCGCTGGTGGTGCCTTCGGGGAACACAGCCAACACCTCGCCCTGGCGCAAATGTTCGGCCAGGTGGTGCACCACGCGCATGGCGTCGCGGCGTTTTTCGCGTTCAATGAACAGCGTGCCCGAGCCTTCCACCAGCCGCCCAATCAGCGGCCAGTGCCGCACATCGGCCTTGGACACAAAACGGCACGGGTAAGCGGCGTTGAGCACCAGAATGTCCAGCCACGACACGTGGTTGCACAGCACCAGCAGCGGCCCACCCGCGGGCCATACGCCCTGCACATTCAGGCGCACACCCAGCAACACCAGAGCGCGGGCCGACCAGCCCTGTACCCTGGCGGTGCGCTGCGCCGCATCCAGCCCGGCAAACTGTACGCGCAAGTTCCACAGCCCGCCCAGCAAGTGCCCGCTCAGCCGCAGCAGGCGCACGACAGCACGCAAGTGGCCCATGCTTGTCGTTGCTCAGTTTCGGTATTCAAACACGGGCTCAATGCCGGCGTTCGGCCGTGGCGTCGAAAGCCATCTGCCCAGCCACCAGCGTGGCACGCACCGTTACCGGCAGTTCGTGCCCGTCGAACGGCGTGTGCTTGCCCTGGCTGCGCAAGGTGTCGCGCCCCACACGCCAGTGCGCGTTCGGGTCCACCACGCACACGTCGGCCACACCGCCTTCCACCAAGCGGCCCACGCTGGCCTGCAAGGTGCCCAGGCTGTGCCCCAGCACGGCCGCAGGGGCTTGGGTCAACCGGCTCAGGGCTTGCGCCAGCGGCACCTTGTCCTGCTCTGCCCACTTCCAGGCCAGGCCCAGCAGCAGTTCCACCGCCGTGGCACCGGCTTCGGCTTCGGCAAACGGCAGGGTCTTGGCGTCGGCGTCGACCGGGTTGTGGTCGCTCACCAGCGCGTCAATGCTGCCATCGGCCAGGCCCTGGCGCAGTGCCTCGCGGTCGCGCTGCTGGCGCACCGGCGGCTGCAGGCGCAGGCGGCTGTCGTAGAAGCCGATGTCGGTGTCCGTCAGGTGCAGGTTGTGCACACTCACGTCGCAGGTCACGGGCAGGCCTTCGGCCTTGGCCTGGCGCACCAGTTCCAGGCCGGCGGCGCTGCTGATGCGGCACAGGTGCAGATGCACCCCAGCCACGCCGGACTTGCACACCCCACGCAGCAGTTCAAACACGGTGTGCAGCGCAATCACCTCCGCCGCCACGGGAACACCGCTCAACCCCAAACGCGTGGCCAGCGGTCCGCTGGCAGCCACACCCTTGCCCAGCCAAAAGTCCTGCGGGCGCAGCCACACGCTGTAGCCAAAAGTGGCCGCGTATTGCAGCGCGCGCATCAGCACCAGCGTGTCCTTGACCGGCACC
>CAYQTH010000025.1:0-522 GCA_964420415.1 uncultured Macromonas sp. | reverse complement strand
CGGCCTGGCCAAAACCCACGCAGCCAGCCTCGGTCAGTTGCACCATCTCGGTCAGCACCTCGCCCTGCAAACTGCGCGTCAACGCGCCCAGCGGGAACACGCGTGACTGGTGCAGTTTTTCGGCGCGGTACTTCAGCATGCGCACCATGCCGGGCTCGTCCAGCACCGGGTCGGTGTCGGGCGGGCACACCAGGCTGGTCACGCCACCAGCCACGGCGGCGGCCATTTCGCTTTCCAGCATACCGGCATGTTCCTGGCCCGGTTCGCGCAAGCGCATGGACAAGTCCACCAGCCCCGGCATCACGATGCAGCCGTGGGCGTTGATGGTGCGGTTGGCGTGGAAATCGGCCGGGGTTTTGTCGATGCCGATGATGCGCCCGGCGGCAATCGCCAGGTCGGCCACGCGGTCGGTGCCGCTGGCCGGGTCAATCAGGCGTCCGCCTTGGATCAGGATTTTCATATTCTTGTCCTCACGCCTCGTTACCGGCCACAATGCTCATCACCGCCATGCGCACGGCAATG
>CAYQTH010000024.1:0-15769 GCA_964420415.1 uncultured Macromonas sp. | reverse complement strand
GATGCTGCGGTGTCAGGTGGCTTTTTTGTTGTGGCGGTTCGTCCAAGTGTTGGGCGTTCTTTGCTGGGATATATTTGTGTTGACAATGATTGACCAGTCGTCCAAAATGCTGGCATTGCCTTTGTGCGCCACCTCCTGTCTAACCATGTCTGCTGATTCTGACAGTCCGGCCATCTACACGGTTGAAACTTACTCCTCCCAGGACAGTGCGCTGTACCAAATGAATTTGGTGCGCAACCGTTTCGTGGCCAATCTGGATATGGCCTTGGCTGATCAGGGAATCACCATTTCTCAATGGGGAATTTTGAAGGCCATCGCTGACCACCGAGTCAATACAGCGGCAGACATCGCCCGCATTTACGGACACGATGCAGGGGCCTTGACGCGGATGCTGGACCGCCTGGAGGACAAGGGCTTGATCGTGCGCCACCGCAGTCAGAGTGATCGCCGGTGTGTCACCTTGTCGGTGACGCCGATCGGCTTGCACATGATGGAAGTTTGTCAGCCCTTGGTGGTGCGTGTACACAACAAAGCCATGGCTGGCATCACCCTGGAAGACCACACGCGCTTGCTCGGCTATTTGCAGCAAATGCAACGCAACTTGGGTGTGACTTGCCCATCGGCCCAGGGAACAGTTTCTACGGACGCTTCGCAATGACTCGTTATGGTGTGTGGCTGACAAGTGTCGCCATGGTTTGCTTGGCTGGTTGTGCCAGCATGGATGGCTTGGCTCCACATGTGGCGCCCAAACAGGCTGAGCAATTGCTTGCCACCCAGAGTTTGGCCCAGGTGCCTGTGGCACCAGACTCAGCTCCGGCTTGGTGGCGGCGTTTTGGAGATGCGCAGCTCGATGGTCTGGTCGATGAGGCCTTGCAGGGCAGTCCCACCGTCCAGGCTGCCATGGCCAGGGTGGAGCGTGCCCGTGCCGTGGCTGGGATGGTGGACGCGGCCGGACAACCCCGAGTGGACTTGGGTTTGTCAGTCACCCGTGAGCTGTTTTCTGAAAACTACCTGGTTCCGCCCCCGTTAGGCGGTACCTTTTCCAGCCCGGCGCGGTTGGCGGGTGAGTTCAGTTATGAACTCGATTTGTGGGGACGCAACAAGGCCCGGTTGGCGGGAGCCCTTTCGGAGGCAGCTGCCACCGAGGCCGATGCTGCTGCAGCGCGTTTGATGCTGTCGGTGGCCGTGGCCAGGAGCTATGTCGCGCTGGATCACCTGTTGGCGGTTCAGGCATTGCTTGAAAAAGTGGCGGCGCAACAGGCTGATGTGTTGCGGTTGGCCGAGTTTCGGGTGAGGGCCGATCTGGAGCCGCAAGCCTTCCGCGAACGGGCCATTGCCCAGTCGCTGGTCATTCAGGGGCAGCAGTCGCTGGTCGAGCAGCAGACGCTGACGTTGCGCTACCAGTTGGCAGCCTTGCTGGGGCAAGGCCCGGACCGGGGGTTGGCAATTGCGCCACCTGCGCTGAATTCGGCCGGTGCGTTGGCGCTGCCTTCGGTGTTGCCGGCGGATTTGATCGGCCTTCGACCGGATGTTGCAGCGTTGCGTGCACGGGTTGAAGCTGCGTTTCAGTATGTCAAGGCAGCCAAGACGGAGTTCTACCCGAATGTCAATCTGGTGGCGTTTGCGGGCTTGCAGGCATTGCAGGTCCAGGATCTCCTGAAATCTGGCAGCCAAGTGATGGGCGTCGGTCCGGCTGTGCATTTGCCCCTGTTCGATGGCGGGCGCCTGCGCCAGCAGCTGGCAACACGTTACGCGGAACAAGATGGCGTGGTGGCGGAATACAACCAAGCCGTCAGCGAGGCGCTGCGTGACATTGCCGATGCCGTGGGACAGTGGCGCAGCGCCGATGTCCGTCTGGCACAGCAGCAAGAGGTGTTGATCCGGATGCAAACCGTGCGGGATCATGCCAAGAAACGCCACGATGCAGGTCTGGCAGACCAATTGAGCGTTGCAGGTGCCGAAATTGAAGTGCTTGGCGAACAGGCCAAAGTGGCTGAACTGCGTGCCCGGCGATTCGATGCGGCCATCGCGTTGGCACGTGCGGCCGGGGGGGGCTACCACCACCCCGCTGCGACAACCAGCCCTTGACCAGTCCGAGCGCTTCTCCCCATCCACGATTTGAAATTCCATGAGCGATACATCTACACCTCAAGCAAGTGCAAACCCACGCCGTCAGCGGGTCATGTGGGTTCTGGCGCTGGTTTTTCTGTTGCTGCTGCTGGCTTACAGCGCCTGGTGGGCGTTGAAAGGCCGCTACCACGAAACGACGGACGACGCTTACGTGGCCGGGAACGTGGTCCAGATCACGCCGCAGATGGCGGGCACCGTGGTGGCCATTTACGCCAACGACACCGACTTTGTACAGGCTGGCGCACCTCTGGTGCGGCTGGATGGCGAGGATGCACGCGTGGCCCGTGAGCAAGCCGAGGCGGAACTGGCTCGCACCGTGCGTGAAGTGCAGGTGTTGTTTGCCAATGCCTCCACTTTTGCCGCGCAACTGGTGCAGCGTGAGGCCGATGTGGCCAAGGCCCGGGATGACCTGGCCCGCCGCCAAGGGCTGGCTGGGACTGGGGCCGTGTCCAAAGAAGAAATTGAACATGCCGCGGCCGGTCTGAAAGCGGCTGAAGCGGCTTTGGTGGCTGTGCGCGAACAGCTCAATGGCACACGTGCCATGACGGCGGGTACGACTGTGGACCGCCACCCGAACGTGACCAAGGCTGCTGCCAAGTTGAAAGAAGCCTACTTGGCTGAAGCACGCACCATGATACCGGCACCAGTGTCTGGCTATGTGGCCAAGCGGGCCGTGCAGGCCGGGCAGCGGGTAGCGCAGGGTGCCCCCCTGATGGCCGTGGTGCCGCTGGACCACCTGTGGGTGGATGCCAACTTCAAGGAAGTGCAGTTGAGCCGGATGCGGATTGGACAGCCCGTGGTGTTGAGTGCCGATATTTACGGAAGCGAGGTGGAATACCACGGCACGGTGCAGGGGCTGGGAGCTGGCACAGGGGCTGCATTTGCCTTGCTGCCGGCCCAGAACGCCACTGGCAACTGGATCAAGGTGGTGCAACGGGTGCCGGTGCGCATTGCACTGGATCCCGAGGTGTTGGCGGCGCATCCTTTGCGGGTCGGACTGTCGATGTCCGTGTCCGTGGATACCCACGACCAGACGGGACAGCCCGTAGTCGAGGCCGCCGTGTCCGAGCCAGTGGCCCAAACGCAGGTGTACGCGGCACACCTGAAAGATGCTGACCGTGTGATCCAGTCGATCATTGGCGCCAATTTGGTGGCCCAAACCCGGTAAGTTCCGGGTACTGGTCTGGTCTGCGGTCCGCCATGACAGCGCAACAACCTCACCCGGCCCCGCCGCCGCTGTATGGCACGCCATTGCTGGTGGCGGGTTTGGCCACGTCGGCGGGCACCTTTATGGTGGCGCTCGATGCCACGATTGCGAATGTGTCGTTGACCACGATCACCGGCGATCTGGGCGTGACCGCCACCCAGGGCAGTTGGATCGTCACGTCGTATGGCGTGGCGAACGCAATTTCCATGCTGTTGACTGGCTGGGCGGCCAAACGAGTGGGCCAGGTGCGTCTGTATGTGCTGGCGGTGCTGTGTTTCACGTTGGCCTCACTCTTGTGTTCCATGTCCACATCGCTGGCCATGCTGGTGCTGTTCCGGGTGCTGCAAGGGCTGTCTGCGGGACCGATGTTTTCGCTGGCAATGGCATTGAACATGCAGTGTTATCCGCCGCACAAAGCATCCCAGGCCATTGCCGCACAAGTGGTGATCGCCATGGCCGCTCCGGCCATGGGGCCCATCATTGGCGGCTGGCTGACCGAGCACTTTTCCTGGCCGTCGATATTCTTTGTCAATGTGCCTTTCGGGTTGATGGGGGCTTTTCTGGCCTGGCAGGTCTTGCGTGACCGCGAGTCGCCGCGGGTGCGTGAGCCGGTCGATGTGGTGGGTCTGGTGTTGCTGGTGATCTGGGTGGCAGCGTTGCAGACCACCCTGGAGCAAGGCCGGGAAATGGATTGGTTCGACTCGGTCGAGGTTCGCGTGCTGGCCATCACTGCCCTCGTTTCGTTTGCGTTCTTCTTGGTCTGGGAATGGTTCGATGCGCACCCGGTGGTGGACATGTCGATGTTTCGCTACCGCAATTTTGTGGTGGGCTTGGTCACCAACTCGCTGGGTAACTTGCTTTACTTTGGCACGATGGTGCTGGTCCCGATATGGTTGAGCAAGACCCTGCACTACACCGCCAGTTGGGCTGGCTGGGTGGTGGCGCCCGTTGGGTTGGTGGCACTGCTGCTGAATTCGTTTGCCGGCAAGATGCTGGCGCGTTTTCAGGCCCGTTTCCTGGTCATGGGGGCCTGCCTCGTGTTTGCCGGTGTCAGTCTTGTGCGGTCGGGTTTCAATAACGAGATTTCCGCGCAATACATGATGTGGCTGCACGCGGTGCAGGGGGTGGGGATGGCATTTTTCTTCATGCCATTGATCGTTACCATGCTGTCGGGCATTCCCCAGGCTCGGCTGGCCACGGCCACCGGGATGGCCAACTTCGTGCGTTTCACAGCGGGTTCCTTGGGCACGTCACTGGCCGTGAGCCTGTGGGACCACCGGGCCAGTTTTCACCACGCCCGCCTCACGGAGCACGTTCACGCTTACCAGGCAGGGGTGCCTGGCAGTGAGTCTGTGCCCGCGCTGTACCAGATCGAACAGGAGATCGTCCGCCAGGCGGAAACCATGGCGGCCAACGACTATTTCTATCTTTCGGCCTTTTTGTTTTTGGGCCTGATTGCGGTGATCGGCTTGGCCCGGACCCCGAATGTGCCTGCACCCAGCCGGGTAGCGGCACCCGTTGAAGGCAGTGCGCACTGATGGCAACCCTCGCCACTGTTCCGGCCCCACTGCCTCCCCTGGAGGGTGGCCAGCGCGTGGCGGCCACCATTGCCGTGGCCAGCGCGGTGTTCATGAACGTGCTGGACATGACCATCGCCAATGTGTCTATCCCGGCGATTGCTGGCGATTTGGGCGCCTCGCCTGCACAAGGGACCTGGATCATCACATCGTTCAGTGTCGCCAACGCCATTTCTCTGCCCTTGACGGGCTGGCTGGCACAGCGTTTTGGACAGGTCCGTTTGTTCGTGCTGTCCACGCTGCTGTTTGTGTTGGCATCGTTCTTGTGCGGGTTATCCAACAGCCTGGGCATGTTGGTGGCTTGCCGCATTTTGCAAGGATTTGTGGCCGGCCCCATGCTGCCACTGTCGCAGACACTCATCATGCAGGTGTATCCGAGAGAAAAAATGGGTGTGGCACTGACGATCTGGGCCCTGACATCGATGTTGGGTCCTGTGTTGGGGCCCAACCTGGGCGGTCTGATCACCGATCACTTTTCTTGGCCTTGGATTTTCTACATCAATATCCCGGTTGGGCTGCTGACGGCATGGGTGTGCTGGCTGTTAATGAAAGACCGGGATTCGCAGCGTGTGCGCAAGCCCGTGGACGTGGTCGGGCTGGCCTTGTTGGTCTTGTGGGTCGGCGCCCTGCAATTGATGATCGACAAAGGACGTGAACTGGATTGGTTCCAATCGGGTGAGATCCGTCTCCTGGCGGTGGCGGCTGCGGCAGGTTTTGCCTTGTTTCTGGTGTGGGAGTGGTATGAGGAACACCCGGTGGTTGAGCTGCGCCTCTTCGCCATGCGTAACCTGACCGTGGGCACGCTGTTGGGGGCGGTGGGTTTTGGTCTTTACTTCGGTGGCGTGGTGCTGTTGCCCTTGTGGATGCAGCAAACCCTGGGGTACACCGCAACGCTGGCGGGCATGCTCAGTTCACCGGTCGGGTTGGTGTCACTGGTGCTGTCCCCCTTCGTTGGCCGCTATCTGGTGGGCAAAGTGGACCCACGCATCATGGCGACGTTTGCTTTTCTGGTATTCGCGCTGGGCAACTTTTTGCGTGCCCGGTTTGTGGCAGAGATTGATCCCCTGGCGATTGCCATTCCTCAGCTGGTGTTGGGCGTGGCCGTGGCGTTTTTCTTTGTGCCGCTGACCTCGATGAGTTTGTCGGGGGTGCCCTCAGACAAAGTGGCGGCCGCGTCAGGGCTGAGCAATTTCGTGCGTATCATGGTGTCGGCCCTGATCACCTCGGTGGGAATGACCTTGTGGGACAATTGGACCATTGCACACCGTGCACACATGGTTGAGCATGTGAGTGTGTTCGAACCCGTCACCACGGTGTTTTTGGGACACTTGCAGTCCTTGGGTCTGGACATGGTCGCCGGGTTGTCGGTGCTGGAACGACAAATTGGATTGCAGGCGCACACGCTCGCATTGGATGAGTTCTTCTGGGCATCCGCCTGGATTTTCCTGGCCCTGATCCCACTGATTTGGCTGGCACGTCCCGTGCATGCAGCAGGTCCTGCCAAAGCCCCTCCGGCGGGTGAGCATTGAACCGGCGGGCCATGCGCCTGCCGGAAAAAATACTGCCCCCTGCGGGGCTTGTCTGTGATGAAACCTAGTCGATCTGAATTTGTCGTTGCCCAGGATTTGCGCTTGCATGTGCGGCGCTGGGGCACACCGGGCGCCCCCAAGCTGTTCATGCTCCACGGATGGATGGATTGCTCCGCCACTTTCCAGTTCATGGTTGATGCCTTGCAGCAGGAATGGGACGTGATTGCGCCCGACTGGCGCGGTTTTGGGTTGTCCCAATGGCAGAACAGTTCTTACTGGTTCCCGGAATATTTGGTCGATCTGGAGGCTTTGCTGGACCACTACGCACCCGGTGAACCGGTGTGTGTGGTGGGGCACAGCATGGGGGGCAATGCGGTCAGCATGTTTGCGGGTCTGCGCCCGGACCGTGTGGCGCGATTGGCCAATCTGGATGCTTACGGAACCGCTTTGCGCGGTCCGCAGGGCTCGCTGGAGCGCATCAGCCACTGGATGGCCAACAAAAAGAATGGTGTGCATTTGCACCCAGGGTATGACAGTGTGGAGGTCTATGCTTTGCGGCTGCAGAAGGCCAATCCGCGGCTCAAACCGGAACAGGCACAGTTCCTTTCCATGCATTTCTCGCGCCTGAATGAGCAAGGCCGCGTGGTGCCTGCGGCCGATCCGTGGCACCGCATGGAGCATCCGTTTGTGCTGAATGCGGCGGACTACAAGCAGGTCTGGAGCCAGATCACCGCTGAAGTGCTGTGGGTCGTGGCGGATGACTCCTACCTGTTGAAACGCTATGAAAGCTGCCCGGAAGAATACCGGGCCCGGGTGGCGAGTTTCAGGAACCTGCGGGAAGTGATGGTGCGGGATGCATCACACAACCTGCACCATGACCAGCCGGAACAGTTGGCGGCTCTGGTCGAGGCGTTCATGCTGAACGGCCACTCTGGCTAGTGGGGGGCGGTGGGCGTGACCTGGGGCTGCACGGGTCGGAGTTCATGGGCATGCTGTTGAACAGCCTTCAGCACCAAAGGGTGGATGGTTGAGGTGTCCTGCGATGCGATGTGCGCCAGCAGCTGGGTGCGCATGAGCGGCGGCCAGAATTTCCGGAGGTGTTCGGCCAGCCCGAGCAGTGCTTCGTCTTCGTGGGGCATGGATTCGAAGAACGTGCCAATGCGGTTGGCCATGTGGACGAGGTTGTGCATGTCCATGGATCAGTGTTCCTGAGGGGTATTCATCAATCGCTGCGGGAAGGTGTAGGCGGTCAGGCTGTTGCCTCGCACGAAACCTGCCACGCACAGGTTGGCTTCCTGGGCCAGGGTCACGGCCCAGGCGGTGGGGGCCGAAACGGCCGCCAGCAGACCCGCGCCCAACACCACGGTTTTTTGTACCATTTCAAAACTGGCGCGGCTGGTGATGAGCACGAAACCCGTTTGCGGGTCAACGCGTTCGCGCACCAGTGCCCCAATCAGTTTGTCCAGGGCGTTGTGCCGCCCCACGTCTTCGCGCACGCAATGGATGCCACCGGTCAGCCGGACCCAGGCCGCAGCATGGGTGGCGCCGGTCAACTGTTGCAGGGTTTGCCATTCGCGCAGAGCCGATTCCGCCTGGGTAAGTGCTTCCACGTCAACTTCGACGGTGGGGACTGCAGGCAGGACACGCCGCACCTGTGCCAGGGAGTCGGTGCCGCACAAACCGCACCCGGTGCGGCCGGCCATGGTGCGGCGGCGCTCCTTGAGGCGCCAGGCGCAGGAGGTGGCCACTTCCAGTTGCAGTTCAATGCCGTTGTCTGTGCTGGCCTGTTCCACGCCGTACAGCTCTTCGGGGGCGTCGATCAGGCCTTCCGTCAACGCAAAACCCAGGGCGAAGTCTTCCAGGTCTGTGGGCGTGAGCATCATCACGGTGTGGGAAATACCGTTGACGACCAGGGCCACAGGCACTTCGTCGGCCAGTACGTCCTGGGCGGGCGGCTGCCACAGACCGGACCAGCGCCAGGCCGTGGCCTGGGTGGCTCCTGGCGGCAATGCTCCTGTGGTGTTCATGCGTGCGTCCTGGGGCTGGCCGGTTCAGGTCGATGCAGGCAGCAAACCCAGCTGTTCATTGTTGAAGCTGGCATAGCGCTGCTGCCACTCGGAAGGCTGCGTGACCGCCGTGACTTGCACTGCCGTGACCTTGTATTCGGGGCAGTTGGTGGCCCAGTCGGAGCTTTCGGTGGTGATGACGTTGGCACCCGATTCGGGGAAGTGGAACGTGGTGTAAACCACCCCCGGCTGCATGCGTTCGCTGATCTCGGCCCGCAGCACGGTGCGCCCGGCCCGGCTTTCGATGCCGACCCAGTCGCCATGCTGGATGCCGCGCAATTCGGCATCGTGGGGGTGGATTTCCAGCCGGTCTTCTTCATGCCACAGGGAATTGGGTGTGCGGCGTGTTTGCGCGCCCACGTTGTACTGCGACAGGATACGCCCCGTGGTGAGCAGCAGCGGGAATTTGGGTGTGACCTTTTCGTCGCTGGGCACGTATTGGGTGATGAAGAAACGCCCCTTGCCGCGCACAAAGCGGTCGATATGCATGGTGGACGTACCGGCTTCTTCCGTGCTGTCGTTGCACGGCCATTGCACACTGCCCAGGCGGTCCAGCTTGTCGTAATTCACGCCCGCAAAACTGGGGGTGAGGGCGGCAATCTCGTCCATGATTTGCGATGGATGTCCGTAGTGCATGTCGTAACCGAGCGCTTGCGCGAAGCGCTGGGTCACTTCCCAGTCGGCCAGCCCTGCCAGGGGCGGCATGGCCTGGCGCACGCGGCTGATGCGGCGCTCGGCATTGGTGAAGGTGCCGTCTTTTTCCAGGAACGAACTGCCCGGCAGCAGCACGTGGGCGAATTTTGCCGTTTCATTCAGGAAAATGTCCTGTACCACGATGCATTCCATGGCCGACAGCGCTGCAGTGACGTGCTGTGTGTTGGGGTCGGACTGCACGATGTCCTCGCCCTGGCAGTACAGGCCTTTGAAGCTGCCGTCGAGTGCGGCCTCGAACATGTTGGGGATGCGCAGACCCGGCTCGGGGCTCAACGTCACGCCCCAGGCGCCTTCGAACTGGCTGCGCGTGGTGGTGTCGGAAATGTGGCGGTAGCCCGGCAGTTCGTGCGGGAAGCTGCCCATGTCGCAACTGCCTTGCACGTTGTTCTGGCCGCGCAGCGGATTGATGCCCACGCCCTCGCGCCCTACCATGCCGCAGGCCATGGCCAGGTTGGCAATGCCGAGCACCATGGTGGAGCCTTGGGCATGTTCGGTCACACCCAGGCCGTAGTAAATGGCGGAGTTGGGGCCGCTGGCGTACAGGCGTGCGGCGGCGCGAACGTCGGCCGCAGGCACGCCGGTGACAGCCTCGAAGGCTTCAGGGGAGTTTTCGGGGTGGGCCACAAACGCGCACCAGTCGCGCAGGCTCTGGCCGTCGCAGCGCTCGTTCACGTAGTCCTGTGCCAGCAAACCTTCGGTCACCACCACGTGCGCAAGCGCTGTGATCATGGCCACGTTGGTGCCCGGTTTGAGCGCCAAATGGTGTTCGGCGCGGATGTGGGGTGACTGCACCAGTTCAATGCGGCGCGGGTCAATCACGATCAGTTTGGCGCCCTGGCGCAGGCGTTTCTTCATGCGCGAGGCGAACACCGGGTGGGCATCGGTCGGGTTGGCGCCGATGACCATGATCACGTCTGCCTGTTCGACCGATTTGAAGGTTTGCGTACCCGCCGAGGTGCCCAGCGACTGGCCCAGCCCGTAGCCAGTGGGCGAGTGGCAAACGCGCGCGCAGGTGTCGACGTTGTTGGTGCCGAAGGCTGCCCGCACCAGTTTTTGCACCAGGTAGGTTTCTTCGTTGGTGCAGCGGCTGGAGGTGATGCCGCCGACCGCATCCTTGCCGTGCTTGGCCTGGATGGCTTTGAATTTGTCGGCAGCGAAGCGGAAGGCTTCGTCCCAGCTCACGGTGCGCCAGGGGTCGGTGATGTGGTCGCGCACCATGGGCTGGGTGATGCGGTCTTTGTGCGTGGCATAGCCGAAGGCAAAACGTCCCTTGACACAGGAGTGCCCTTCGTTGGCCTTGCCATCTTTCCACGGCGTCATGCGCACAACGGTCGTGCCTTTCATTTCGGCCTTGAAGCCGCAACCCACACCGCAGTAGGCACAGGTGGTGATGATGCTGTGCTCTGGCTGGCCCAGCTCGATGACCGATTTTTCCTGCAGCGTGGCTGTGGGGCAGGCCTGCACGCACGCGCCGCAGGACACGCAGTCGCTTTCCATGAAAGGCTGGCTTTGGCCCGGCGAGACACGGCTTTCGAAACCCCGGCCCGAAATCGTCAACGCGAAAGTGCCCTGCGTTTCCTCACAGGCGCGCACGCAGCGGTTGCAGACGATGCACTTGCTCGGGTCGTAGGTGAAATAGGGGTTGGATTCGTCTTTGGGCAGATCGCAGTGGTGAGCCCCCGCCTGGGCGCCGACACCATAGCGCACGTTGCGCAGCCCTACCACGCCTGCCTGTGTCTGCAGTTCGCAGTTGCCATTGGCGCTGCAAGTGAGGCAATCGAGCGGGTGGTCGCTGATGTAGAGCTCCATCACGCCCTTGCGCAGTTCCTGCAACCGGGATGTTTGCGTGCGCACGACCATGCCGTTTTCGGCCGGGGTGGTGCAAGAGGCCGGAAAGCCTTTGCGGCCTTCGATTTCGACCAGGCACAGGCGGCAGGAGCCGAAGGGGTCCAGGCTGTCGGTGGCGCACAGCTTGGGCACCTGGACACCGGCTTGCACGGCGGCGCGCATCAGTGACGTGCCTTTTGGGACTTGCACGGCGTAGCCGTCAATGTGCAACTGCACCTGTTCGGCAGAGGTGCTGGCCGGTGTTCCGTAATCGATTTCGTCGTGGTTCAACATGGCAACATCCTGTGCCTCAAGTGGGCGTGCGGTCGGCGGTGGAGGCTGGGGCGGGCAGGCCGAAGTCCTCGCCGTAGTGGTTCAGTGCCGACAGCACCGGGTAGGGCGTCATGCCGCCCATGGCACACAGGCTGCCGTTGAGCATGGTGTCGCACAGGCTGCGCAGCAAGGTCACTTGCTGCTCGCGGTTTTCGTTGCGGCGGATGCGGTCGATGACTTCCACCCCGCGGGTGGAGCCGATGCGGCATGGGGTGCATTTGCCACAGCTTTCCAGCGCGCAGAACTCCATCGCGTAACGGGCCAGTTCAGCCATGTTGGCGGTGTCATCGTGCACCACAATGCCGCCGTGGCCCAGCACTGCGCCGTTGGCGGTGTAGGCTTCGTAGTCCAAAGGCACATCCCATTGCGATTCCGGCACGTAGGCACCCAGCGGGCCGCCAATCTGCACCGCCTTGATGGGGCGCCCGCTGCGGCTGCCGCCCCCGAAGTCGTACAGCAGCTCGCGCAGTGTCAGGCCAAAGGCTTTTTCGACTAGGCCGCCGTGGCGGATGTTGCCTGCCAGTTGGAAAGGCAGGGTGCCTTGTGA
This sequence comes from uncultured Macromonas sp., assembly GCA_964420415.1. Classification (GTDB taxonomy): domain Bacteria; phylum Pseudomonadota; class Gammaproteobacteria; order Burkholderiales; family Burkholderiaceae_C; genus CAYQTH01. The sequence continues at coordinate 3,839 of CAYQTH010000024.1, read as the reverse complement.
ACGGCCCACGCCGAACTCGCGGTAGTGGGCTGCCCCCTTGGACAGGATGAGCGGCACGCTGGCCAGTGTGATGACGTTGTTGATGACCGTGGGCAGGCCAAACAGCCCCTGCAGCGCGGGCAGCGGCGGCTTGGCGCGCACAATGCCACGCTTGCCTTCAATGCTTTCGAGCATGGCGGTTTCTTCGCCGCACACATAGGCCCCGGCCGCCTTGCGCACTTCCAGGTCGAACGCCCGGCCGCTGCCGGCCGCATTGGCACCCAGCCAGCCAGCAGCGGTGGCGCGGGTAATGGCTTCACGCAGGGTGGCGACGGCGTGCGGGTATTCGGAGCGGATGTAGACATAGCCTGCGGTGGCACCCACGGCCAGCCCGGCAATGGCCATGCCTTCGATCAGCATGTAGGGGTCGCCCTCCATCGTCATGCGGTCTGAGAAGGTACCCGAGTCGCCTTCATCGGCGTTGCAGACCACGTATTTCTGGGCTGCCTCGGCCTGCGCCACGGTTTTCCATTTGATACCTGCCGGGAATGCTGCGCCGCCACGGCCGCGCAGGCCCGAATCCAGCACGGCCTGCACCACTTGTGCGGGGGGCATGATGGCAGCTTGTTTGAGCCCGGCCCAGCCGCCGTGTGCTTCGTAGTCGGCCAGGCTCAACGGGTCGGTCACGCCCATGCGGGCGAACGTGAGGCGCTCCTGGCGCGCCAGGTAAGGGATCGCCTCGGTCAGCCCTTGGCACAGCGGATGGGCGTTGCCTTGCAGGAAACCTGCTTCGAACAAGCTGTCCACATCTTCCGGGGCGACCGGCCCGTAGGCCATGCGTCCTTGCGGGGTCTGCACTTCCACCAAGGGTTCCAGCCAGAACAGGCCGCGCGACCCATTGCGCACCATGTCCACGTTCAAACCACGGCGGGAGGCTTCGGTCTGGATGGCGACCGCAACCTGATCGGCACCGACCGCAAGGGCCGCGCTGTCGCAGGGCACAAACACCTTGATGGTGTTCATGGTGCGTTCTCCAGTGTTTGCAGCAGTTGCTGCAGCTTGTGTTCGTTCATCCGTGCGTGAGGCTGGTCGTCCAACTGAATGGCGGGCGACATCGCACACAACCCCAGGCAGTACACCGGCTCCAGCGTCACGGCACCGCTGGGCGAGGTGCCGTGTTCCCGGCAGCCCAGCACGCGTTCGGCAATGGCCAGCAGGGCGTCGCTGCCACAGGCCTTGCACGATTCGGCGCGGCAGATTTGCAGCACGTGCTTGCCCGCCGGTGCGCTGCGGAAGTGGTGGTAATAGGTGATGACGCCGTGCACTTCGGCGCGTGACAGGTTGAAGGCACGTCCGATTTCGGGCACCCATTCGGGCGGGATGTAGCCCACCTCGTCCTGCACGTCGTGCAACAGGGGCAGCAGTCCGCCGGGTGTGCGGCGGTGCCGCTCAAGCAGCCGCTGACACGGGGCGTGTTCCACCAAATGCGGAACCATAAAAGAAGATGGGTTGCGTTGCTTCATTGAGCCACAGTTTCAAGAGTGCACTGGCGGGTGATCAAGTGCAGGTCCAGCACATTGGCTGGCAGATCTGAAAGGGTAGATTATGCTTGTTCAGCATAAGATGGACTCTACTGTGTGTTGCTGTATTGAGCAATAGGATGGGTACCGCATATGGTGCTTTGCGACATGTTTAATATGCTGTGAAAAGCATAAAATGAACGCAGAGTCTTCAACCTGAAGCAGCCCATATGCCTAAAGTTTCCATCACCCCCCAGTGGACGATCAGCGACCGCAAAGGAGGCAACCTGCCGCCCCGGTTGCTGGATTTGCTGCGCGATGTGCAAAGCCATGGTTCACTGGCTGCGGCTTGCAAGGTCACGGGGGCGTCTTACCGCCATGCCTGGAACCTGGTCCGGGCGGGGGAAGCGCAACTGGGGCAGGCGCTGCTCAACATGACGCGGGGCAAAGGGTCCAGCCTGACGCCGTTGGGCGAAAAGCTGGTCTGGGCCGGACACCGCATTGCTGCACGCCTGACACCGATGCTGGAAACCCTGTCGTCGGAACTGGAAGGTGAGCTCAGCCGCATCATGCAACCTCGTCGTGAGGTCTTGCGGGTGCATGCCAGCCACGGTTTTGCGATCGAAAAGCTCATCGAAACCTTGCTGCAGCAAGGGCATGGCGTGGAGCGCAAATATGTAGGCAGCCAGGAAGCGGTGGCGGCGCTGCACACGGGGCAGTGCGATGTGGCGGGTTTCCATGTGCCGCTGGGTGATTTCGAAGCCCGTGCCCTGGCCCACTATGCCCGCTGGCTGGATGCCCGGCACAGCCGCCTCATCCACGTGGCCACACGCCGCCAGGGGTTGATGGTGGCGCCTGGCAACCCGTTGAACATTGGCGGCGTCACCGACCTCACCCAGCCTGGGGTGCGGTTTGTGAACCGCCAGCCCAGTTCCGGCACCCGTTTTTTGCTGGAAGCGCTGCTGGAACGGGCTGGTTTGCGGCTGGATGATTTGTCGGCTGGCAGCCATTGTGAATTCACCCATGCGGCCGTGGCGGCTTACGTGGCCAGTGGCATGGCAGATGTGGGCTTTGGGGTCGAAACACCCAGTCGGCAATTTCACCTCGACTTCATTCCGTTGGCCAGCGAACGGTATTTCCTGCTCACCCACCAGGCCCAACTGGAAACACCTGCGCTGCAATCGGTGCTGGCTGCCATGCGCAGCCACGAATTCAAAACGGCGATCAATGCGTTGCCGGGTTATTCGGCCCGGTATTGCGGCGAGGTGCAAACCGTTCAGCAGGCGTTCGGCGATGCCTGGTCACGCTGACAACATTGGCCCGCGATGTTATGGGGGGAAGTTGGCTGTAGGAACGAAAAAGGCTTTCGTAAGAAAGCCTTTTTAGCTGCTGCCAGGATTGGTTGGCTCCCCGTAGAAAAGTCACTACGAACCAGGGTCGTTTTGATTGCTCGACCACAAACCACTACGAACTACCCCCTTGCAAAGGCCAGCAGGGCTTGAGTCGGTTCGTTTTCACTGCGTCTTTCTAACTACGTTGTTTATGATGTCCCAAATTATCAATTGGGAGGTCTCATGGGTATCGTTCTTGTCTGGCTTGCTCTTGCTGTGTTGGTGGCGTTCTTTGCTGACTCACGCGGACGCAGCGGTTTCGGGTTCTTCTTGGTTTCGGTTTTGCTCTCACCCATCATCGGATTTGTGATTGTGTTGGTGATGCCTGACCTGCATAAAGTGGCGGCAGAGACTGCGGCAAAGAAGGCTGCAGACGAACGACATGAGCAACTGCGTCGAGAGGAGCATGAGCGCCAGTTGGAGGCGATCAGGGCCATTTCTGAAGCACGGCCCAGCGTTCCAAGTGATTCGTCTGTTTCTGTGGCGGATGAACTGGTCAAGCTGGCCAAACTGCGTGCTGATGGCGTCCTGACAGAAGAAGAGTTTCAACGGCAAAAGTCGGTGATCCTTGCCACGTGACATGAGGCTGTTTTAAAGCATTTCAACATCAAGAAAGGGGGCAGCTTGCCCCTTTTTTTCTCCGGACAGGGCTTGTCGTTTGTGGGATTGCAGGGCTGGCGGCGCTACGGGGCGGCACAGGCCGCTAATGACCCCGGCTCAATAGGGTACGGCGATCGCATGCGTGCGGGGCGCTGCACCGCGTTTGCTGAGGCTGGCCGCTGTGGGGTGCTATGGGGTGAATGCGCGGCTGGGGCTGAGTAGCTGCTGACACGGCCCCTAAAAAGCAAAAGCCCAGCCGGTAAGGGCTGGGCTAAGTGCTTGGTTTTGCAACCTAATTTTGGCTCCCCGACCTGGGCTCGAACCAGGGACCTACGGATTAACAGTCCGG